>NZVE01000009.1 GCA_002697345.1 Paracoccaceae bacterium | reverse complement strand
TCATTGATAAAATAGGGCACCAACAGTGATGAAGCCATACTGTCATATAATCCAGACTCGTTTTGCCAGTTTTCAAAATCTTGAGCCCAATCTATAAGATCATTCATATCTTTGCGATCATTGTATGACGCCACATAATATTCCGCTTTATTGGCGACAGGTTCATGTTCAAGAGCCTCCTGACCGTAACTAAGCGCGGAACCAAGTGCCAACAGTAAAAATAATAGTTTTTTCATGATTTTCCCCTATCCATTAGTATTTATATATGTGTTTCTAAATACTAGCACAAAAAAAATAGCTTATACGTAAATTGGCGCGCGAGTTATAAGGCTTTATTTATGTATAGCCATTTATTCTAAAGTAAAAATCTTTTGAAGTTGGATTCGTATTGTAATACTGATCCAACTGTTAGTTGATCTGCGAGATGTCGACGATAATGGGGACATTGCGCATTAACCGATGGTTTGTTGGCTATGAGACATTTCTTTGGGCTAGAGGGGGGTGCCTTCATAGCAGATGGTGTCGCCGAGGATGCCGTGCGCAAAACTTCCGCTGACATTGAGGAGCATCTTCATGCTTTAATGCCAGCGTTTTAAGTTGCACACCATTACAAATCCTTTTGGGGTTTGAGCTTATCGGTTAATCAGGATTAAAGGAAAATTTCTGGCCACCTACGCTAGCTTCATACATCAAGCCGCCCTTTGAAAGGGTAAATATTGCAATTCCATTACTGTAGGCAGTCTCAACTGACACACCTTGGGTTATAAGAACGGCACTGGCTTGAGCGCCTAGTTCAAAATTTCCCTCTGTAAAGCGATCAGTATCTCGTTTGTCTTTAAAAAACATTATTTCGCTGAAGGCTTGTGCCCCCAGTTGAAAACCAATGGAAATTTGTTTGACCGATGTTTTTCCTATGTATTTATTATCTTGAAAGACTTCACCTTTACCTACTGCAGCACCGATTCCAAGGCCAGCTTTAGCTATGTTGGGGAAGACGGCATAACCATTTGCTTGAGTAAAAAATGCTTCTAATTCAGGAATATTTTTAAACTTTTCTATGGTTAATGAGACCTTTTTTAAGGCTCCTGATTCAGCACCACTTTTCTGGTTTAAGGGATCCCATGCCGAAGCATTGGACGAAAGAAAAAAAACCAATATAATCCAAAGTTGTATGGTGTGTTTTTGCACAATACCCTCCTAAGTGTATGGTAGATTGCTATTAAATGAGGCTTACGCAATGAAATCAACTATAAAATTAGGCCTATTAGTTGGAGCACTATGCGGCTTAAATAACCTGAATGCTGATGTCCCCCACGTTTTTGAGGATGGAGAGGTCATCAGGGCTGAGGAAATGAATGAAAATTTTGCCTCTATAAACTCTGAAATAACAACCATCAAAACTGATGTTGAGAACAATTCAGGCTCATCCTGGAGCGAAGATTACTCTTACAGTCGAAAAGAAAAAACCCCGGGACGAGACCGAGTTACTGTGCTCGGCGTGGTTTATGACATTATGCAGTTTGATACTGTCTCATTTTATGACCACGATTTGTTTACGATCAAGCTGCCGAACACTTTTTATTATGGGTATAGCTGGAGTGACGAATATTATCCTAGGGCGAAGGACCTCGACAGCCATAATTCAGTCTCCGTAACTACTCGTGAGAGGCGGAATTATGAAGATAGCTTAGGTTATACCCACTCTATTTCAGGCTTTCCAGCTAATGTTAGCGTCTCGGTCAATAATTATCATGTGACCGATACTTTTAACGGCCTTAGTATGACGCGAGCTGAGTTCGATGCCGCGACCTATACAGAATACTATTTCTATAGTGATTCTATTCGCATTTCATATGTTGATGCCAACCCGCGTGAAGAAAATAGTGAAACCCCTGAAACACATTATTTCGACTGTGATGCTGACTGGTCTGCCGTGTCGACAGAGACATATTGGAAGTGGAATGTTACAACTGGTACGTCAGATGAAGACTCTATAACAAGCATTGATGACTTTAATAGCATTCTGAAAGCGTGTAAGGCCACCGAAAGTGAGGCATATGCGATTAAACAGAGAGTTAATAAGTATTTTGCCTACACTACGATTAGAATTAGTGCCCAAATTGCGCTCGATGCGCACACCATCCTATCTGTGGGTTATGGTTTTGATGAGCAAGATTATTCCTTAAGTTTAGGGACCAATTGCGGCTCTTTTGATGAGGCGTCTCAAGAAGCACAAGATTGTGATGCGAGCGTAGCTGCACTTGACCGTAACTTCTCAGATGACTTTGCCGAGGAAGTAAAGCTCCCCGCTAAGCTAACGAGAGAACAGTACGTAGACCAGTTGTTTACGTTGCTTGATCATATTGTCATTGCTGACATCAGTGATTAACAGCCCATGAGGTTATTTACATTAGTTTCTGCTCTGGTCTTTGGGGTATCTTTTGCGTTAGCCAATAACGCTGTTGCTGATGTTGGTGTTTTTGGCACCAGTCGTTTTGGCTCTGCTCAATGGGCAGAGCCTCTGGACACCGATAATGATGGCGTGTCAGACTCTAACGATGTCTTTCCAAACGACCCCACAGAGACGAGTGATTTTGACGGCGATGGCATTGGAGACAATGCAGACCCCGATGATGATAACGATGGTGTAGCAGATGTTTCTGATGCGCTACCTTTTGATGCAACTGAAAGCGTTGATACTGATGATGATGGTATTGGTAACAATGCCGATACCGATGATGACAACGACGGACTGTCGGACGCCGAAGAGGGTGAGCTGGGCACTGATCCACTACTAATTGACACTGACAGTGACGGGGTTAATGATCTTGAAGATGAGTACCCGCTAGATCCTAATGAGTCTGCGGATTCTGATGGGGATGGTGTTGCTGATGGCGTAGATGCGTTCCCTAATGATGCCAGTGAAGACACGGATACTGATGGTGATGGCGAAGGTAATAATGCCGATATTGACGATGACAATGACGGCATCTCTGATTTACTTGACCCTGAACCTCTTATTGATAATACCGCTGAACTTGAAAAGTATGAATTAGTCAAAATAGAGAAATCCTATTCCTTGGCCTCTACATACGCTGCAGAGCGTGGTGCGCATCTAGCCACGATATCCAGTGAAAAAGAGAATGCGCTGGTATACGCCATTGTAAGTAACGCTTTTAGTGAAAGCCCCTGGACCTTTAGGGACGTTAATGATGGTGGCGGTATCGCCTATGTTTGGCTCGGAGGATCTGATTTAGGGCAAGAGGGAATATGGGCGTGGGAAACTGATGAGGCCTTCTCTTATACAAACTGGGGCTCTGCTGAACCTGATAATTATAATGATAATCAAGACTCTTTAGCCATGGGACTTGAGGATTGGCCTTATTGGCTTGCGGGGACTAACGACACCTATGGCAAGGCAAGTGAATGGAATGACATATCAGAAGACAACACAATCTTTTTTGTTATGGAAACTGAAGGCCCAGTAGTAGATACGGATGGTGATGGCATTATTGACTCAATAGATGCCTTCCCAAATGATCCCACAGAAACCACAGACTCTGATGGTGATGGGGTTGGAGACAACGCAGATGCGTTTCCTAATGATGCCTCTGAAACCACAGACTCTGACGGCGATGGCGTTGGGGATAATTCAGATTGGGCACCCAACGATTGGACTGAGACCGCAGACTCAGATGGAGATGGTGTCGGAGATACTGCTGATGATTTCCCACTGGATTCAACTGAACAGCTAGATACAGATGGAGATGGTATTGGCAATAATACAGACGCCGACGATGATGGTGATGGAATACCCGATGTTGAAGATTACTATCCCTTAGATCCTGTTAACTTTAGGGACACCGACGGAGATGGTGTGGATGATTTGTTTGATTTTGATGATGATAACGATGGTGTGCCTGACTCTTCAGATCCCTATCCACTTGACCCGAGCCTTCCGTTTACAGAAAGACATATTGTTGCCTATGGCGAATTTGTAGGAACATGGGATGGTGAATATTCAGCTCCTGGGGCTGACTTTGAATCAGGTATCACCAGCTCGTCAGATTTGGATGTGGAGGTAAAGTCATGGCAGATCCTAGATGGGGAAAACATTGAAAAGACTTCAATTTCTTCCAACATTGCATCTGACGGAGTACTTTCTTCAGGAGAGAGCACTGCGTTTATAGCGCGGTTTACTTCAAGTGGTATTTTGTCGCCTGTTTCAGCTGTGTATACACTTGTTAACCCCAATACCGGTGACTATTTTACTAAAGTTGTCAAATTTACTCCTCAAGGGATAGACCGAGATGGTGATGGTGTTTTGGATGAAGACGACTTGTATCCTGACAATGTCAATGAATGGGTAGATTCCGATGGCGATGGTATTGGAGATAATCAAGATCAGGTTCCGTCAGATCCAAATGACTATCTGGATAGTGACAATGATGGGTTAGGAGATAGCAGCGATCCGGATATTGATGGCGATGGGGTAATAAATGCCGAAGATCCGTTCCCAAATCAAGCTGAATACTCAGCCGATTCTGATGGTGACGGAATGCCTGATGCTTGGGAGACTCGTTATAACCTTAATCCTAATGATCCGAATGATGCAGCAATGGATGAGGATGGAGATGGAGTCACCAACCTCAATGAGTTTTTTGCCGGTACGCCGCCTTCTGGATCGTTAGATATCGATGGTAATAGTCAATATGATGCCTTAACTGACGGCCTGTTGATGCTTAGAGGGATGTTTGGGTTAACTGATTCGGCTCTTATTGCTGGAACGGTCTCCCCTGATGCTCTGTATAGCACATCAGAGGAAATTCAATCTCAAATTAGTTTGCTAGGTGATCTTGCTGACATCGACGGTAACGGAGATATAGATGCCCTTACAGATGGTTTGCTCACGCTTAGATATTTGTTTGGTTTGGAAGGAGATTCCTTGATAGAGGGAGTGATTGCTGAGAATGCTACTCGAACTAATGCGACTGAAATTGAAGTGTATCTAAAAACACTGACACCTGAAATTCAATAATTTTTGTACTATTGTTATTATTCTATTCCTTGCCACAAACTAGTTGCAATGACTACAGGTCAGTTATAGGCTACATGCTCTCATGGGCGAAATTGGCTGGATTTAGGCAGCCATATGGTCGGTATCTGAAAAAAATACAAAGCAAAAGGTTTAAAGATGAGCAATGAATTAAAGCGCGCTCGAACTCAGGACGAGAAATACTTTCGTCGCGTACAGATACTGGAATCGGCAGAGTTGCTTTTTCAGGAAGTGGGCTACGAGTCCTTTTCAATGGGTAATCTGGCTAAAAAAGCAGGCGTGGTCAAAGGTACCCTGTACCTATACTTTAAAACGCGCGAGGAAGTATTTTTAACCTTATATAACCAGAGCCTTATTCGTTGGAGCGGGGTTTTCTTGGATGGCTTGCAGACAGCTATGAGCGACCGTGACTATGCTGAGACCTTGTATGAGACGGCTATGGCGGATGGGAGTTTTGTCCCGCTTTTGGCCCGTCTGGAGCATGTAATTGAACATAATGTGTCGATAGAAAAATTAGTGGAATCAAAGCGTAACTTTATTGAGCGAGTAGGTTGCATTGCTTGTGCCACTGAATCAGCTATCTCTCTTAACCAAACTCAAGCGGCTGAGGTTGTGAGAACCATGGGAGTTCTATTGGTGGGAGCTTCTAGAGCAGATCAGGCACCTAATTTAGATGGAGAAGAAATTCCAGAAGATGTGCAGTCTCTCATGGACCTATTTTCATCAAAAGTCATGTTTGTTAAAAATGCCTGCCGCATTATCTATGCGATTCGTACTGATAATTGATGGGGCCGAGGTAAGTATTGAGTTCCTTTTGGCATCCAAAAAATATAGTGCTTCTTAATCGTCAAATTCCCCTCTAAAAATAAGTGTCCTGCTGCACAGCCTGTTATAGAATATATCCTTGTATGTTAATGTGGATTCAATCATGGGCAGAGCCTATCAAAATCGTAAAGACTCAATGGCGAAAACATCTGATGCCAAAGCGCGGGTCTACAGCAAGTATGGTCGAGAGATTTATGTCATTGCGAAATCTGGAGGCATTGATCCTGCGGGAAATTTGAGCCTTCGTAGTGTGATTGATCGTGCAAAGAAGGACCAGGTTCCGACCCACGTTATCGATAAGGCTATAGATAAAGCCAAGGGTGGAGCGGGAGAAAATTTTGAAGTTGCCCGCTATGAAGGTTATGGACCAGGAAACTGTATGGTCATCGTAGATTGCTTAACCGATAACGCAAGTCGAACGTTTAATGATGTGCGGTTATGCTTTACTAAGACAAAGACAAAGATAGGTACTCAGGGTTCTGTTAGTCATATGTTTGACCACTTAACTATTTTGAGATTTTCTGGCCTGGACGAAGAAGATGTACTAGATGCATTGCTGATAGCTGATGTTGACGTAGTTGATATCGAAAATGAAGAAGGCATGCTGACGGTTTTTGCACCACATACTGAATCGTTTAAAGCCAAGCAAACGCTATCCGAATCCTTTGGAGAGATTAACTATGATGTCGATGAAATCCAGTTTATAGCGCAGAACACAACCTCTTTACTAGGAGAGGATGTTGATGTTTTTGCTACTTTCATGGATATGTTGGAAGATCTTGATGACGTTCAAAATGTATTCCACAACGTGGCATAATTGAACAAGATCCAAGATTGGCGCGTACAATCTTCAGACACTGATTTCTGGTGTGCAGATGTTTTCAAGAAGAGGTTCAGCCACACATGAGTAAACGCCTTACTGTATTGTCACTTTCCTTGTTATGGATTGTTTCCTCCTGCGGTGGTGGTGGCTCCTCAAAACTGCCTACTGTGATACCTCCATCTCCTGAGCCAGTTGGAGAAGTTATACAGTTAGAAAGCGAGGTCTCTATAGGTCAGTCGACTGAGCTTGTCTTGTATGTCCCTGAAAATGACCTTACGAGTATCAGCTGGCGTCAAACTGCAGGTGCTGATCTCGAATTTTATGCCAAGGATAGCAAGGTGATCGGTTTCAGTCCCACTGAGTCTGGGAGCTATGGGGTAGAAGTTGATTACACGATTGATGGTTCCACCACAAATACAATCTCGCACACTTTCACTGTTGATGACAACCAGAGTCAACTGAGTGTGCGTCTTGGCCATGCGGTTGCAGAAGGTAATGCCGTGTCCCTTTTAAGCTATGCCACTAATGATTCTGAATCGAATGAAATCGACAAGAGCTCTTGGCGATGGACCCAAACGAAAGGGCCGACTGTAGTATTCTCAGAACTTACCACGAATGGTCAAGTGGCGGTATTTTTCGATGCACCCAATGTAGATCAGGATACTGTGCTTGAATTTTCTCTGGAAGGGGAGATCAGCGGCCAGAGTCATAGTGATGAAATTGCAATATTGGTCGAAAATAGCAACATACAAGTCCCACTGGACGATGCACCGTTCACTAGCCGGGTTGCTGATGTATTTTTGTATAACCCGAATTCTCCGGCAGGAGAACAACTAATCAGCTGTGTTTATTCCAATAACACTCGATATGATGATTGTACTTTCGGTCAGTCACCGCTAATAGCGCAGGTCACTACGACACCAACTGTTGATGATATTATGAACAGGGTGATTGTGTCCCATCAATGGATGGGCGATCAGTTTAAGAAGTTTCTAGAAAACTACGATACTAATGATGACTTTAAAAACCTGTTGCGGGCAACTACTGCGGTTGTGATCTCTTATGATGTTAGGCCCTCTTTTTATAGTCCCACACTTGGTGCAATTTACCTCGATCCAGATGATCTTTGGGAAACACCTGCTCAGCGGGATACGATAAATCAGGCGCCAGATTACCGGGCAGGCTTTGGGGCTGAATTACAGTTCGAGATGCCTTGGCGTTACGTAAAAGACAACGCCTATGCCTATTATTCGTACCCATTACGCTACCGGTTATCTCGATCTTTGGATGACTCTGAGTACTCCTTTGCTAGTCTGCTATATCACGAGTTAGCTCACGCTAATGATTTTTTCCCAAGTACTCGCTGGTTGACTTACTCGAACTCAACCACTGTATATGACGCAGTTGTAGAGGTTTATAATGCAAACCAAATTGTCTCAGACTACTTGCAGGACAACTATCCTCTTGATTCTCTATATGCTTCAGGGGGGCAAAATGAACTTACTCGGCTGGCCCAGGTGCGATTTCAAGACCCTGCATTGGTAACACAACAGCAAATTGATTACACCATGACTGATGTAGCTAATATGTTTAAAACTGAAGGAGCGCCTCAATTTTATAGTTACAGTTCTACACGAGAGGATTTAGCGATTTTATTCGATGGCTTTATGATGTTTGCTCGCTATGGTGTCAGTCGAGATGTGGCGGTCAGTGACCAGCAATACAACGATATCGTTTGGGGTCAGAGAGACAGGATGGGTGAGTCCTGGATTAAACCGAGAGTTTCCTTTGTTGCAACTCGAGTGCTGCCTGAATTTACAACTGCAGCAACAGTGGTTCAAAATTTATCTCCTCCCACAGTTTTGCAAGATAGTAAAACCTGGCGTGAAAGCGTAGTGATTGATGAGTTAGCTGAATTTGGCTTAGGCCCGTCATTAAGGACTGAACCCATAGATGCTCGTTTAGTGCCACGAGATGGAGTGTCCCGACACAAGGGATTAGATCGACACTTCGAAAAACTTCTTAGAAATTAACCAGCGATATCCAAAATAATAAGCAGACTGAGGTGCAAGCATGTTCTACTGTAATTATATCCGAGCTTCAAAGACTCCTCATTTTTTAAGGCGCGTCATAGCTTTATTAGCAGCAATAGTGATGGTTACTCTTTCATTGCCTTCAGTAGCGGATACCCAATTAATTCATGCGGGGACTTTACTTGCGGTTCCAGGCCAAGAGCCACTGCAAAATCAAACGGTGGTTATCACAGATGGCAAGATTGTATCGGTTCAAGATGGTTTTTTAGCTCCAAGCGATGTTACTACTGAAGCAAGTGTGATTGATTTATCTTCGAGTTTCGTTATGCCTGGTTTGATGGATATGCATGTTCATTTACAGGGAGAGCTAGGACCAGAAAATGACAGTGAGCAGTTAAAGATGTCCTCGGCAGATGTGCTTGTTGAAAGTGTGCATCATGCCAAGCTAACCTTGCTTGCTGGGTTTACCACCGTAAGAGATGTTGGTTCACAGCCAGAGCAAATGTATGCCCTGCGAAATGGAGTCAATAAAAACTGGGTGACTGGGCCTCGTATAATCGCTTCAGGGAACGTTTCTGTAACTGGTGGTCATGGTGATATAGATGGCATTAGTCCTGATCTGATGGAAATGTATACGGCTAAAACGATCTGTGACGGTCCCTATGATTGTCGCCGAGCAACCCGCCGAGCGATTAAGTTTGGTGGTGACTTGATTAAAATTACCTCTACTGGTGGTGTTTTATCAGATACTAATACTGGCACTTCTCAACAGATGACAGAGGGTGAGCTCAGAGAAGTCGTAGATACCGCTCATGGGCTTGGTCGAAAAGTTGCAAGCCATGCCCATGGTGCTGATGGTATCAATGCAGCTCTTCGGGCAGGGGTTGACAGTATTGAGCATGGAAGTTATGCAGATAAAGAAAGCGTCCGTTTGTTCAAAAAGACCGGTGCATACTTGGTTCCAACATTATTGGCAGGCCATACTGTGATGAAAATGGCCAAAGAAAGCGACTTCATGTCTGACGCCATTAAGGTGAAAGCCATTGACGTTTCCTCAGCTATGGCAGGGAACTTCACCAAGGCTTATGAAGCTGGTGTTAATATCGCTTATGGGACTGATAGCGGCGTTTCTCGACATGGCACAAACGCTTACGAGGCGATTTTAATGTATGAGGCTGGCATGAGTGCGTCTGACATTCTCAAGTCTGCTACTGTTAATGCTGCTGATCTGATCGACCATAGTGACTCATTGGGAACTGTTGAGCCGGGCAAGCATGCGGATATTATTGCTACAGCACTAAGTCCACTAAAAGACATTACAGCACTTTTAAAGGTCGATTTTGTAATGAAAGGCGGAGTTATCGTTAAGCAGTGATATTGGGTTGGCCCCAGTATTGGAATGTCTACTCATAAGCTTGGTTTTCCTAGTCATGTCGATGTTCATTATCGGCAGGCAGTTGTTTGGCTTTGGCCTTGGGAGTGTTTTATTAATGATAACAGTGGCAATGGCAGTTTTGATGGCGATTAGGGGCTCTCGGGGTTTCTATTTTTTAAGCAATAAGGATAAAAGGTTCTTATATGAATGGTACTGAAATACTGTTTCCAGTGTTGGCCAATATTTTATTGGTCATTATTATGTTTTTTGTTTTAGGTGCTCGAAAAGGAGCTGCAGTTAAAGCGGGGCTTGTTAGTCGAGATGACACTGCCCTCGACAATAAAGCATGGAACGATGAAGTGGTAAAAGTCTCAAATAACATAGCCAACCAATTTGAAACCCCCATTTTATTTTATTTGCTCTGTTTGGGGGCGGTTGTCGGGGGAGTGTCTGATACATTATTGATCGTATTGGCATGGTTTTATACGGTGTTGCGATACTTCCATGCATACGTGCATGTTACTTCAAACTACGTGCCTCTTAGGATGAAGGTATTTATTGTTTCGCTCTTAGCAATTTTGGTTATGTTAGGTCTGATCGCGGCAAGGTTGTCATTAAAACTGATCGCTGCATGACCTGATTTTTTATTGACGGCGACAAAGGCTAATAGGCAATCCATCAGTAGGCTTTGATATTGGTGATTGCTGTACTGGCATTTCGTAGCCCTTGGGGACACTCCAGCGGTAATTCTTAAGCATTTCAAACATCACAAGTTTTATTTGCATCTCAGCAAAGTGCAGCCCAATGCACATGTGGGCGCCGCCACTAAATGGAATCCAGCTATAGGCGTTTCGCTTGTGCTCTTTGCGCTCTTCATTAAAACGGAG
>NZVE01000008.1 GCA_002697345.1 Paracoccaceae bacterium | reverse complement strand
GGTTCGTACATCTTTAACGGACTTTGTTCAGGTAGTATATTTGGTGGCGTATCTGGGAATAAGATTACTGCCATTGCTGGGGAGTCTTCTACTGGAAAGACTTTCTTTAGTCTCGCTGTGGTTAAGAATTTTCTGGACAGTAATCCTGGTGGTTACTGTTTGTACTTTGACACTGAAGCAGCAGTTAATAGGACTCTTCTTGAAAGTCGTGGCATTGACTTAAGTCGATTAGTTGTTGTCAATGTTGTTACTATTGAAGAGTTTAGAACTAAGGCCCTGAAGGCAGTTGATATATACTTAAAAAAACCTGAAGGAGAACGAGCACCTTGCATGTTTGTGTTAGACTCTCTTGGAATGCTTTCTACAGAGAAGGAGATTCGTGACGCACTAGATGACAAACAAGTTCGGGACATGACCAAATCCCAACTTGTTAAGGGAGCATTCCGTATGCTTACACTCAAACTTGGTCAAGCAAACATTCCAATGATTGTAACTAATCACACCTATGATGTCATCGGATCTTATGTACCAACTAAGGAAATGGGAGGAGGCAGTGGTCTCAAGTATGCTGCTTCTACAATCATCTATCTGTCCAAGAAAAAAGAAAAAGATGGCACCGATGTCATTGGAAACCTTATCAAGGCAAAGACTGCTAAGTCGCGTTTAAGTAAAGAGAATCAGGATGTTACTATACGTCTCTATTACGATGAGCGTGGTCTTGATCGATATTATGGTCTTCTTGAGTTGGGAGAACTAGGGGGTCTCTGGAAAAATGTAGCAGGTCGTTATGAGATCAATGGAAAAAAAATCTACGGAAAGCAAATCTTGGCAACGCCCGAGGAATACTTTACCGATGATGTTATGGAAAAACTTGATGCGATTGCAAGAGAAACCTTTGCATATGGATGAATTCATAAAGCAATGTGAGGCTTTTGATTCTACAACTTGTCAGTCCCTAATTGATATTTTTGAACAATCTGATAACAAAGAACGTGTTGACAATTTTGGACGCCCTAATTTCACACAAGTAAATCTCAATCAAGAAAAAAAATATCGTAAGTTTGTTCAGATTCTTTCTTACAAATTTATTGAAGTGTTTAGATCTTATAAAGAAGGTTTGGAGAGTTATTCTGAATGGTTTCCTCATAAGATATTTCTTGAGGAACTTAGAATTAAAAAATATCAACCCGATTCTGATGACATGTTTGATTTGCATGTCGATGTTCAGGATCATGATACGGCAAAAAGATATCTTGCTTTTTTGTGTTATCTAAATGATGACTTCTTTGGAGGCGAGACTGATTTTCCATATCATAAATTGACAGTCAAACCAAATACTGGTACAGTACTTGTGTTCCCACCCACATGGCAGTATCCACATAGAGGTTTACCTGTAAAAGAAGGTAAACCAAAATATATTCTGAGCACATACCTGCACTATCATTGATGGAAACGATTGAAAAGACAATACTTAAGAATCTAATTCTTAATGAGGACTACACTAGAAAGGTTCTTCCTTTTCTTAAAAAGGATTATTTTGATAGTGTACATGAAAAAGTAATTTTTGAAGAGTCCGAAAAGTTTATTGGTGAGTATAATAAGTGCCCTACTGTAGAGATTCTGAATATTGAGTGCGAGAAACGGTCTGATATCAATCAGGAAACATTCCAGTCCGTGGTCGATTCTCTTTCAGAGTTTGATACTGATTCTTCTAATGAAGAATGGTTAACTGACGTTACTGAGAAATGGTGTAGAGATAGAGCGATTTACCTTGCTCTTGTGGAGAGTATAGGTATTGCGGATGGTAACAATGAAAAGAAAGGTATAGATGCTATCCCGTCTATACTCTCTGATGCGTTATCCGTAAGTTTTGATAATCATGTTGGACATGACTATCTGCAAGATGCTTCTGAACGATTTGATTTCTATCATCAGAAAGAAGAAAGAATTCCATTTGACTTAGAATTCTTTAATAAGATTACAAAGGGTGGTCTTTGTAATAAAAGTCTAAACATTGCACTTGCTGGCACTGGGGTGGGTAAGTCTTTGTTTATGTGTCACGTTGCTGCTTCAGTTCTTCTAAGAGGAAAGAATGTACTATACATTACTCTTGAGATGGCTGAAGAAAAAATTGCAGAAAGAATTGACGCAAATCTCTTGAACATTCCTATTCAACAGTTGACTGATTTGCCTCGGTCAATGTTTGAAAACAAAGTAAATAAACTTGCGGAAAAAACTCAAGGGTCTCTTATAATTAAAGAGTATCCAACTGCAAGCGCACACAGTGGACATTTTAGATCACTCCTTAATGAACTTGCACTTAAGAAGTCATTTAGACCTGATATTATTTTTGTTGATTACCTTAATATATGTGCTTCCGAAAGGTATCGCGGAAATAGCACTGTCAATTCATATTCATATATTAAAGCTATTGCAGAAGAACTTAGAGGATTGGCTGTTGAAACAAGAGTCCCTATCGTTTCTGCCACGCAGACCACTCGTTCTGGTTATGGTAGCTCTGACGTTGAGCTTACTGACACTTCTGAGTCCTTTGGTCTCCCTGCTACTGCTGATCTTATGTTTGCCCTTATTTCTACAGATGAGCTTGAGGACTTGGGACAAATTATGGTGAAACAATTGAAGAACCGTTACAACGATCCAACCGTCAACAAAAGATTTGTTGTGGGTATTGATCGTGCCAAGATGAGACTTTATGATTGTGAACAATCTGCTCAGGACGATATCCTTGACAGTGGTCAAGACGAGGAGTATAATTACGAAGAGTCTAAAAAATCCAAAGACAAATTTTCCTCACTTAACTTTTGATGAATAAGACTGAACTGCAAATTCAAGCTAACTCACCTTATAATGATGGGTGGACTCGTGAAATGTATCAACAGGAATTGGATAAAATGGAAGAAAAAGTAAACGTAAACACCGATGCATATCTGGAATTTGTGGATGCCGTTACTTCGGAACAAAGCAAAGACTTTGAGGCATTCGTCTATCGTCTTCAAGAACTAGAAGGACAGGAGTTTCCTAGTGAGAGATTACTTACTGCTGCTGTAGGAATGTCTGCTGAGGCAGGTGAGTTTACTGAGATTGTCAAGAAGATTATCTTCCAGGGTAAACCCGTCAATGATGAAAATCTATTCCATCTCAAACGTGAACTTGGAGACATCATGTGGTATGTCGCTCAGGCATGTATTGGTCTCAATGTTTCTATCGATGAAGTCATTGAGATGAATGTTCACAAACTGATGGCTCGTTACCCTGGTGGTGAGTTTGACATTCATCAGTCAGAGAACCGTAGACAAGGAGATGTATGAACGGATCATTAGACCCAGAAGAAAGAGTTATGGAGTCACCTACTATAAATGAGCAAGTTGTTTTTCTTGCCCAAAAGTATGGGTGGGAAGAAGGTGATAACATCGTAGTTGAAATGGCAGGAACTCAAGTTTCTGGTATCGATGTCGGTGAAGAGTATAACAAGAAATGGCAATCCCCTATTGGTACTCGTAAGTATAATAAAGATGCATTCATTGTAATTAAAAATCTTTCAAGAGATTCCTTTGAGTCCTCTAAACCTATGGATAGGGAACATAAACCTCACCATGCTTAGTCTCTGGATCTACATAAGATCATTTTTTACTGTTGTAGTGGTGAGTTGTTCTCACCCCGTCAACTGGGAACAATGTGTTCGTGTGGACCAGTGGCTTTTGCCAGAAGTTAAAGAGGGGTATAGATTGTGGACAGGAGAGGTAACTCCTTATGAAAAAGAGAGGATCTATCTAAATAGGGGTGTAGAACCATGACCCCATATGGCAGGAACTCTATCAGAAAGACAAGAAACTGGTCTTGTAGATGCAATAAACTTCTTTTCAGAATCTAAAGGTGGTAAACCATTCACTTTACAGGCAGGTTCAACAAGACTATCTAATGTTCTTTCTGCTAATAAAGTAACAGGTAGATCTGCATCGGGAGATGAACCTTACACCGATGTTGAGATTAGAACTACAAATAAAATTTACAAGTTATCCATGAAAGGTCCAAGTGCTCCTAGTATGGCTGGCGGAGGACTAAACGGACTAGAAAAAATTGTTCCAGGATTTAGTGGAAGATTTATTCAAGCCGCTTATGATAAGTATTTGCAACTGGGATTTACTCAAGGACAACAGGTTCCAGATATATATGGACAAATTAGTTCTGAATTAAAACAGACTATTGTTCTTGGAACGCAACCTATGGGAGGACCAATTACTCACATGTATATTGGTCCTATGGATGTTCACTCTACATCTAGTGGCAATGTTCTAACCGTTAATGGTAGACTGCATGATGCTAAGAAGTATGCGAAAGATCACGATCTTTACTTGAGACTTAGGAAGAGAAGAAAAGATCAACCTTTTGAAACAAAAGAAAAAGATAATAAAGGTTATCCATTAATCCTTGGTAAGTCTCCTAGTGCTGGTGATAAAGGCAGGAGGATTGTGATAGTAGCTAGACCACCATCCAATGCTATAGTGGTTTCCTTTTAATAAATATTTAAAAAGGCAGTAATTTTTTCGTGAAAAGTTTTCTAGAATTTATATCCGAAGCCGTCAAAACTACTGCTTCCACTCAAGCCAAACAAAAAGGTTTGACTGGAGATGGTCATGGTGGTTGGTACGATAAAGGCGGAAAATTTGTAGCAAAAACAGTTAATGGTAAGTTAAAATTTACTAGTTCGGGAGGAGACTCTAAAAGTGAGGCGCCAAAACAAGGAAGTCCTTCTAAACCTAATCTTCCAGGTAATACTAAGTCTCCAGATAATTCTTCCCCGACACCTACTTCTAAACCCAGTAAGGATCCTAATCCCGATCAAAAAAATAGTGAAACAGGAAACAAAGATCCCGAATTCCAATCATTAGAAACGATGGGAGAACCATCTTCTGATGGTGCTGTGATTGTATTTGGTAGGTTTAACCCACCAACTATTGGACATGAAAAACTTCTTAAGGCTGCAGGTAGTGAGGCTAAAAGATCTAATTTTGATTTGCGAATTTATCCAAGTCGCACCCAAGATCCTAAGAAAAATCCTTTAGAACCTTCAAGCAAAATTGAATACATGAAGGTTATGTTCCCTGACTTTGATGATGACATCAGGGATGATCCAGAAGCAAAGACTATCTTTAATGTTCTGCAATCATGTTATGGCCTTGGGTATAAGTCCGTAACAATTATAGTTGGACAGGATAGACTTGCTGAGTTTCAAAGTCTTGCTCAAAAATATAATGGAGATCTCTACGATTTTGAGGAGATAAAAGTAATCTCTGCTGGAGCTAGAGATGCTGATTCCGAAGGTGTTGAAGGTATGTCGGCATCCAAAATGAGAAAGGCTGCAAAGGATGGGGACTTTAAGATGTTTGCTACGGGTATTCCAAACACTCTTGGAAACGTAGATAAGAAACAATTGTTTAATACCCTACAGAAGAGCATGGGAGTATCCATATCTGAGGATTGGCAAATTGCTCCTAAGTTGGATCCCGAGGGTCTTAGAGTTGCTTACATGAGTAATACTATTTTTTCCATGGGAACATTAGTTGAAAATACTAATACTGGAGAGGTGGGGAGAATTTCTAGACGTGGCACTAACTATGTTATTTGTATGACTCCAGAAGGAACAATCTTTAAGTCATGGTTGAAAGATATCATGGAAGCATATGAAGTTGGTACTGATGACTATAGGAAGTATGTTCAGTCTATGACACCAGGACAAAGTAAAAAAAAGTTTGGTTTTCCTAAGGATATGATCAAAGCAACAGTGATTCCAATGAAACCCAATGATCCTGCCTCAGGTCCAGGAACCAAATACAATAAATAACTCTGATAAGGTCTTTCTTTCAGAGCTATGTTTGATAAAAGGTATGATGCGGAAGAGTTAGCATCTGTTTATAAATCTGTATATGAAAATAATCTTGACCCCGTAGGTCAGGAAGATGATGATGTTGATAATGACGGTAAGAAAAATACCAAGTCTGATAAGTATCTGAAGAATAGACGTAAGGTAGTTGGCAAGGCAATTGCTAAAGAAGAAGTTGAACTCGATGAAGCAGATTCGTTAGCAGCAATGGCAGCACGTCGCGAGAAGCGATTGGTTGCACAAAGAAAGAAGATGGGCAAGACTGCTGGTGGTAATGACTTTGGTCATGACTATGGCGCTACTGCTGAAGTGCGTAAGAAGAGACAGGATGCAGACTGGGAAGCAGCGATGGGTAGGAAACCTTCGTCTAAGAAAGAAGAAAAGAAGACTACGAAAGAAGAAGTAGAAGTAGTTGACGAGGGTATGAAGAAAGCCCGCGAGAACGTTGGTGCTGACACCTGCTGGGATGGTTATAAGGCGAAGGGAACCAAGAAAAAGAATGGTAAGGAAGTTCCTAACTGTGTGAAGGAAGAGGAGATTCCTGAAGGTATGAATGCAATCAGAGCTGATGCAGGTCCACCTAAAAAGACTATGAGAATGTCTGCGAGTGGTCAAGAACCAGCTGGTGATAAACTCTTGAGAAAGGCGAGTCAAGGTTTTAGTAACTTTATGAATAAACTAAATCCTAAAGCTATGCAGTCGAAACCTGCTGGACCTCAACGTAAACCTCTTGTCTCTACTCCAAAGGAAGAAGTTGAAGTAACTGGAGAGGTGGTTGAAGAGGGTAAGAAGGAACTCTCTAGGGAAAAGAGGAACAAGATGTTCCGTCGCGCTGGGAACCTCTCCAGAGACGCCCTGGCGGGTGGTGAGAAGGGATCTGAAGCGCATAAGAAGTCTGCAAAGATTGTCAAGGCACTTAATAAGGATGCTAATGAGAACGATAGAAACGATGTCAAGGAGGAAACTCTAGAAGAGAAGAAAGGCCTCTGGGCAAACATTCATGCAAAACGTGAACGTGGTGAGTCACCTGCTGAGAAGGGCGACAAGGACTATCCAAAGACTCTAAAGATTGAATCTACCGATCACCTCACAGAGGCTGCTCCTGCTATCGTTGGTGTACTTGCTAAGATGGCTGCGAAGAAAGCAGCAGTGCATGTTGCAAAGAAGGGAGTTGGTAAGGTGCAAGATAAGATGGGGAAACTCATCAAGGGTGATGAGGAAGAGGAGGAAGGTTGATGGCTAAACCAAATCTAGACGATCTTATTGATTCGGTTAGAAAGGAACCAAAAACAGATCCCAAAAAAGTGGCTGCTGAAAAAAAGAAAGAAGCTAGAAAGGAAGCTTTGAAGAATGTTCCTGTCGCTAAGACAAAAACAAAGGCACAAAAAGATAAAGAGTCTGGGGAGTCATTCATTTCTCAGGCTAAGAAAAGAGTTTCTGATGGAAGAAATAAAGAGTTAGCCAGAAAAAAATCTGAAGATACTCTTGCATCTAAAACTAGAAGGAAAGAACTTTCAGATAGAAAAAGTTCTTTGGAAAAAGAAAAATCTGATGGTGATGAAAAGAAGAAGAAAATTGAGTCTGAATTAGGCTCGGCTAAAATTTCTAAAGTCTCATCTAAGGATTCCAATGCAGAAGCAGGTACAAAGGTTCTTGGCAATGCATTGGGTGTAGTTGGATCTGTTGGGAAGGCTGCTCTTACTGCCACCAATGCTGGTGAGAAAGCGAGTAAATTGAAGAAAAAAATGATGCAGAAACTGAAGAAGAACCGAGGTCTTAAGACTGGGGTTTCTTCTACTCAATCAATTAAAGATAGAAACTCTAAGAAAGAGAAGGGAAAGGAAAAGGATCCATGGAAGGAATCTATGGATTGGAGAGACACGTACATCCCAACGGAGATTGATTCTGTGGATATTATTAAACCCGAACCACTTAAGGCTTCTAATTGGAGAGAAGACTTTCTTTGGGAAGTAGATGATCAATCTAAAGAACCGAAAGAAAAAGAAAAGCAAATCAAACCAATGACAGGAAAGAATACTGTCACTATTAATCCAAAGATTGCCGAAGGTATTAGGTTGAAGAGCCGCCAGGAGTTTCTGGATGGAATTGAATCAGCAAAGAAAAAAGCTAGACAAGCCGCTGGTGCCATCGGTAACTGGTTGAATCCTCCAGCAAAAGATTCTAACGAACCTACCGTAAGATCTGGTGAGAGAACTCCAAACACTGGTGGAATCAATCAACCACATATTCCATCCAGAGGACGAGACGGTAAACGATATGGTGATGAGGATGATGGAAGTGTAGCACCTCCAAAGAGTACTCAAAAAGATACCAGAACTCCAGAGCAGAAAACAACTCCTGCAGATAAAGCTAGGGAAAATAAACCTCCTAAATCAACTCCAGCACCATCTTCTACACCAAAGAGAACCGCTGCTGATGAGAAACTGCGTACTGCGGATAAGAAAACACGTATGTCAGCCTGGGCAAAAGCAAATCCAAAACTTGCTGCTGCAAAAACAGAAAGAGATCGCACTAGAGGAACGAATCAGACTACGAATCCTTTGATGAAGGATATGAAGTCGAGAATGCCTGCACCCAAAACGGGAACAGGGAGTACCCCTGCACCAAAAGCAACTACTCCACCACCAAAAGCAACTCCTCCTGCACCAAAAGTAACACCCATTAAAGTACAACCATATATGGGTGCTCAACGACCCACTAATATTACAAATCAAAGACCTCAAACTAGATTTAAAAAACCCACACCAATGAGATTAACAAACTCTTTCTCTGATTGGAGGGGAGAGTTGCAACTAGATGAAGTTATTGGCGGCAAACCTGGAGATGGATACATTGGTCATCCTAATCTAGATATCAAAAACCCACTTGCTAAGAAACAAGTTAAGGCACCCACTGGCAATACTGGACTTGCTGGCAAAATGGGTGATAGAAAAATGATGATGGATAAGATGAGAAATCGCCTTCGTGAAGATAACCTGACTACCGAAGGAGCAGCCTGGACAAAAAAGTCAGGAAAGAACTCTGAAGGTGGACTCAATGAGAAAGGACGAAAGTCTTACGAAAAGGAAAATCCAGGATCTGACCTTAAAGCACCAAGCAAGAAGGCTGGAAATCCCAGGAGGGCATCCTTCTGCGCTAGAATGAAAGGAATGAAAAAGAAGTTAACCAGTAAGAAGACTGCTTCTGATCCTGATAGCAGGATCAACAAATCACTGAGAGCATGGAACTGTTGATTTGGTTTGAAGATATTTAAATAGATTACCCTCAATATAGGTTCTAAATATTTACCAGTATCACGCTGATACAATTTATGTACTTTACTTATGTACTTGCAACTATCCTGGTGCTCCTAGTAGCATACGCAGGTGTAGATGAAACAGTGCGATTATTTTTATATATTGATTTACAGCTGCGATATGCCTGGGTAAGATTGAAGATGTTTATGATGAGACGTAAATTAGAACAACAACTTATAAAGGATCTACCTGATTACAACAAACTTATAAAGGAATTAAAAGATGACCAACGATAAGGAACTGTCGGATCTCAAAATTGAGAGAAAAGAATGTCCTAAATGTGGTGCTGCTTGGATTAACGGCAAACATGTGTTTAGAGGTACTGCTGCCTCTTATGACAAGAGTGAACTAGACCTTGCTGGTCTTGTTTGTAATAAACTAGGTAACGAAGAATGTATCAACCCATCAAAAGGAAAAGATGGTGGACAGACATGGGAGTACCGTTCTGGATACATTGATGGTACTTATGCCGCAAAGAAAAAAACAATGGAAGATATGCGTGACCAATTTGGAGACCTCTAAATAGTAGTGGTGAACTAGGTTTTTGTTTTGGCAACTAGTAATGATGTGTACTTGGGTAATCCCAACCTGAAAAAGGCAGGGACCCCAATACAATTTACAAAAAAACAAATTGACGAGTGGATCAAATGTAAGAATGATCCGATCTACTTTGCAATGAATTATATTAAAATCATTTCTCTTGATGAGGGTTTGATACCTTTCAAGATGTATGATTTTCAAAAGAAAATTTTGAATGATTTTCATGAAAACAGATTCAACATCGCAAAACTCCCAAGACAAACAGGGAAATCTACTACTGTTGTCGCTTATCTTCTTTACTATGCAATCTTTTTTGATAGTGTCAATATTGGTATTCTTGCGAACAAGGCATCTACCGCTAGGGAACTTCTAGGAAGATTACAACTTGCATACGAGAACTTGCCTAAGTGGATGCAGCATGGTATTCTTGTATGGAATAAAGGTAATGTAGAGTTAGAAAATGGCAGTAAGATATTGGCAGCTTCTACATCTGCAAGTGCTGTCCGAGGCATGTCGTTTAACATTCTCTTC
>NZVE01000007.1 GCA_002697345.1 Paracoccaceae bacterium | reverse complement strand
TGCCACCAATATTATGCTAATTGCCACCAATATTATGCTAATTGCCACCAATATTATGCTAATTGCCACCAGATACCAGCGGTGGGATTCGAACCCACGAAGCATACGCAGTGGATCTTAAGTCCACCCCCTTTGACCGCTCGGGAACACTGGTTGATATGTACAGAAAGCTTTTTTACTTTATTAAAGAAAGATTATTTGAATTTGCTGCTAGCTTTCTATTTGTTATTGTTTGTTATTGTTATTTCGTGCCAAATTAGGGTTTTAACCCTTCTTCGTATAATTATCGCGAAATAGGATTGCTCCATGGCGGGCTCGAACCGCCGACCTCCGCGTTATAAGCACGTTGCTCTACCAACTGAGCTAATGGAGCTCAATTGCTATATCCATTATAAACATTAAAATCATTATATGTGAGTTTTGTTTTATAAAAAGTTTGCTGTTTGGATATAAGATTGTTTTTTTTGGGAATGGATGGCGTGGATTTGGTTAGACATATCTGCTTTCCCACGGCAGATTATCCACTATATTCCCCCACAGGGAATCGAACCCTGGTCGATGCAGTGAAAGTGCATCATCATAAACCACTAGACCATAGGGGATGTTGACACTACAACCATATGTCTCTATTTGCATATCAATTTTATCTTTGCCATTAAATACCAATTTATAGGTATGCACAAAAATAGATAAAAATATTTTTTTATTTATCTTTGTTTATCAAACCAAACCATGAAATAAGATAAGACAAGACTATGCTACCGCTACATACTCTCATATAGGGGTGTCTTTAAGTTGTTTCGTGGTGGATATAAGGGTTATTATAAGTATTTGACATATGTCATTTTTTGTTGCGTAATTTAATTTTGATTAATAATTTGATTTTGATTAATAATTTGATTTTGATTAATAATTTTATTTATTTGAGATACTATAATTTTGCCACCCTTTACTGATGGTTCTATTTTGTTTGTAAAGTCTGTTTTATCTAATAAATGTTCGTGTAAATTTAATATTAAATAATTATTTATTTTTGCATAATATATTATTTTATTATTCCATTTTTTTATTAGTTTCTCTCTATTGTATGATTCTTGTTGGGGATAGTATACTGTTGTTAGACAAATATTTGCCTTAGGTACCTTATTTTTTAGATAGGTCATATTGCTTTTGTATCTTTGAAATAGTTCTTCTAGAGAGACATGTGTTTTATTTAAAATAAAGTTGTCTATTATATCATTTCCACCAAAAGATACAAATATATATGTATTTTTATTATTGTACTTTTGGTGGGGATAAATTATATCTATTTGTCTAGTCATCTCTTTTATTGTAGCTCCGTCCATCGCAAGGACCAATACATTGTTTTTACCATATTCTTTTTTTAATAATGCAGATACTGATTTGTTTTCAGGGACATAAATATTATTTTTAAATATACTATCTCCTAATAATATTATTTTGTGATTTTGTGGTTTATTTAAAGCAAAGGTCTCTCTATCTTCTTCTTGTTTTGAAATATATATTCTAAACAAATAAATTAATAACAGTATTAATAACAGTATTAATAACAGTATTAATAACAGTATTAATAAATTTTGTAATTTCATGCTCTTATATTTATTATTCATTTTATTTATTATTCATTTTATTTATTTCCAGAAACTTAAAGATAATAGAAATAATATTAACATATAGCTATGGAACAACTAAATAAGTATAGAAGACAGCTGTATGAACATAAGTTAAGAGAGAAAAAGTGGAGTAGATATATGAGTGAAGCTATTAGTATTAATAATAAAAATCCTACTATTGCTGAAATTTTACGAAAAAGATTTCTCCACAAGAAATTACAAGAGTTAGCTAAATTATTAAATTATCAATATCAGTCTGTTTACGAGTAATTGATAGTAAAAAACTATACAGATATACACCTATATACACATCTACATATATGAAAGTTAAAGATAGAGTATATTTAGCGAATCAGCATCTAGCACAATCTAGTGGGGAAAGCCCTATAAATATTGAGAGTAGTAATGTTTTTAGTGTACGAGTTCACGAAACCGAAGGATATTATATAGATAAAAATAATGATAATACATATTCTCCTGACAATGATACCGTAATAACAAATAATTTAAAGGAGGCGGATTTAGTAGAAAATGTTTCTATTCAATATTCTGGTGATACTTATAATCATATATTATCTGTTGATAAAGATAATATTCAACAAAATTATAAAGACAAAATTGTAAATAAATATATTAGTTATGATGGAGGTGCCCCCGAAGAAAAAGAAGTATTATTTATTAATTTTAATGAAATAAACAATTTATTTTTATCATTTGAATCAACGACAATTACTGCTCCAGAATCGGGTGATTTTAATATAAATGCAGGCACTACAGGCTCTAGTTTCGTTGTCGTGGATAATAACCCTGCAGAGGTTATTAATGGTCAAGGTTCGCAACCAGATACTGGAGTATCTGATTCAGGCACGGGTAGTGTTGTTTTCGATGGTCCTGGGCTAATAAGTGATATGCCTGACAGCGCCAAACAGGGGGGCGATACATTATACATCAACAATGCGGATGATATAAAAGGTGATAATAATTTTATTCCTACAGATGGGGTCAAAGACAGTATTGCTATAGAAAAACCCACGGCGGGAAAATTGTTTATTAAAGATTTTGAGGATGGTGACTCAATAAGCATTGATGGTCAAATAATTTCTGCTGCAGAAATAAAAGCAGGAACAGTGCAACTACCTGATTGGGTTGTTATAGAATTTAAAACAAACTAAAAAATAGTATAAATTACAATGAAATTTATTAAAAATAGTTTTAACCTATGGTGACGGCTTTGAGCACTTCTGAAAGTAGCAAGGAGCTCCCCGAGGACCCACTTTAATTATTTATTTACACCCAAAAATACCTATATATTTGCCTACTCGGCAATCCCTCCATTATTAGATAATGAGAAATGGGTGACATAATGAGATTTGGGTAAGATAATGAGATACAATACAAACACATTATACGGGTATAATGTGTTTGTCCCTCAAACACAAATATAAATACAAATAAAAAATATAGGGCTTATATCCACCAAATATAGTTAGTTACCTTTTATAGTTTTTTTTGTTTTTTTTGTCTTGAATTTCTTGCTCACCGCTCGGTCATTGTGCGACACAGCTCGGTCGTCTCACTTGTGTTGTCATCTGTTGGCGAATCCATAGTAGAATCTTGTGTTTTATCTGTTGAGTTTTTGCCGAGGTAATTATCGAGACCGCGCTTCCGCTCACGCTTCTCGGCCTCCCACTCAGCGAGTGTCAGGTAATTCTGCTCTTTCTCCACCTCAGCCTTCATCTCCTCCTTTGCTTTCTCTGTATGTGGAGTGATTGGCTTAGGCTTTGGAAGCTCCAGCCTCCGCTCTGTCTGCTCCTCACTGTTTTTCTCGCGAGGACGCATCGCCTGACACTTCCAGAACCAGGGGTCATCATAGATAACCTCTATGGTCTCACCATTGATGAGGTCATTCCGGAACTTCTGGGCCGTCTTGTCTTTTGGCCACACTGTGAAGTGTACGAAGATGCGGCAGTAGTAAGCCTGTGTCTTGGTAGAGCGACGCTCATCCACCACCACATTCCGGATGTGCTTATCGCCGAAGAGCTCTGCAAATACCGCCCGAGCCTGCTCCTGTGTCACGCCCTTACGGGCTACCGGAACGATGATGCTCGGCTGCGATGGCTTAATAGTAGAGGTATTGTTTGCGATGCTAGACATGTTATTCTCTGTGAATGCCTCTCACTGTATCCACCTAGACCGTTTCAATTTTCTCTTCACAGAGGACACTTTTGCTAACTCGCCAGAAAAATAGGGACCCACGTGCAGCTACCCAAATTTATTCCACACACTGCCCCCTATCCTCCCCCCTTTAAGCTCATAATATTTATATATTATTCCTGTATTTTGTGGGTAAATATTCTTTAAAGTAAAAGATAGAGATAATATAGAATTTCTGGTTGTTCATAATATTATTCTATCTACTTCTACCTCTTTGTATTCTCTAATAAGAGAGAAAGACATTTTAAAATAAAAAAAAGGTTATATAGGGTTATATAAATTTTTTTGTATTTTTTATTTTTTTTGTATTTTTTATTTTTTTTGTATTTTTTATTTTTTTTGTATTTTTTATTTAGGCAGTATTGCAGACAGATTTGAGTATCTGTACAGCAACAATTGTGTTTGCAGATTTGTTTTCAAAGAGCCGCTCTCCTGCATTTTCATCTTTCTCTTTATAATAATTCCACATCTCTTTGCAAACACACGGCAAGAGAAAGGCTCCACGCTGGTTCAATGCATTGTCCAGTTCATCTTGATATTTTGCTCGCTTCTTTTTCGCAAGAGCCAAGGCCTGTTCGATAATTTCAATCTTCTCATCGGCCCACGGTATCTTGTTTCTTTCCATGTACCTGATAGTTCCTTTTGTATTTTGGCATAAAGCGACTGCCCTCTTTCTTTCTTTTTCCATCCGCAACTTTTTACTTTTTTGCTGCACCTTACACTCTTTATTTGCATCATCAAAGAGTGTACACAGCTTGTCTATCACCTCTCTATCCATCCACCCAAAGAGAAAGGCCTGACAAAACCTTGTTTTTGCGTGGCTTCCGCGAGGACATGGCTCCTCACAAAATGCCACATGAGGTGATGCCCATTTCATTGAGCTGTCCCAGTATGAGGTAAACCACTGACGCGCAAAATTCTCCAAGAACTTCACAAATGCCCATGTTGTCATGGCATAGGCTGACTCTTTATTGGGCATTTTGAAAATGTTTACATCTTCGGGTACAATGAAATCCTTTGCATAAAAGTCATACATGTTATTGAGCTGGTGGCTGTAATATGGGTCTACTTCGTGCAAGACACGAAGTATCTCACGCATCTCAGTCCATTCCCCATCGGGCACGGCATTTCCACTGTTATACCAGTTCGGTGACCAATCTAAACGGCCATCTACTATCTCCTCGATTGCCTTTGTAATAAAGGTTATCAGCTGTTCCTGCACCTTCATCGAGGTTTTTGGATGTCTCCCCTTGGATATTTCACACACTCTATCATTTGTGTGAAACATTTGCCAAGTACCACGAGAACCTCTGCGAAATGGCTCTCCGCCAACTGCATTAAATGGTACGCCACGACGGACCATCTGGTTCTTCAATCCAACGCCCCAACTTGTGTCCAGGCCTTCCCTCAAAACACACGATACTGCGTTCCGAAGCCCCTTTGTATGAAATTCTCTGTCCAACACATACTGCTTCATCCCGGCCTTGATGGTAAAATGGTTCGCCATGGTCTTTACTGTCTTGTTATACCACCAGCCCATCCACAAAACCCGTTTCAATTTTCTCCTAGGACTGGCTCCTTTCCGGAAGAGGAGAGCCATAGTGTTGGACCCGAATGCTGCCTCTATTTTGGACCCCCCCATATAAATTTTATTATTTGTATATCATATAATGGCCAAAAAATACGCGAGTAAGAGAAATGCTTCCAAGAAAATGCCCAAGTCCAAGTCTAGGAAAATGCCCAAGTCCAAGTCTAGGAAAATGTCTAAGTCCAAGTCTAGGAAAATGTCCAAGTCTAAGAAGCGAGTTAAAAGAAAATCTATGAATAAACGGCTTCGAGGGGGGAGGGAATCAGAAGCCCAGATATTGATGAATTTTGATGATTGATGAGTTTTGATGGCAATACATAATCAGAATCTCAGATATTGGCAAGATTTGATGGCAGTAAATAACTTTTATAGAAAAATATAAATTATTATTTAGTATATATTTTTGTATTATTAGAAAAATAGCCTCCTCTATCTTTCTCTCCCTCACACTAATCCACCTATATTTAGTATTTTTTTTCTTTTGTCCCTCATACTTTATCCCTCTTTTGGTTCTCTTCTTAGAGAGAAGGCCAGAGTTGGTCTTCGTTGAATTCCATCTCCCCCTCATCGTCTGCCCAGCTCAACGCTTCTGTCTTGGCTGCGGCGAGATAAGACTTGACAATATTCACTGTCTCTTTCTTTCCATGGCCGAGGCGGCATTTGCTCTCGTGGTCCTCAACCACCTCGTAGCAGGAATGCTCAAAACCGCAGTGCTCACATGCGAACCGCGACTTGTTTGTCACTTCCGGCTCTTGTTCCACGACTTCAAGCTCAACCTCCACCGTGAAGCGGTTGTCGAATAACAATGCTTCTTCTTTACACTGCCTTCGCTTCCGGATTGGACGCTGAACAATCCGCATACCATCTTCATCGTACGCGGCCTCCTTCTTTTTGGACCGTTCCGCGCGCTTTCTTTCGGCATTCGCTGGACATGTCTTGGGTGTGTGTCCCGTCTCACCACAGTCATTGCAGACGTTGGCGATAATCCGCGGACAGACTACCTCCCCATCACAGTTCTTAGCCGTGTGACTATTGTATTCTGCCGGACTCAGCCCCAGGTTCTTGCACCAGCCACAGCTTGTGCGACGCGAGAAGTTTTGAATGCGAACTGACATATTACTTTGTATTCTTGTTGTATGCTCATCATCTGCCACCGAAACGAGCTTCAATTTTCTGTTCTAGGGTTCGGTCTTCCGGAAGTCTCTGGTAAATCTATCCATCTTGCCCATCTATTCTATTTAAATAGAAAAAGACCTGTCTTTTCCTCACTTATTGCCCAACATTGCTACCTCATTTATCTATTTTTGCACTAGTTTTTTCCCAAAATCTGCCTTCAGGTAGAAGGCCATCCCTTTATTTTGCAACTCTACGCCCTTGTAAACCATTGGTGTGTACCCACCGGCCGTGTTTTTTGATGCCTTTGTTCTAATTTGTAGTAGATTGTTTGGTCCATTTGTCGTTCCTATTCTCATATTATTTGCGTATGCTCTTCTCAATGCATCACATATTGCATGATAGTCCTCTTCCAGAACTCGATAATGTTCCGCATCTGTTTCTTGTGACAGTAATCGCGACCCGGCATATTGTCCTGCCCTGTTAAAGGCTACATAGATTGTTTGCCTTAGTTTCTCACCTACCTTGGAATCGGTAAAGGACACTTGACCATTTATGACCTCTTCCAGACAGTGCCCCATCTGTGTTACTGCTATGCTTTCCCCAACTGTAAATGTCTTGAGCTCTCCATCCTCCAAGTCCGTTAATGCCGATGAATTGGGTATTCCCAATATCAACTCCAGTGCTTGTCCCCGCTCACCCTTATTTCGTCCCGGTATCATCAGTTTGCTTAAGTCTGCTCTTAGCATCTTATCCATTACTTCCGCTGTTGTCAGCTTAAGCCTTTCTTTCGCGACCATTATTTGTGTATGGGCCATCCCTCTTATCTCTCTTTTACATCCCATATTTCCCTTTCAATTTTACCTTGGTTGCACGGCTGTATCACACGCCCAACCACTTATTGAGAAATGGCTAGCATAATGAGATTTGAGATAGAAAAATAAAAATGTATGCATATGAGCATACACTTTTATTTTTTTCTATTATTAGTTTGTTTTTGCCCTCTTTTTGCCCTCTTATTTGCCCTCTTATTTGCCCTCTTATTTGCCCTCTTACTTACTTCGCAGCCTTCGCCTTAGCCTTATTCTCCTTGTCTGCTTTCTTCTGGGCTGCGATACGAAGCTCTGCCTGTTTGTTCAGGTCTGCCCGAGTATCCTTGAGAACTACCCGAATTTCGCGCAACAGAGCCTTCCGGGCTACAAGCTGAGACTTCTCACGCCTTGATTCGGCTTTGGCAGCCTTCTCCTCTGCACGACGCGCCTTTTCCTCAGCTGTAAGGCCGGGACGTCCGCGCGACTTCGCTGGAGCGGCTTCCTTGGCCAACTTGGCTGCTGCACGCTTCTCGGTCTTCCAGAGGCTCACCATCGTCTTGAAAGACTTGGCGGTTGCCTTCTGGTTCGCAACCTTCGCGCGAGCCATTGCCTTGAAGCCACGAGCCAAAACCCTCAGGGCCTTGACTTTCGGGTCAAGAGCTGGACGACCCCGGGATTTCTTAACATCTCCCAGAATAGCCTTGTCCATGGCCGCGCCTTCGCGTTCAAGAGCCAGACACCGCTTGGCGTACTCAGTACCCATCTTGAGAGTAGCACGAATGCTTTTAATACCCTCTGCTTCATATAGGTCCTTGAGCGCCGCCATCACGGCCATCTGCTCGCTGGTAATAATCGTGGTCTGTGCCATTCTTTGTGTATCTGTGTTGATGCTTCCTACTCTATCCACCAAATCCGTTTCAATTTTCTGTTTTGGGCTCGAATTTCCGGAAGTTTTGCTGCTTTTCAGCCAATTTCCGGATATTTTAATCAATTTTCTCTCATATTACCCCTTTATATTCTACATATACCATCTCATTTCCCATTTTTCCAATTATTTTAATCAATTTTATTTATTATACTAACCATCTAAATTTACATATTATTCCAAATTTACTCTTTTTCCAATTATTTTAATCAATTTTATTTATTATACTAACCATCTAAATTTACATATTATTCCAAATTTACTCTTTTTCCAATTA
>NZVE01000006.1 GCA_002697345.1 Paracoccaceae bacterium | reverse complement strand
TGTTGATCGACAAAGTTTAATTGATTGACTGCCGCATGATTACCAATACCCTTGATTCCTAAGTTCAATGACTTGTACTCAGGGAAATGATATTTTGTCAGTTGATTAACCCAACTGTTTTCTAATTCATGTACACGTAGATAATAGTCTGAATCAGGTTGTCCCGGTTGTCCAACTCTTATTTGAGTTCTACCGCCGTGGGAGTCTACAATCTCTTTTGGATAGCCACCCTCACCTTGAGTCCAGGAACATCCTAGACCTACTATGTACTTTTGAGACATTATTTGGTTGCTTTTTTCTTAGTAGTCTTTTTCTTTTTGAAAGCACCTTTAGCAGTCTTATAGACTTTAGTATATGCTTCGTCTTTATCAGGAGTACTAGGATCATCCGCTACATAACGTCCTCTAGCATCTCTGTTTCTGACTGTAATCATACCAAAAAACTTGCTAATTTTTTTTCTCCACCAACTCATAATTTTCTCCATATAAAAGTTAATTCTGATACTATTTAGTTAGATTATTAGGTCAGTAATATCTTTAATTTCTTTCATCCAATCGTATGTTCCCTTAAATTGTGGCATAACATATTCATAATAAAACTGAAACTGTCTGTCTATATCATCTCCTTCTTGGAGGTTATGAACATAATCTTGTATTTTATCTGCATTGAAATCTTCAATACTATTATTAACAGGATCTAGTCCAAGAAAATTATTGAGTGGTTGCGAATGTATGCCACTAATCATTACATTCATATGTCGAAAAAAGTTGCGTTCTGCTTTTTCTTTTACAGAGTCATATAGTCTTTGATAATCTTCTGGTGTAGTATATTCTTCAGACAAACGTTTTATATTATCAATTATTCCGTCAACTCTGTGAATCCAGTTAGGTTCATCGTCAAATGAATAATCAAATATTTCTGTATAAAGTTCTATATCTCTTTCTTCTTGTAACCATTTATGATAACCTGGAGCACCTACAACTATAAATGGTTTATGACCTAATAAAGATTTATTTGTTTTTTCTGACAAATAAAGTTCGCCCGGATTTACCCTAGATTCAGTTACAATATCTATTGCCCCTCTACCATAACTTTTAGGGAACTCCTGACAGCCAAACTCTTTAGTAGTATTTAAATGAAAGTCAGATTCATCTACTAATGTTGTTCCAATTGGCAAATGTTCAAAGGGCCAACTGTCTGATATAATATAATCAGGTTCTGCTACTTGATCGACTGTTGAATATTTTGCAGTAACTATGCCTTTGTCTAATAAGTCATGTTTATATAACTGATCAATTGTGTAATGTCTGTAATCTCTAGGTTGATTATTATAACAAGTATATAAAAGATCAGGACTTAATTTTTTATACCAATCAGGTGTAATATGATCCTCAAAATGGGGAAGGCTGTTATGTCTTAACCAATAATAGTTATGTTGAAATAATACTTGATCGTATCCTTGATATATGTGATGTGTTACCCAGCCTGGTTTTGGATAAGCAATATGATCGTCTTGCAAAACAGTTGGCCATCCCGGACTAAAAACATGAACTTCTCCTGTCCATTTATTAGGCCCTGTTAATCGTTTACCTATATGCTCAATTACATCACCGTATATTGTCTTTATATCTAATTCAGAACCGGTAACAATTAAAAATGCATCTGGATTGTATTGTTCAATTAAATCGTCAACATATCTAGCACAAAGTTCTGTGTATATATTAAGATCATTAACGTTCCAACGAGTAAAGAATAATTTTGAAAAGCCAGGTGTCCCTGTACCTCCGGGACGATATTTTTCTGGGTCAATTAAGCAATACCTAGACATCTTCCACGCCAGATTCTATTTGTCCCAAAATCCAACGATATGTTTTGTCAATGCCTGTCTCTAAATCTTCATCTGGTGCCCAATCAATCTTTTCTTTTATTAATTTATTATCAGATGTACGACCCATAACACCTCGAGGCCCGTCGATATTTTTAATTGTAACTCGTTTATTTGATCTTTCTGCTATAAGGAGTACTAATTCATTAATAGATATTTTACGTGTACTACCCAAGTTCACAGGCTCTGTAAGGTCGCTTTCCATGATGCGTTGTATACCTTCTACACATTCATCGATAAACAAAAATGAACGAGTCTGATTACCCGGACCCCATACTTCAATTACTCCGTCATGTTCAGCCATAGCAACTTTTCGACATAATGCCGCCGGTGCTTTTTCTTTCCCGTTGTTCCAAGAACCTTGGGGACCAAAGATGTTGTGAAATCTTGCAATCTTCACATTCATATTATAACATCTTCCGTAGGCTAAGTAAAGCCTTTCTGAGAATAATTTTTCCCAGCCATAATCAGAATCTGGATTAGCGGGATAAGCAGTGTCTTCCGCTAAGTCTGGGTTGTCAGGATCTAATTGATTGTGTTCTGGATACATACATGCACTAGAACTGTAGAATATTTTCAGAGTACTCGCAACAGTATGTTTACGAGCAGATTCTAGGACGTTTAGATTGATTGTAGCAGAGTTGTGCATGATGTCTGCATCATTTTCCCCTACAAATATATAACCTGCTCCGCCCATGTCTGCGGCTAATTGATATACTTCGTCAAACTCGTGTTGTGAAAAAATAAAGTCTACCATATTTGCGTCACGCAAGTCTTGTTTGTAAAATTCATTACATCTTGTATCTTCATATAATGGATGTTTGATATCAACACCTATTACTGTATGACCTTTTGCTTTTAAGTCGTTAACTAAGTGTGTGCCGATAAATCCACCTGCTCCACATACTAATATTGTTTTATTCAAAATGACATCTCCCGTCTGGATCACACCAATGGCTATAATCCGTGTTAAAGTTTTTTGTTATGTGTTCGTACATGTTATTTACTACTGTAACAGAGCCTGGTTCTTTAAACACATGATAGTTGTGTTCCATAATAGGTTTAACTCTGCGTTTAAAATCTAAAACTTGATCAGGTGACCAAGAACCTATTTCTTTAAATATTTTTTCTAATGCTATAAAACGTTCATTTGGTCTTTCAATCTGATCATATTCTTCGCTCCAAAATTCACTAAATGTTTGAAAGCCTAAGTCTTTTAAACCTTGGATTGAGCCGGGGACTCCTACAATAATAAATGGGTGTTTATTAAACATTGGCTTAAATGATTTTTCTGTCAATGTGCATTCGTCTGCGTTGAAATTTGTTTCAGTAATTATAGACACTAATGTATCTTTGTAATATGGTTGTGTAAAGCCGTAGTCTTCGCACATTTTGTTGATATCTGTTTCGCCGTCAATTACTAATGGACAACGTTGATAAAATCTTTGTGCAACATCTTCTTCAATGTGCATGTTATGATCAGAATACAAACGTATAATACTATCCTCTGGAGTACGTTGATCTTGTATTTCATCTGCTATTGATTTATTGTTCATTTCATCATCTACTTTAGCAAAACTCATTAAGGATCTTTCTACTAAGTTATTTTTTTCTAATAGTAATGCTAAACTTGTTCTGTGTTTTCTGAAACGTCTGTTCCAACTTAAGAATAGTTTATTAGGTACATATGTATCATCATAAACAGGTTCTTCATGTTCTTCTATTTCAGCAGTATCGACAAGACCATTAGCATAAAAGTTATGAAAAATTTCACGTGATGATGCATAAGGAATAACATGCATTCTGTGAGAACGATGTGTGTTTATGTTATGTCTTTCACAGAATTTTTCGTATACAGTTGTTGCGTTTACTGTACCAGTTAAGTATATAATCTTATACATCGGTATCTGATGAGCCTTGTGAAAGTATGAGAACATTGCATGAAGTTCTGTATCAGACATAAATGCTTCTACACTATGATCAATTAAAATATATCCATTGTAAACTGAACAGTGATGTATTAACCATTGAGGCATATGAGAAAATTCTAATAAGCCAGAGCCTTTAATAAAGTATTTTTCAAAAGACACTCTCCATGTCATAGAAAAAGGATAGATAAATGGAGTCATTTCTTCACCCTTTTCTGCTTCTATTCCACTAACTGGTTGTAATTCAAATTTATCTTTTGATTTTGAAAATTGTTTCTGCCAAATGTCATCAGTCCAAAAATGACGAGATTCAAAATTTGGGTTGACGCCTTCTGCTGTAGTACTAAATGTTAGAATGTTCGGTAGTTCTGTATTCCAAATAGGACCCTTTGGCCCGAACCAACTATAGACAACTTTAACTTTATCGTCTGAACTATGCGATATGACTGATCGGAATTTTTCGTTCACTTTTTACTGTTTCTCCTGTCCAATGTTTTGGAATAATAATATCTGTACCGCACATGCACATTTCTTTGTAGCATGTTATTTGTTTAGGCCCTACATTCTTAATGTCTTCTAGTATGTGTCCTACATCTCCTCCCATACCACAACTTGCTAAACTCATTGTGCCTACAGGATTAATAAAAATGCAATCACCTACATTACATTTCCAACCACTGAAGAAGTTTTGACTCTTTACAATGATATCGTTTGCATTACAGACTTGTTCTGTTTTATCATCATAACGATTATATGATACAGTCATTTCTGTTCTTTTGTTTGGCTTAGGAACACTCTGATGTGTTTCTATGTTATGTGATTCAATAAACTGTACATGTTTTGGATCTGAATATTTCCAAGGGCCAGTAACATGTGATAATTCGTCATAGAGTGGTGTCCACTCTACAAAATAATTAGGCATGACAGTCTTTAAATGTTCTGCAAACTCTACGCACTCCCAAAATCTTTCTTCATGTAATAATATTTTTGTGCTTAAGTAATTTACATTTTCACACAGCCACATAGAGTTTTCTTCGTAACGTTCTTTGTTACATTGTTCAACATGAAAACTAGCAACAATGTCATCGAATAGATATGCATGTTTCTGCCACCATTTTAAAGGTCTTGACAAATTAGTATTAACTGCTAAAGTAGCATAAGGCATAGTTTCATAAATCCATTCACATATAGGAATGAAGTTGCGCCATGCAGTGGGTTCTCCACCAGAGAAAAAGAATTTAAAGTTTTTGTAACCTGCTTTCTTATAACGTTTTACTATTTCATCTAAGTTCTTAATGTAAATGTCTAAGTTGCCGTTGTTAGGGTTATCTCCCGCCCAGTTACCTGGATTGCAATAACTACAACTGAAATTGCAAAAGTTGTTGACCTGCCATGTTATTGCTAAGTATGGTTCAGGTGCAAATACTTCTCTTAACTCTGGGCCCACTCGTATACTTCCTTGATTTCTGGTACTAAATCTTCAAACTTTTCATCTCTGTATTCATCTAGTTCGTCATTAAACTTTTTAAACTCTAGTATTCCACCTTTGTTTTCGTCACCAACTGTTAAGTTATAGATGATCATTTTAAAGCCATTGTATATGTCTACATTGTCTTTGTGTTTCTCTTGGTATACACGATATAGTTCTGCAAGTCTGCGTTTAACACTCTGCGGTAATATCATTACGTTAGCATACCACGGGTTAGTCGCAAGATTGAATCTCGGTGATGAGTATTCAACATCAATAAACTCGTTGTCAACCATGTAATCCCAAAAGTCAGGGAAATCAAAGATGTTCCAAATGGATATCGTGGGAGTAATTTGAAATTGAGCATGTGGAACTTGCTCTTTTACATCTCTGATATTCCTGACAACTTTTTCCCAGTCTGTGCCGCTTCTGATACACTCTGCGACTTCGCCATGTGCATCTAAACTAGCCCAGATTTTTAACTGGGGAAACTTTTTCCAATACTCAATCAAATCAACATTCTTTTTATAATTCAATGTTGAAAAGTTTGTAGTGTATGTTAATTCTACTTGATCACATAGATCATTTTCGATCCAGTAATCTAAACATTCATAATGCTCTTGTGTAATTACAATCTCTCCACCAGCAAAATAAACTTCTGTGACATCATCTAAGTAAGGCTTTAATTTTGACATCAATGTCATATCATCATTATTATTAATAACAATCTTACCTTTGCTCTTAGGAAAGTATTCTTCAAATACTTCTGCACCACGTTCTTTTAAAAACTCTTGTGACCATAGTGATGAACATGAAGGGCCACATGATCTACATTTCATGTTACATATATTACTAAAACGAATATCCATATACTTCATTTGAAACTCTTTCAATGATCCGTCATCATTAGTAACATCTGCAATATAGTCAACATAATCTAAACCTTTACGTTTGTTATGAGACTGACGCATTGTCCATTCGCCCATTAATTCTAAGTCATAGCAACGTTTACATTCAGGCACTTCTTCATCTTTCATCATCTTAGAACGTAAATCATTATACTTGTCAGAATTCATCATTTGTATAATTGATTCATCGTTTCTAATTTCTGATGTAGGCATGTCACTGTCTGCAATACAACAAGGCATTACACGTTTATCTGGCCATGCATGAAAGTGTACCCAGGGAAGAACACAAAAATGTTTGCCATTCTCTACTAGGTTTTTTACTACGATTTTTTCCATTTTAAAACTTCACTCCCAAAGTTATATTAAAAATACTGTACTCAATAGGATCTTTTGTATAAACGTTTTTTAATCCTATAGTAACGTTGTCTGTTAAACTATAATCAAATGATGTTTCGTTTCTTGTGTAATCATCATCTCCTGATTCCCATAACAATTTATTAGTGAATGAAACACCTTCACTCATCTTAAACGAATACCAAAGTGATGAACGTAAGATAGGTTCACTGTTCGCATTTGACTTAAGATACGCAACTGAGTTTTCTATTGATGCTTTATGTTTATCTGTTCTTAATATTTTATAACCATGTCCAGCACCCATAACGATTCTGTCATTATTAGTTCTAAACTCATCATAGTCATAACTAGTCACACCAATTACGTAATGTTTGTCATTCAGACTTTTGATTAACTTACCACTAGTCTTAAACTTGTTAATTGTTTGATCTCCGTCTTCTGCTTTGTAGGCATAGTCTGCTTCAAATACACCTTGATACTTTTCAGTTTCCCATTTATTATCTAATGATCCTGTAAAAACAATCGACTCATCTATATTAACAAACGTGCCACCGATCTTTACTTTTGTATCAGCAGTAGCAGTTGGTGCCATTATAATCATTGCGGCGAAAAATAATAGGACACTTATATCACCTACAAATTTTAGTTTTTTACTCATTGTTCTAAATCTCTAATACGATTAAGTTCTGGAAACACACTCCAGAAATCTTCATCTCTTATATTATCTATTGATGCAGTGTGTTGCAACATAATTTTTTTGTTATCTGCCCAAGTATCATCTTCTCCAGCAAAGTTAACTGCATCTCTAATCAAACGTGATAGACTTGTCTTGTCACCTTCAAACTTATCAGCAAACTTTAATGCATTCTCTGCCGCTGATATTTTTAATTCAGCAGGCAAACTCTTTGCACTATAGTAACTAGGATGCACAGCAAGATATAAACTATGATACCAGTCTTCTGTTCTTACAATATTCTTATCTTTAAGATACTGATAGAACTCTCCGATCATCGGATAATTAAACATTGAGAAAACTGTATTCATTTGAAATGTTACATAATCTAAATCTCTGAATGTAAGTAAGTTATTTTCTACTACACCCCAGTCTGTTCCTTTACGCAACCATTCTGCTCTTTCACCAAAGTGATCAACAGAACAACTTAATTCAATCTTATCAAAGTGTTTCCATAATTCTAATATATCATGCTTCTTATATTTAATGTTACTTGCATTAGTATTGTACCTTAGAACAGGTTTTTTACCACGTCTAATAAATTCTTCTAACATGACATAATGTTCATCTGTAATCAGTGGCTCTCCACCAGCAAAATAACACAAATCTATCTCATCAATGTGTTCTATTACTTCTTCGATTACTGTGCCTGTTTGATCATCAGCATGTATTAAGATAGGATGTTTAGGATCGTGGTTTGCTCTCATTTCTGCACCCCACTGTGAACTAAACTCACTACCACATGTACGACACTTGAAGTTACATATATTAGAGAAACGAATATCAAAGTAATGCATTCTAAAATCATCTACTGTACCATCTGCTTTTGTTTGTGGTACTAACTCATCAAATCGTTTACCGAAATGTTCTTTAGAATAGTTTCTAAAACTATGCGGTCCTGCTTCTTCATGTTTATAACAGAAATCACACACAGGATTCTTTTTATCGTTTAACATATCTAAACGTAACTGTTTCATCTTGTCATTATTAAATGCTTCTTTCAATGATGTTTCTTTTGTGTTGCCAAACGGTGTAGTATAGTCATTAGAACAACAAGGATAGATATCTCCTTTAGGTGTTACGTTTAAATGTAACCAAGGGAACATACAGAAAGTTTTACTTTCTTCTAACAAGTAAGTCTTGTCTACTGTTGGTATACGTTCACTCATGGTCGTAAACTCTCTGGTACTTTATATAATGCACCTAACTCAGGGAAAGTATTCATAAAGTTTTCTCCCCTTAATGCATCAATTCTTTTTATTTCTTCTTTAAACTCTTGTTGATTATCATGCCAAGTATGTTTAGAATCTAACCACGGAATACATTGTCGAATTTCATTTACTTGTGCTGGTGTAAAGTTTAAATCTTCCATATACTTTATAGTTAGTTGCAACTGCTCTCTTGCTTGTGCTTTGTATTCTTCTGGTAAGACATGTACCGACAAGTGTTCTGGTGAATTCATATTATAGAGAGTCCATACAGGATCTTGAGGTCTATAATAATGATTGTCTATCATGTACTTGTAAAAGTGTGAGATCGTCAAAGCATTAAAGATACTATAAACAGTATTAACTTGAACATTAATGTTTGAGGCTTTCTTTAGTTTCTTTAAATTTCTCTCAATCGTCATCCATTTAGTACCATGTCTAATGTATTCTGCTTTGTCTCCAATATGATCAATCGATGCATAAATCTGAATAGGCTTATCAAAGTGTTGCCACAATTTAAAGATATCACGTTTCTTATATTTTAAGTTTGATATGTTTGTATTATATCGTAACTGAATATCTGTTTTCTTTTTGTCAATCATTTCATCAATTAACATGTAATGTTCTTCTGTGATTAATGGCTCTCCACCTGCAAAGTAAGCAACTTCAAAGTTTGGAACTTGTTTTAATACTTCTGTTATAAATTCTTCTCTGTTACCTTTTTCGATCTCCATTGCATACATAGGTAGACCTGTTTGTTCACGTGATTCTAAATCTTCTTGCTCCCATTTAGAACTAAATGCACTACCACATGTACGACATTTAAAATTACAAATGTTAGAAAAACGAATGTCAAAGTATCTCATACGAAAGTTAATTATTCTTCCATTATTCATATCAGTAGTTTCAATTACATCATTAAAATAATGTTCCCACTGAGTATTACTTTGCGTTCTAAAACTTGGGACGCCTTGATCATCATGTTTATGACAATTTGCACATTCAGGGTTTTTAATTCCCTTAATCATATCTAAACGTAACTTCTTCATCTTTGGAGAGTTAACTAAGTCTGAAAGACTGTTACGATTAGAATTACCAACACCTTTATTATCAGCACATGAATGTGCAATACAACAAGGCGCACCTTGTCCAGTAGGTGTAGTATGTATATGCACCCATGGTATCATACAGAATGTTTCTGATCTATGAAGAAGCAAATCTTTTAAAAAGATTGCCTGCTTCTTATCTACAGCGGGTTTGTTAGGCTTGTTTGCTGGCATAATTTATAAAAGTCTAATAATTCAGGATATACACTTAGTATATCTGCTTCTCTCCTGTCATCTAATTCGTTAAAGAAATTATAAAAATCTCTTCTACCTTCAATTAATCTATCGTCATCGTAAGTTGTGTTTTCCATATAGTCTACAACACGTTTGAACTTTTCATATTCAATCGTAGAAAATCTATCACTGCGTTCATCGTCTGTATGTTCTTCCATAAACTTTAATGACTCATACATATAAGGCATAAAGTCTTCTTTAGGAAGAATATTCATATCGTATTGGATTGGGTCTCGTAAGTATGGAGTGTCAAAACGTACTCTGTGTTTGTCTTCTGTTTTTTCTTCGTACCATCCATATGTTTTACGCCATTCTAAAATCTTTTCTAGTAATGATGTAAACGATGTTACGCAAAACAAATTAAACGTCACCATAATAAGAAGTGGTGAATCAGTTGTTGTTAAGTACGTATGAAAATTCTTTTCCCACAATTCTAAATCTAACCCTGTACGTGTATATTCTGCACGTTCTCCCCATGTATCTAAACTAGTGTATAATTTAAAACTTTCTAGTTTATCTTCGTCACATAGTTTCTTTACAGATGTACTTAGTCGTTCTATCAATTTAGTCTTAGTACCCAAGTTACTATTCACATTAAGTTCTAACCAAGGCATAGGTTCATCGTCAATCTTTTTAAGTAGTTTCCATGTTGACGTATGCATAGTAGGTTCGCCACCAGTTACACGCAAGATATTCAAGTCTTTATACATATCAGGCCACCACTCCCAAAACGCATCAACGTATGGATTTTCTTCTTCACGTTCAAAGAGTTTCATCCAGTCAACATCGTTTCTGTGATTCTTTACAGTCTCTACTGGACCGAATTGTTTTATCTCAGCATGATAACTTGATGAGTATTTTGGATGACAGTAACCACATTTAAAGTTGCACTCGTTACCAAAGTTAATCTCTAAGTATTCTGGATTAATGTTTTGATCCCAAGGGCCGTTCAATGCTTGATCGAATCTTTCTTCTGTAAAGATAGATGAATTACGAATATGTCTATCAGATATATTATCTTTACCTAAGTCTTCAACGTTCCAACAGTATTGACAACCTGATGGTCGTTCACCTGCTAACATTTGTTTACGTTCCATTTTCTTTTCCCACGTGTTATGCAATGCACTTGGGTTATCTTTTAATTCATGTAATGGAATCTTATGTGGTTGTGGATGATAACAACTATGTGTTTCACCTGTTTGTAAATACATAGTAACATGTTGCCATTTGGCAAGACAGAATGAAGGAGTGGCTTCCTCTTCAACTCGGATTTGTATTGTTTTTATTCTGTCTGTTTCTTTAGACATTACCAGCCTTCTATTTCTCTGATAATCTCCATCTCTGTTACGAGGGGACCTAAGTTTCTTTTGTCTGCATTGTAATGTCTTTTAAAGAACTTTGATTGTTCTTCATCAAGCATGTTCATTGGTAGTCCCAATTTTGCTTTTAGTTCTTCCCCTATTTCTTTTGCTGATTCTATTGGATCACTGTTCATGTACTGTTCCCACATAGTAGGATAGTTATCAAACCATTGAATGTCGGTATGTTCAAAGTCTGTTAACATTGTCATGTATGTTCCTAGTCTTGCTCCGTAGATTGCCCAGTCGCCGTTCTCTGCATCTAAGCCTACGTTTTGCCAGATAGTTAGATTATTTAAATTCTTGTCTGCAACTTTAATTTTGAACTCGTCTACAGTTACTAATGCTCCTCTGTCTAAGACCATCTTTACACCTTCTCTAAAGCCTGCTCTCCATGCTTGAAATGCAGACTTGTTAGGGTAAGTAGTTGAATAGCAATCATACATTGCCCAGTATAATGAATCTGCTGAATTCATCATAAAGTCAACTTGAGTTGCTTCAGAGCCGTCAGTATGTTCATGTGTAGTCATGTTCTCTACATAAGTTTTTGTCCATGAAGACATGCCACCATTACCATAACGTAAGCCATTAATATTGTTGATAGACTTCCATCTAAATTGTGCTTGTTGATATCTTGGGTCTTTGTCTGTAAAATCTAATTGAATATTAAAGAAGTCTTCTTCAGGTAATGTGTCACCGTCGATTAATACAAATCGTTCAGTCTCACTTAATTCACCGGCGGCTTTATGTGCTTGATCAGAGCCTAATACTCCGTCAACTCTTTGTGCCCATGGAACCATGTTCTTAATTTGTACCCAGAATTCTTCTTTCTGCGGTTCATCGTAACTTAGATAGATAACATCTAAATCTGCGATATCAATAATGTTAGTCATTGCTTTCCTTTTTCCACTGTCTACTATAACTATCTTCAGGATCTATTTCCGCATCAGCATTCATAAATCTTCTGCGTTGTATGGCATCCCAATTAATACCGTCACTTGGTTTCCATGTACTGGCTATGTCTGAATCTATATCTGACATGTCAAATTGTTTTTTGTTATCCGATTTCATTTATTTGTAACTCCCAATATTGTACTCTACTTGAAGCAAAGTCTTTTACTTTAATCTTCCTTTCGTCTATAATTATACTTATATCGTCTATTGAAGTCAGAATACCTGATGTACTAGGCTTATATTTTTGTACAACTGCACTAGGTCTATTTCGACTAATGACTCCATCGATCACTTTGATGTCAGGTCTGGCTTCTGCAAAAACTCCGGCGTCAATAACTATGTAATTACCCTCAGGATTATCACATGTATAAAAGTCTACTGACCCGTCTTTTTTATAGTATAACCTAAACTCAGGAGCCTCAATTTTGGGTGCTTCCCATACAGTAATGTATTCTTCGTTTTCAGTCGGGCTGTTATTTTCAACATCACTCATTAAAAAGACTCCTTAAGTTTATCAGAAAATGACTTGATATGATAGTGAAACGGATACTTCTGTGGGATTGTGTTCACTCTAAGTGTATGTTCATTAATTTCATACACTAACGTATCAGTCCATTTTTCTGAAGGCATGCCATTTATAAATTGCTTCATATGTATCATAGAAAAATCATCAAATGTGGGTAATGTTGATTCTTCTATTCCTACAACATGACATGCGTAGGCGTAAACCCAATCAGTCGTTGCCGGCTCATTTGGATTACATTGTAGTGTGTCTCTAAACTCACTCCAATTTTCAAAAACATGTTTTACGATGTCAAAGAATTTTTCTGCTATTTCTGACTTTTTAAAGTAAGTTATAGCATTATATGTGTCTGGTAGTTCATTATCGTCTATAAACCGACGATAGGTTCTCATATGCGATATATTTTGCTTGAAGTCTCTTATGTTTGTTGAAACAACTAAGTCTCTTTCTTTAAGAATATCCCACCAATAGTCTACAGATGATGGCATATACATATCTGCTTCTAACTTGATTGTATGTTTATATGGACTTGCTTCATAGACTTGCCAGTCATTGATAAGTTTCCAATCTGAGTCTGGTGCTTGATCACCATACGGTAATGGAATTACTTTGTGAAATGCTTTGCAGTTTGTTTCATCATCAGAGATTAAAGATACCTTTGCGTTAGGCATCACTCTCATAATAGATTCTGCTAATTGTTCTGCACATTGGACATAGTTGACAAGGTCAGTATTTTGTGCTATAATAACAAATCCCTTATCCATTCATAATACCCACAAATAAATCTTTATTCATTACATGAAAGTCCATATCTTTAATAGACATATATTCTTTTCTCACTTTGCTTTTCTTCCAGTGATCAAACATAATAGTAAACTCTGTATTGAAATCAAATAGACTACCATCACACGGAATTTGTATATCAGATGAATCTGCATAAACTGATGTATTCTTTCCAACATGTACTAGATTCCATGGAATATAATCACTTGGTACATCTGTGTGTCCATTGACAATCTTTAATGCAATTGTTAATCCATAATCATTTCTATACACTCCACCTACAAAACTATGTAAGTTTGCATAATGTTCGTAATTGTTTTGTACCATTTCTAGTGTTTCAAATATTTGTTTTGCACGTTCAGATTTTTTAAACATGATAACAGTTGCCCACAAAGTGTCATAACTATATGCACTCATTTTTTCTTGTGAGGCTTCTGGATGCATAAGCATATGTGTATTGCTATGACAACAGAAAGTATCAGATAAGTCAAATGTTTTTAATAGTGTATCAGAATTTACAAGATAGTCAACATCGATAAGGAGCGTTTCCTCATAAGGACTAAGTTCATATGCTTGATATCGACCTTTGTTGATCCATGCTGTTTGTTCTTTGATGTTGCTTTTGTCTGGTACAATATCGATAATCTTATCAAATGTTTTAAGGTCTGGCAAGATCGTTTTAAGTGAGTCTACATCAGTAACTAAAGTTGTAGGTATTCCTAAGAATGCTTCTATTCTTCGTGCTGTATAGACTGCCATATCGGCATAGTTATATTTGCTAGAGTTAAATGCAAATAGTAATGCGCCTCTTTTTGCTATCTTTTTCTTTCTAGTTCTTTCCATTCACTGTTCCACTCAGTCATAATTTTAGTATACGTTTTAGTAAGAGATTCTAATAGTTCTATTCTATTTACCTTCACTGGATTGTCAAACGTGTCAATTACGACAAGAGTTTCGTCAGAAAATGAGTTGAGAAATCCTATAGTTTGTGCATCGGCTCTCCACAAGCCTCCCTGTTCTGCGATAACAAGTTTGCTACTATATTTTTCTTTAAGATATGCTTTGGCAGAGTTGTGACTAAACCGTGCTTTTGCATCTTTGATTAATGTTTTTGTATCCATAGTAAATAATACTCCCACAAGTATTTATATGGATTAGAAAAGACTGAAATTAAATTATGAGCCGGATACTGAACCTGATACCGAAGGTGTTCCCCACGATGCAGATAAGTTTGTAGTCTCAGGTAATTGAACAGTACAAGTCACAGCACTACCAGTAGATGCTACTAAGTCATTAGGAATTTCGTCCCAAACAGAGTAGATAGTGATTGTTGAACCAGTGTCTCCGTTTGATCCTTGAGTACCATTAGATTTAACAATATATCTAATGAATGATGACAAGTAACCAGAAGGACCTGAGTCTGCTGTTTGTGTAAATGCTGTTGCATTTCCTGTTGAAAGTCCAAAGTATCCTTTATCAGCATCAACAGTAGGTGAGTTTCCACCTCCACCGACTTTAGTAATACCTGAATAGTTTACACTTGAAATACTGACTGTGCCTGAGTTAGGTGCAGACATAGTAACTGTGCCTGTATCACTTGCTAAGTCTGAGAAAAGCAAGTTAATACCAGTACCAGTTGGATGTGAAGCAGTCATTTTGATCTGTCCACCTGAATTGAAGAACCATCTAGCGGCGTCACCTGATGCAAACGTTACAGTATGTGTAAACGTAAGACCATTCTGCCATGAACTACTACGTGTTGCTGTATCGACAATTGTAGAGCCTTGAGATGCGGCGTTTCTTCTGTTAGTATAAATTGTTGTTAAGTTTGTTGGGATCGCAGACAAATATGTTACTGTAGAACCTGTAGTTGGAGCAGTCACTGATGTGATTGAAGAACCACTATGAGCGGCCGCTGATGCTGTGTTAGTAACGAGAGCATTCCATTGCCCAGTTGCTACTACAGTATCTCCACCACTTACTTGTGATACAGCAGTTTGTCCATATCCTGCAGTTGTTCCGCCAGTTGACCAAGTTGTGTTTAGTTTGTTAGCACCAGTTTCTACTGCGGCGCCCACTAAGTTATTAAAATCTGTTGCTTCTATTAAGCCGTTTTGTGCGTAACTCATTTTAGTTAATCCCTAATTATTTGATAGTAACGATGGCTTCTACAGTGCCAAGGTCAGTTGTTGTCTTATCTTCTAATGCTCTACCAATAACGTTGAATGCAGTTGATTCTCCGTTATCTGCGGCTCTTGCATAACCCTCACCAGCACTGACAAGTCTTTGACCTTTTCGTACTGTTCCTAATGTTTTTACTCTTACACGTCCTGTCATTGCAACAGCAGGGTGAGTATCATTGTCTCCTGCCCCGTTGTTCATTAAAAACGCCATGTTGTCAGAGACAACACCGAATACGTCTTCACTTAATTCATACTTAACAGCAGTAATTTCTGCTTCTCCACCTAATTCAACAACTGTACCTGGCTCATAAGGAGCATCTGACTCAAAACGTTCCGCCAAGTCAGCATATGTTGCTGTTAAACGAGAACCAGTAGTCAATGTCCAGTTACCTGTAATTGATCCTGCTGTTGTGTTTGCGCCAGTTGTTAATGTAGATGCTTGAGTTTGATTTGTTAAGATGTTACCGTTATAAGTTGGTAAGTAAGCGGCTACGTTTGAGTTACTGTATGTACCAGCAAATGAGATTGGATCTCCGTTTGCGTACATATATTTGTCTGTTCTGATACCATATAAGTTACCAGAGTTATTAATATAGATACCACCTGTATCAAATATTAATGCAGAAGCATTTGCTCCTGTGTTACCTGTTGCAGTCCATACACCAGTTAAAGTACCTGCTGTCGTTGCTGAACCTGTAGTAATTGCTGTTGTTTGTAGTGTACCAATGTTTGCTGTAGTAACAGATGCATCTGCTATTGTTGCGTTTGCAGATATTGTTAAATATCCTGCTGTGATTGCATTTGCTGTTACTTCATTTGTTGCAGTAAAGTTATTTGCTGTGGCATTACCTGTAATATTAACTGAGCCGAATGTTGTGTTACCACCTGATGCTGTAGATGTTAATGATAGCCAGGCTAGAGCATTTGATTCACCATCAGTTGGACAAACTTTTAATGTAGTACTTGATGTGTCGTACCAAATCTGACCTCTGAGAGGATTAGCAGGTGGAGTGCTGTCTGCAAAATTCTCAGTTACGTGGACAAAGTTAGTGTCTAAAGACTGACCATACCCTGCATAGTTTCTGCCAGGAAGTCCTAGTGAAGTACTACTCGTATTGATAGTACCGTCAGCAATGGTCGTTAAGACTGTTCCATCACTTTTTACAATTGTATATGCCATTTTTTAATTCACTCCGTTAATATTATTTATCTTAAATGGTAACTAAATTAGTTAGAGATTGTATTCTAACCGTATAATCTATTTGTATCTGCCTATTTAAGGATTTTTGCACTGGGTGAAAGATTACATGGGTTAAAAGTCGTGTAATTATGTTCCCGTTTGCGTCTGTTCCGTAGTTTGCTAATAGTCCTAACTCATCAAATATGTAGTTTGAATCTGTTTGTGTGCTATTATCAAATGCGGCTTGTCCTGCAGGCTCTCCATAATCTAGTAAACATTGTACTAAGATATCTGTGTACACACGGCCTGTTGTGTGAAACACTGTCATTTTATTTCTTGTTGGGTCTAAGTTAAAAACACTTGTATCATCTACGATTTTTGCGTATGTTTGATTGTATAGAGCCGCGTTTTGCCCTGTAGTGTTAGGTGGTAGATATGTAATGACTCCTGTCTCATCGACAGAGGCTCCGCCATTACCGAATGCCATTTGATATATCTCTCCGTATCCTCTACTAGAAAGAGTATCAGCAATTGCTTCTGACATGTTTTCGTAATTGATTGCGTTCTTTGCTTCTTGTAAAACTTCGCCGGTGTTATAGTCTCTGATTGTCAGAAATCCTTCCATCTTCAGAATTTGTTGATCGCCAGACATTAACTATCTCCTCGCATCTGCACTAACACTTCGTCAGTGTCAGGATCAGTGATTTTCAGACTAGATGAGAAGTAAATTCCACTGTCTTCATTGGGTTTTACTTCTTTAGGTTCTGAGTTCTCTGATTTATTATTGTTCATCTCTTTATTTATCATTTACGTTATATCCGTTTGTAGAAACTGTGCTGGGGTTGTGGTAGATATCTGTAATGGATCTCCTTCAGTAGTATTAAATGTGTAAGAGTTCCAACTTTGATCAATATATAAGTCAGGTAAGCGGTTATTGCTCAAAAGACTGAACACTTCGGTGTACTTAGCAATGTATTCTTGTACTCCTGTACCATTTGCTCCACGTTGTAATCCACTTACTGAGTTATTATCAAAATTAATTGTTGTAAATTTGATTTGCTCTCCATTAATATATAACACATTACCTTCTAATGATGTAATCTTTAATGAATCTCCTGCTGATATGTAAGAACCATCTGTGATTTTTAATATCGGCGATAGATTTTCAACAACAACTTCATAAGTATCAGTATCTAATGTATTTCCAGTAGTATTATTTAGAACAGTTACGCCACTTAAAATGTTTTTATCTGCGGTCAAGCCGATTGAGTAAAGATTATTAACTGGACTTGGTGCAATAACATTCTGTATAACGTTATCTGTAACTCTTGTAACATCTCCTACATAAATTACTTGTGATAGAGGGAAGATAGGCTGTGACAACCATGTTCTTGCTTGTACATTTGCTCTGTAAATTGATTGCTCTCCTGTTGTGTTAACTGCATTCAAGTAAATTTCTTCATCTGGTGTTGCATTAGGAATCATATTAGTCATAATTACAACGTCACCAGGTGATATCTCTGTTAAAATACTAACTTCATTATCTTCGCCAACTCTGAGTTTACTAGATGGTAAACGATAACCGTTTACTGTCACCCACAATCTTTGAACATCATGTTGTTCCCATTGTGTTACATTCATAATACCTGTATCATCAGTTAAAGTTACTGCTGTACCTGCATTTCTTGTTAACCCAATTGTAAACTGAGTACTACTTAAAATTTGTTTAATATAGTATGTTGTGCCTTGTGTTAAACCACCTAATACTGCGGCTCCTGCAACTTGTCCTTGTTGTGTAAAGATAACTTTGTTATTTACAACAAGATCAGCAGTAGAATTACATGTAATTCTGCTATTAGATGCTGTAGTTACAGTTGCTTGAGTAGTAACTAAGAAGAATGTTCCTTGT
>NZVE01000005.1 GCA_002697345.1 Paracoccaceae bacterium | reverse complement strand
ACTACAATCTCTTGAGAGTCTGTTCTTACATTGTGTCTTCTTGCTTCGATGTTGAGTGTAATACTAGACCTACCTACTTTCTTTACCTTTCCCCAAATCTCTATAAGTTGTCCTGCTTTAACAGGTCTTCTGAACTCCATCTTAGCGACCAACACTGTGACAACTCTAGGAGAATTACAAATTCTAGAAGCCATTGACGCGCCTGCTTCGTCTAGCCAAGACATCATGTGACCACCAAACAAATTATCGTGATAACCTAAGTCACCTTCTTTACACATCTTTGTACTAATCAGTTGCATCTTTCCAACTATCAGGCAAATTATCTCTACTGAACCATCTGAAGTTATTCTTCTTTGCCCACTCAGCATGGCTTCGTTTAGTTCCGTCCTTTCGTTTCTTAGCTGCAGGCATAGGAGCATAAGGATCAGAGAATAAAAACACCAGCTCACATTCTTCCGGCAATACTTTTCTAATCCATATATACTTACTGTACTCAGGATAATCCCAGAACCTACCTTTTGCTTCAAGATAAATAACTTTATTGTTAATAATCTTTATAAAATCCGGGTGATATTTATGTTCAATCGTATATTCTAATATACCATTATGGTGTTCCCAATTCTTTAATTCTTTTTGATGTAACTCATACTCCCATTTAGAATCATACCCTTTAGGTAATCCCTTATCAACAGGTCTTTTCTTTCGTGGCTTTCTCATTAGTGCACTTCCCCGCTTAAAGGAATGCCATCCATACCTTTTTCTCTAAGCATTATTTCTTCTTTTGCTAGATCTTTTAGCTGGGTTATTAGATCTGTTTCTATTTCTGATAGATGCGCACCACCAAACAACGCACCGCCTATTGTTATAATCAACTCGTCAAGCTGTAGGTTTTCAATACTGCTCATAGCGTTTCATTAACTCCTTTAATGTTATGTTATTGTTCTTTTTAATTTGTTTTTCTATCCATTTATCTGACATAAAAGATAGGCGCAAAGTTCTTTGTTGCATGAAATATTTTTGATCAGGCATTGCGTCTGCTAGTCCTTCTAGTGTAACATATTCTTCTTCAGGAAGCAAGCTATTTATCCATGCAACCTGCATGTTTCTTGCTTTTTTCCTAAGTTCTTTTGCTTTCTTACCTCTCATTACAATGTCTCCTGACTAGAATCATAATTCTTTTCAAGCTTCCAGTAATCTAAGATACTATTAAACATTCCTAGATGCTTGGCATGAGATTCTTTATCCCAAATGTAACAAGAAATAAGAGCAGTATTTTTTCTGTCTATAAAAATAGAAACTCTTTCAGGATCATCGAACCCACAGCCTTGAGCATAGGCAGATAATTGCATACCATGACTATCATAGACCAAGCGTTTAGGATCTTTACCTTCAAGGTTATCCTTGGTCTTGAAGTCTACAAAGATTCCTGATTTAGAATATAGATCTATCATACCACCATAGCCTTGTGTAGCACAGAAAGAATCCTCCGCTATCCATTCTTCATCGGGGTAATGTTCGTCTAAATATTTCTTAACTTCTTTGTATGGTTTGTTAGTAGAGGTCCCAAGGAATCCTTTCTCAATCATTGCGTGGATTTTAGTACCTCTTTCAGCAGCTTCTTTACCAACCTTCTGTGAGTCTTGTCGACACCTATAACTAAAAGACTGTAAAGATTCTCCCTTATGTCTTTCCAATGTCAAAGCAGAATTTAAAACTTGATTCATCTTCCAGTTTTCTAGAGAAGGTTTAGCAATCATGTTCATTACAGTCGTGACTGAAGGAACTAAACTAAGCTGTCTTGCATCTCTTAGGTTTGTCTTTCTTTCTTTTCCATTAGCACCTATGATAGTGTACATTGGCTCACCATCTTTAGTGTACCAATGTCCAGACTCAGAAGTAAATTTATTATGGGGTTGACTTTGAGAACTGTCAAGTGTTTCTTCTTTTGTATTCATATGCTTTCTATTACCTCTATGACTTTATTAATATTTATGTTAAACCATTCGCCTTCATGTTTCTTACATATTCTCTTTAATCTTCTATGTGCTGTACTTTCTGCGCTTCTTCTGTCTTTAAATTCTTTTCGATACTCTACTTTATAATCTCTAAATGGACTGGATGTTTGATATCCTCTACACCTGTCGTCTGAGTCAACAGCCATGCCAACTTTAAACCATCCCTTCCATGCAGGGTTTGTCAAGATATAAACTTCTCCCTCTGTAGAAGACTCGTACTTTTCAAAAGAAGAAAAAGCAGCATCTTCAAAAGATTTATACTTTCCCGGCTTATATAAAGCATGGGATCTTGGAACATATTTTCCATTAACATACATGTTTTCTTTATGTTCTTTCTTTTTTAATTCTGAATAGCAGTCCTCACAAGTATAATCTTTTTGTCTATATCTATAGTCTTTATAGTTATAATTTAATATTAAAGGCTTAGAACAAGTATTACATTCCTTTTCTAAATCAATGTGTTTCACTCCAGTTGTCTCCTATTTTATATTCACCATCAAGAGGACAGCGCATATTAAAATGCTGACCTGCTTCTATCAAGGCTTCGACACCAAGCTTTCCAAAAAGTTCTGCTTGATCTTGTTTAACTTCCACCTGCCATTCATCATGAATGTTAGCAACAAACTTATAATCTATGCTAGATTGTTTTGCTTTGTTGTCTAATATAACAAGTGCTTTCTTCATAACTATTGCACCACCACCTTGTAGTAGTGTGTTTAAAGCAGCATGTACATTTCTTATATGTATTCTTCTACCATCTAATCCTTTGAGGTAAGTTCTTCGTGCAGCTTTTTCAACTTTATACTTAAGAGTTTTAAAGGCAGGCAAGTTGTCAAGGAATTGTTGTCTAAGTTTCTTTCCGTTTGCTTGATTACTACCTACAACTTCTCCTAGTTTAGCATCACCAGCACCATACATAAGAGCATATATAAATGACTTGGCATTGTCTCTTGATTTTAATCCTGCTATCTTTTGATTACGAGTGTGGACATCACCATTTAAAATTTCATCTGTATATTCTTTATCATTCATATAGTGTGCTAACATTCTAAGTTCTAATCCTGAAGCATCAATACCTACTAACTTATATCCTTCAGGAACAGTCCAGCATTCTCTACACTCAGCACCATACTCACTTCTAGTATTAGGAACTTGTCCTGTGTTAGGACTACGATGTGCCATTCTTCCTGTGATCGTGCCATTACTGATAACAAAACCATGTATTCTATTGTCTTTTTCAACAGCTTTAATCCAAGAATCTATCTGTGCTATTCTTTTCTGCAGTAATAAAAACTCTGCAATTAGCTTGGCTTCTGGTATATGTTTTACTTTAGACAACGATGATTCATTTACAATGGGTTGTCCTGTAGGTGTAAAACTATTAGGTTTCCAGCCAAAGTCTTTTAAGTATTCACCTATTTGTTTACGCGATCCAAGATTAAACTCTTGTAGTTTCTGTCGCATGAAAGGTTTGTAATCTTTAGATTCTAAAAGTCTTTCATACTCTGAGCCTTTACCAGTTGTTAATCCTGACTTGGATAACTCTCCATCCTTTTTAAATTTAGGTGTTACTAATTTTACATCCACCCACTTAGGTTTAAATGTAGAGCGTACTTCTCTTTGTACTATCGTCATTCGTTCTCTTAACTTAGCAACCAACATAGATGCTTTTCTTTCATCAAAAAAGAAACCATCATCTTCTTGTTGCTTTATAATTTTAAACACTTCATGCTCTAAAACAATAGCTTCTTCAGAGAAACCAAGAGCTTCTGATTCTAAGTAATGATATATCTTTTCATTTAGAATAACATCTTGCTTACAATACTCTAGCATTTCTTCTGTATAAACTTCCCAATCTTCAGGTTCTTCACCTTTGGCACACTTAAGAATTCCTCCCCAATTTTTTAAACTGTGACCACCTTCTCTTGTGGGTTCAAAAAGTCGAGACATAACTAAAGTATCAACAACGATTACATCTTTAAATAAATCTATATTGTATAGTTTATTTAAGACAGGAATATCAAAGCCAAGTATGTTGTGTCCAATTAAAACATCGGCTTGTTTTAAATACTCAATGCCTTCTTTTATCTTATCAGGTCTAAAACATTTAAGCTCTCCTCCGAAAGGTTTAGCAACTATGCAATGAACCTTGTCGGGATTCAAACCATTTGTTTCTATATCAAATACTATGTTCATACTTACCTCTTAAAAAGTTATGTCGTCAAACGTTTCTTCGCCTGTGACTTCATGCATACGACCTGTATCCAAGTTATATTTTAAATGACAAGCCATTCCTGTATCTCCAGTGTATCTAGATTTAAGTACACGAATCCTTGTTGTGTTTGCCTCTTCAGGATCTTCTGCTTGTTGGTTTCTTTCTAAGGCTATGACACTATCGGATAGTTGGCTTATGCCTTGTGATCCTTTAAGGTGTGATAATGAAACAGTCACTCCTTGTTCGTGTCCTCTATCACCGGAGGCTCTACGAAGGTGAGCAACTAAGAACATACCAACTCCTGTTTCTTCTACAAGAGAACGAAGCCTATTCATTAGCTGGTCAATACCTCTACGCTCATCTGATTCTGTAAGACAGTTAACAAGCATATGTAAGTGATCTATTATTACCCACTCACATTGACATCCAACAATCATGTATCTTAACTTAGAAAATATATCATCTATGTTTGTGACACCAAGATGCGAGTGAATATAAACCCTACCTTCCTGTATTACTCTATCAAAGAGTGCGCTTAATTCTTCATCAGTATATTTCTCTCGTTTTTCGGAAAGATATAAGCGATCATTTGCTTCGATAGATACAATACCATCAGCAGTTTTTAACCAGTTTTCTTCAAGAGCTATGATACCTACATTATCTTCAGTATTTTTTATAAGATAGTGGCTTAGTTCTCTAGTAAAAGAACTCTTACCAAGACCTGTACCACCTGAGATTGTAACCAACTCAGACTTACGCATTCCATATAGCTTTTTATTTAAGCCTTCCCAAGGATAGGCAAGACTGTCTTTAACTTCGCGGTGAATCCACTTGTCTTTCTCAGACGAAAGCTCTAGTATCCCTGAGGGAGTAAACTTCTTAGCTTCCCACCACGATTTAGTAAATTCACTATACTTATTCTGTTGCAGCATAGCGTTAGCATCTTTATAACCTGTGGGTAATGTTAATATTTTAACCTTGCCCGGTTTAATAATGTTTGCTACATCTCTTGCTGCTTTTCTACCTTGCTTATCATTGTCAAAGCAAAGCACAATTGTTTCAAATGATTCAACAAACTCAATGCTATCTCGTATGTCTTTTACAGCAGCTTGTGCGCCTCTTTTAATTGAAACACATGCCCACTTACTGTCCATCATTTCATGTACAGCCATTGCATCACACTCACCTTCGGTTATAGTAAGATACTTACCGCCAGTATTTCTAAACAACTGCTCACCAAACAACCCTGTGCTTTCATAAGTGCCTTTGAATCTAAAGTCTTTGTCTTCAACAAGCCTAGTCTTTGCACCTACAATTTCATTGCCATTATAAAAAGGATAGATATGTTTTGCAATCTTTCCATCATTATCATATACAATACGAACACCATATTTCTTAGCAGTCTTTTCACTGATACCACGATCAGTAAGCTCTGCATAAACTCCTGTATAGGAATTTAAAAATGTAGTTTCTTTTGGTTTGTGGTCTGTAATTTGTGTAACACCGTTTGGATTTTTATAATCTTTAAAGAAAGTTCCACAGCTAAAACATTTAGCAGAACCATTCTCATTCATTGCGACAGGATCAGATCCTCCGCACTTAGGACAGGGTAATTTATACTCTGACCAGTTACTCTTTTCTAAATTCATAAGCATCCCTCATATGAAAAAGGGAGGCAAGCGATCCGAGAAAACTCTCACCTCCCCCTTAGTTTAAGAATCAGTTTGTGTTGCTGTACTTTCTTCTGATTCTGTTGTACCTTCAGACATATATGGCATGTCTATTGGCTCTTCTTCTTCTTCTTCGATTTCTAAACTGCCTTGATAATCATTAATCAGTAATGTTTCAAAGTGTCTTAGAGCAGCATCCATTTCTTCAATGTCTACAATAGCAATTACTTTTTTCTGATTAATGCGTTGCATTCTAGCAAGATAAACCTTACCCATTTCAGAAAGATCTTCTGCTAAGACTTTAACACCATCAATAATTATTGATGTTCTGTCGTCAGTTTGTGGAGTATTTTCTGACATTAGAATTCCTCTCCATCAAGAAGTTCAGCACCATCTTCTGATCGGTATTCAACGAGATCAAGAACTTGAATGGCTTGAAAATCTAAACCTTTATAAGGTCCATACTTGTTCTCTCCTTCATATTCAGAGTATTGAACTTTGACTTTAGAGCCATTACCTACTGAGTAATTTACCTCTTGTTTGTCACTGTTCAATAGTCTTGGTGCAGGTCTGACCATTCCATTAGGACCATTTACTTTCCTTTTGATTATGATAGCTTGACCTTCATCCATTTGTTTGAGCTTGTGTCCACGACTGGCAAAATCATTTGCCGTATCATCATCAACAACGAGGTTGACTGAATACACAGGTTCAAATTTAGTGTTGGGTGTTTTAATGCTTGCCCAATAAGCAGTTCCTTCTACAATTGCCATGTTTAATTTACCTCCATAGCATTAGGTTATTATTAATCACAATCTCGCTCAATAAGAGCAGAGGTAGTGAGCCAATGAACCCCATCATCCTAGTATGATACTAAGTTAAGCACACACTAGAGGGATGGAGATTGAGGGCATCGTGTATACTTAATGGCTCTTTTCGCTTTACTGCGCAAAATTGTCCTGTAAGTATAACACATCTGATGCCCCCTGTCAATAAAGAATTAGCTTTTTCTTGTTCTATTTGCATAGTGATGCTGTGCTAGTTCTTTAAATTTTTGTTGTTGATTCTTTGCTTTTCTCCAAAGAATAAAAAAAGTTAGTGTAATAAGCGGATGTATAATAACAAAGATTAATAAGTTTGTAAGTTCATATCCCATCCCTGTTGTTTGACCTATCCAATATATAAACTGACAACAAACTTCAAATAAATTTTCAATGATTGTTATTAGTTTCATTTTCATCTCCCTCAAAAAAAGTAATAGTTAATCCTGCATTATCCATTTCTTTTTTTATTTCTTTTAATGGTGTTAATGATCTATCTATATTCCATAGATACTTATCACTTACACGAGTTACAGTTTCAATAGCCTCAATAGTATGTAAAGCCACCATGTTATCTATTACTTCCATAATGTTATTAGCAAAAGTCTTAAGTTCTAAGACTTCCCCTTCATAATCTTTTACCTTTAAAATATATTCATTCATAAGTACAAGTCCAAGTCGTTAAAGTCTCCAGAGTATAGCATACTTTTACCCTGATTGCAAATTTATTTTACCCACCATGCAGGCTTATCTCTACCTCGTTCCCACTTAGCATAGTGTTTCTCGTTGATGCAGTAATCACGATAGGCTTGAATAGGATCATATAATCTTTTGTATTTGTCAGGCATAGCTTGCGCTACTGGTGTCATTTTTGGATTAGGATCTATGTTATCAGGGTGTGGCTCTAAAGCATTTTTTAGTTTAGTAATACTACCATGTTCTCTACCATATCTATATTTATATTCTTCTCCTAATGCTAAGAAATGTTTATACAACCATACATAGTTGATAACACCTGCTCTTGCCCATACAGTACAAGGATGATTCCAGTAAGCTTTTTTGTATAGACCTACCTTATCTGCATACTCATCACCGTCTAACTCTCGGTGTGCTGTGCATAACATCTGTGCTGTTTCTAACGGCATCTTAACTAACATCTTGTCAGGCTGTGCTTTAGCTGAAGCTATCGGACAGTCATAAAAATAAAATATGTTCATTGGTTTACTCCCATAAATAAAACCATCAATAATAATATAACTGATGAGTAATGAAATGAGTATTGTATTAAATGTTTAATCATAATCTTTCCTCTTATTATGTATAGATTACAAAGCCATTGTCTTCTGTCTTGGCTTCGGCTTTTGCTTTAAGTCCGACAACTACATTGCGTGGATCTTTAAAGCGCATGTCATGTGTATCACCATCAATAACTCTACGACCACGAAAAGTTTTCGGCAGTTTACCATTAAAGACTACTGCTATATTGTGTTTAACCTTATCAAACAGTGCTGCATATTTAGAATCAGCTTCACTGTAAGACCATGTTAGATGGTAGTTATATATGTAGTTTGTTTTTCTTGTAGGTATCTTGGTGTAATCATAGAACTGTACTTGCGGAAACATCTCGAAGATAGTTTGTCCGCCTTCAACAATAATATTTTCGTATGGAATATCTGATGTACCATTGAGTCTGATTGCAGGCTTCTTACCTTTACGCTCACAAGCACCGATAAACTTTATAATATCCAACACCAACAACGACATAAACTCTTCCCGGTTATTAAGAAAGAGATCAGTCTTGCGTTGTCTAGCTGTTTGAATACTAGGGAATACACCACCTAATCCTGCTGTATTTAAACAGGCTTCTTTACAACCTGCTTTGATTTGATACGGACAGATGCGAGTATTAGTAGGGTGTAAGTGTAATATGCACGACCAAAACTCATCTGATAAAGTATTACTTTTTTGAATCTTTGGATTGCTATTTACTGATAGTAGATTATACTTCATCAGACACCTCCTTTAAATGCACACAATCATAGCCTTGCTCAATCCATTCTTCATAATGTTCTTTGGCTCTTTCGTATGTAGTATAGTAATCATCACAGCCATCAACCCAAACAACATATCTCCAACCTTGTTTATATTCTTTACTCATAAAGTCCATCTCTCCTTATTTCTTCTTCAAGTTCTAAATTTTCTTCGATATCTTCTGCTCGTCTGCCTTCATCTACTAACCAAGTATAAGCAACCTGTTCGATAAAAGAATTATTAACTTCGGGGTGCTTGGTTTCTTCTAGTAAATGTTTAACAGTTTGTACAAACCTATGCTTACGGTTTCCTAATTGCTTGTCTACTGCAGGGAAAGAGATACGAATAGCCTCAACATTATCTACACGCATCATTGCTTTATACGCAACATCTCTAACAGCATTTTCTGCACCAATTAGTTCGTCTTTTATTTTACTCATGCTTCTTCTACCTCTTTAACTTTAGATTCAAATACACAATGCTCATACGCATCAGTCATATCACCATTGTGCCAATTTTTTTTAGCAGCCTCCTCTGATTCTGCCTCAACTTCATATCGTTCATACCAATGACCGATTTGTTTTACATCTACAAAGTATCTTTCCATTTGTTTTACCTCTCGAAATGATATGTTCTAGGATTTTCCAATCCATTTATTATTTTAATTCGCTTCATGCCACGCATTTTGAATATGCCCTTAGTCAAAAGATTATAATCACTTTCGTTATCTAATCTAATGACCAAAGACCTATCCTTAAATTGGCGTAGATATTCTCTAGCCTCTCCGACACTGTTAAGATTTAACTTAATGCCGTAGTATGTAGACTCTATCATGCCGCCAAATCTAAATGAGGAAGCATCTTCTCATTCAAAGTCTTTCTAACTTTGTCAAGACGATCCATCTTAATAGATGCAAAGTTCTTTTGCGATAGTTTTCTAGTAGGAAACTCATGTGTTGCCCACTCAGTCATTGCATTGTATAATGCCCACGCTGTAGAATCAAGTGACTTTTTATTCCACAACCAACGAGCATATAAAGATTCTAATGTCTTATTACGAATGACATCAGGCTCATCTAATATATCGCTAACATAAGCCCAACTAGCATGGTTTAAATGACTATCAACTGTTTTAGCATTAGCTAAGTGAGCCATTATAGAAAGAGCATCACCATTTGTTATCTTAGTATCGACCATCTCTTTCCACAACTCAGTTTCTTGGTCGTAAAATATAACAGCTTCTGATAATTTATCAGCAACACGCTGTAGATTAAGACCGCTTGTGTGTTTAGATTTGTGAATTGCAAAGTTATTTGCGAACACTTGAAGATTGGTACAGATAAATCTATAGCCACCCACCTCAACTACAAACGACCACGAACCATCAAAACTATTTCGTGCTGATATAGTTAGTGCAACATCATCGCCTTCTCTACCTAGATTAACCCGGTGATTAGGAAGTGTGTATGTTGCATAGGCTCTTGCCCCGTTGTGTGAACAACCCACATCTCTAGTAATGCCGTCAATGTTTAAGTCAGACAGCATGATTACATTCTCTGCTGTTTTAAATGCATCGGGGTGATTGACTGGATTGTAGTTTTTACCGACCACACCAATAGCAAAGTCATTATCGTTTCTAACGATTGCTTTGTGACTATTTACATGTGTATCATAATTGGCACAGCTAACAAACATATCGTCTTTACGGACTGTGAAGTCAGCACTGCCATAATCACCTAGGTTTTCTAGGATTTCTGTTCTACTATTCATAGAATTGCCCTCTTATTAGGTTAAAGTTTTGGTAGTTTTGTGATTCCGAAGATAACTACCAACTCCTCCAACAGCAACATAATCATTTGGGGTTTTAAGTGCCTGTCAACACTAGTTTGTAAGTAAACTAAACTCCTGACCCTAGGATTTTAAGTCATACTCTCAGGACTGATGACTATGATTAGTATGGGTACTCGGTTTAGTTCTTATCCCCACCTTTAACTACAACCTATCTCTTGTCTACTCTTATTTAAAAGAGGTCAAGGATTTTACAGTAGCTCGTGTCCTAATCATTATCTATTACTTGCAGGAATACGAATCATCTGCATAGTAGTATTGGTAAAACTAGGTGGAGTGAATTGATACTCACCACGAACCATAGTTCTTTT
>NZVE01000004.1 GCA_002697345.1 Paracoccaceae bacterium | reverse complement strand
ATCTTCCTCTGGTGAAAGTGGAATAAGCTGTTCAACCTTGGGCTGTTGGGTCATTGTATTAACAAAACTATTTGAGCATAGGTAGGCTTGATCAATATCACCGTTTTTGTGCATGTCTAAAACCACTTTTGTAAAACCAATCAGGTCATCTGGATTTGGTTTATCGCCTAGCTTTTCAACAACAGCAACAACCTTCCCTCCCACTGATTTGAAAAAGCCTGATGCTTTTGTTCCTACAAGAGCAAATGTTGATTCAATGCCCTGGGCGTCTAGTTCAGCTGATTTAGAAATTACTTGTTTAAACAAGTTAATGTTTAAACCTCCGCAAAGACCTTTGTCTGAAGAGATAACAATGAAGCATGCTTTTTTAGGTTTTCTTTCTTCATAAAAAGGATGGTTATATTCAGAGCTTGCTGACGCAATATGTGAGATAACTTCTTTAATTTTTAAAGAATATGGCCTTCCCTCAAGCATCCCGTCTTGAGTTTTTTTCATTTTAGAAGCAGCAACCATTTCCATGGCTGATGTAATTTTTTGCGTGCCTTTAATGCTCGCAATTTGTTTTCTTACTTCTTTTGTATTAGCCATCTTTTTTAATATTTAAAAAGTTTGTGTTTTTTTAAAGTCTTCAACGAGGGCTTTGAATTGATCTTCAATATCATCATTCCAGTCACCGGTTGTATTAATTTGATCTTCAAGGTCAGCTTTTTCAGCTGTAAGGTAACCATGAAGGGCTTCCTCAAAGTCTAAGATTTTCTCAACTTCAACATCTGCCATATACCCTCTATCCGCAGCAAATAAACTTAATGCCTGTTGGGCTACGCTCATTGGTGCATACTGTTTTTGCTTTAAAAGTTCTGTGAAGGCTTTACCATTTGCAAGCTGTTGTTTGGTTGCATCATCTAAGTCTGAAGCAAACTGAGAGAAGGCTGCAAGCTCTCTATATTGAGCTAAAGCTGTTCTAACTCCACCAGCTAATTTCTTCATTATCTTGGTTTGGGCTGAGCCACCAACCCTTGAAACAGATAGTCCTGGATTGATAGCTGGTCTAACACCTGCGTTAAATAACTCGGTTTCTAAATAGATCTGCCCGTCTGTAATTGAGATAACGTTTGTTGGAACGAAGGCTGATACATCGCCGGCCAATGTTTCAATAATAGGAAGTGCTGTTAATGAGCCTGTTTTGCCTTTAACCTTGCCTCCTGTTACTTGTTCTACATATTCAGCGTTTACTCTTGCCGCTCTCTCAAGTAATCTGGAGTGAAGATAGAATACATCTCCTGGATAAGCTTCCCTTCCTGGAGGCCTTTTAAGTAATAGTGAAACCTGACGGTAAGCCACAGCTTGTTTTGATAAATCATCATAAACAATCAAAGCATCTTCACCTTTGTCTCTAAAATACTCACCCATTGCGCAGCCCGAGTAGGCTGATAAATATTGCATGGGAGCTGGATCGGCTGCGGTAGCAGAAACAATAATTGTATGCTCCATAGCCCCATATTCTTCAAGCTTTCTTACAACATTTGCAACAGTTGATTGTTTTTGGCCAATAGCAACATAAATACATTTAATTCCTGTTCCTTTTTGATTGATAATAGCGTCAATAGCAACTGCTGTTTTACCAGTCTGCCTGTCACCAATAATAAGCTCTCTTTGTCCTCTTCCTATTGGCACCATAGCATCAACAGCTTTTAAGCCGATTTGAACTGGCTGGTCAACTGACTGCCTTGCAATAACCCCTGGAGCTACAACCTCAACAGGTGATGAGCTTTCGGCTTTTATTTCTCCTTTGCCATCTATAGGGGTTCCCAAAGTGTTAACAACCCTTCCAAGCATTGCTTCTCCAACAGGCACTTCTAAAACCTTACCTGTACAAAGTGCTTTTTGGCCTTCAACAAGGTCCAGATAATCTCCAAGCACAACTGCTCCTACTGAATCTTGCTCAAGGTTAAGGGCCATTCCCTTTGTTCCATTTTCAAATTCTATAACCTCTCCATACATAACATCACCCATGCCATGTATTCTTACAATACCGTCAGATACGCTAACGATAATGCCTTCATTTTTTCTTTCAGCTGAAAGATCAAGCCCAGCGATTTTTTCTTTTAAAACGCTTGAGATTTCTGATGGATTTAATTGACTCATATTTTCACCTTAAAAATTTAATTGGTTTACAAGTTTGTTGACCTTCCCCCTTATGGAAAGATCTAAAGTTTCGTCGCCTACCTTTATTGCTAGGCCGCCCATCATTTTTGGGTCTTCTGAAAATGTTATTTTTGCGTCGCTTCCATATTTAGATTGAAGCTTTTCTTCGATAGAAGATTGAGCCTCTTGGCTGGGTTTGGAGGCAACAAAAACCTCAACGGAGTTTTGGTTATTATGTTCTTGCACGAGCTCTGTATAAATAACAAAAATTGTTTTAAAAAGATTTAGTCTTTTATTTTCGGCAAGGATTGATAATAGTTTTTTGGACTTATCTGATATCTCGCCTTCAAAAAGTTCTAACAATAAACTAACAACCTGTTTTCTTGATAAAGAAGGATTTTCAATTGCGCTTGCCACCTCAGGAGAGTTAGCTGCAAGTGCTATTGTTTCTAGCTCTTTTGAGGTGTCTGTAAGACTTTTATCCTCTAGGGCCGCAGCAAACATTGCTTTTGCATACGGTCTTGCTAGTGGTGTTAGCTCAATCATTAAAGCTCCTTAGCCGCTTTTTTAAGAATATCATCATGCTTTTCTGATGATATTTCATCACCGAGAATTTTTTCTGTTGTGTCAATGATAATATCTGACATCTGCTGCCTAAGTTCTTCTTTGGCTCTATTTGTCTCGCTTTCTATGTTTGCAGATGCTGAGGTCATTATTTTTTCTGCCTCTGTTTCTGCTTTTGTAGAAGCATCTGTAACAATTTGCGAAGCTCGGTTGTTTGCTTTTTTTAGAATATCTGCCGCCTCTTCTTTGGCTTGATTGAGCTCTTTGTCAAAAGCTAACTTTGCTTCTTCGAGTGAGTCGTCTGCTTTTTTAGCCGCCTCAAGACCATCGGATATTCTTTTCTCTCTTTCTTGCATAACTGCTAAAATTTGCGGATATACATATTTCATACATATAGCTACAAAAATTATAAATACTATAGCTTGAGCAAGTAAGGTTGCGTTTATATTCATATTAAGTCTTCTGTTTTTTTATATTGCAAAAAGCATATACATTCCAAGACCAACGCCGATCATAGGAACCGCATCGGTTAAGCCCATCATAAGAAAGAACCTACCTTGTAGGAATGGTGCTAGTTCTGGCTGTCTTGCTATTCCTTCTATAAATTTACTACCAAGGATGCCCACTCCGATTCCAGCACCAATTGCTGAAAGACCCATTGTGATACCCGCTGCTAAAATACTATATTCCATTTTTTTCTCCTATATTTTGAGGATTAATGTTCCTCTGTTTCATGTGCCATTGCTAAATATGCAATGGTCAAAGCCATAAAAATAAATGCTTGTAATGCCACAATTAGAATGTGGAATAACGCCCATACCAAGTGCAAGCCAATGCCCAACATACCTATTAAAACACTATTAAAGAACAGCATTAGTGCTATAAGGATAAATATCATTTCTCCCGCATAAAGGTTTCCAAACAACCTTAGACCAAGCGATATTGGTTTTGCTATAAAGTTAACCATTTCTAAAACAAAATTAACAGGCATTAACCATTTTCCAAAGGGGTGAAGCGTAAGCTCGGCAACAAATGCTTTAAGCCCTTTAATTTTAATGCTGTAGTAGATGGTTAAAACAAATATTGCTAGAGCCATTCCAAGGGTAACATTTGGATCTGTTGTGGGAACAACTTTGAAATATTCTATACCTAAATATTTGGCAAACTCTGGAATGAAATCTACTGGGATTAAATCCATTAGGTTCATAAATAATATCCAAACAAAAACGGTTAGGGCTAGAGGGGCAATTAATTTATTGTTTGTTGCTCCAAATAAGGATTGAACATTGTCATCCACAAATTCTATACACATTTCCACAAAATTTTGTAAGCCTGATGGAGTGTCTGAGTTTTTTGGTATTGCCCATTTAAAAAGACCGAGAAAGAGCGCCCCTAAAAAAACCGACCAACCAATTGAGTCTACATTAAACGCCCAAAAACCCATATCAGCGGCTTCGCTTGCCCCGTGGGCAAATGTCCATGTGTCAGCGGGAATGATTGTTGGCATATCCCATAATTGGCTTTCTTTATTACAATGCCAAACCTCGGAATCATATGGAAGTTTTCCATAGGTCAGGTTCGTAAGGTGATGTTGTATATAGCCATTGGTTGTTAATTCTGGTTCTGAGCAAGCCGCCCCAACTACATAATCTATTCCTTTGGCTGCCATTAGACTTCTTTTGCCTCAAGTGCGGGACTTAAAAATATATTAATTCCTATAAACATCATCATGGAATAAAAATAAATAGATGTAAGGTTGATTGCCGCGTAAGCAGTAAAAAATATAAACAGGGCCCATTTCACAGACCAGCTGTAAAGCACGTAAGTGGCCGCACTAGAAATCTTTTTTCCTATAAGAAAAAGCAGTGTTAGTGCTGTTGTGTAGGCTAGAGTTATGGCTAACAAATTTATGTCTATGTAAAGGCAAAAAAAGAGAATAGTTACAAAGGCAGCTATTGTTGGTTTTTTTACCAGGTTAAGTTTCACTTTTAATTAAATAATTCGGCGCAATTATAAAAATATATGGGTTTTTAAACAAGGTGTTTTGGGTTTTATTTTTAATTAGTTGGTTTGATTGTTTTTGCTTAAAATTTTAGAAATAATGGTCTCTAGCTCATCCGATGTTTTGTAGGAGATTTGAAGGCTTCCTTTTTGTTTCGTTTTGGCCTCCACTGTAATCTGATGACCAAAGGCCTCGGACATTTCTTGTTCAATTAAAAGAACGTCAGTCTGTTTTTCTTTTTTTAAAATTCCTTTCTTTTGATTTCTTGATGACTCACTTAGATCTTTTACTGTTAGTTTGTTGTTGATTATGTTTTCTGCTGCAATTTCTGCATCTTTGGGCTCCATTGAAGCCAAAAGCTTAGCATGTCCTTTTTCTATTTTTCCTGCAGATAAAAAATCTAAGACTTTTTGAGGTAAAGAAAGAATTCTTAATGAATTTGCTATTGTGCTTCTCGCTTTTCCTGTGGATGTGGCAACCTCGTCTTGGGTTAGTCCAAACTCTCTTTTAAGCCGATCGTATCCTCTCGCCTCCTCAACAGCGTTAAGGTCTTCTCTTTGGAGGTTTTCGATTAAAGCTGATTCTAAAGCGTCTTGGTCTTCTTTTTGATCAACTAAGCAGGGTATTGTTTCTAACCCAGCTTGTATGGAAGCCCTCATCCTCCTCTCACCAGCAATTACCTCATACTTATTTAATCCCAGCTCTCTGACTAAAATTGGAGATATGACTCCGTGTTTTTTTATTGAGTCAGTTAGCTCTTTTAAAGACTCTTCGTCAAAAACCTCTCTTGGTTGAAACCGTCCTGCATTTATTTGTGTAAGGTTTACATCTTGTATGGTTCGTTTGGGTTTCCCTCTGGAGCCAAGAAGGGCGTCCAGACCTCTGTTTAGTGTTTTTTTGTTATCAGACATTTTCTATTTTCCTAATAAGTTCCCCAGCCAAAGCCAGGTAAGCTTTTGCACCGTAAGAGCTAGGCATATATTTTACACCAGATTGATTGTGGCTTGGCGCCTCTGCTAGTTTAATATTTCTCGGTATTAAAGTGTTAAAAACAAGACTGGGGAAATGTTTTTCTAGCTCGTTTGAAACGTCTTTTGCTAGGTTGTTTCTTAGGTCTACCATTGTTCTTATAATTCCCAACACTCTGTTTTGCGATAGGTTGTTGTCAGATATTGTTTTTATGGTTTGCATAAGTCCTGTAACGCCCTCAAGAGAATAGTATTCACACTGAAGTGGGATTAAGGTTCCAGAGGCTGCCATTAGCGCCTCTATTGTTAGTTGGTTTAGTGTTGGCGGGGTGTCAATAATTGTGTAATCAAAACTGTTGCCAATCTTGGCTAAGACTTTGGAAAGATATTTTTGTTTATTGTTGTCTCTTATGGCCACATCAAGAGCAATGAGGTCTTGTGATCCGGGGATTATTTTATAGCCATCAGGCGATGTATATATACAGTCTTCTGGGTCTGTATTGTTAAAAAATGGTTCGCACAGGGTGTTTGGTTCTTCTGTTTTTATGCCCGATGCAGTTGTTGCATTGCCTTGTGGGTCTAGGTCGATTAAAAGAACGTTTCTTTTTGTGGCGGCAAGACTTGCGGCAAGATTAACCGCTGTTGTTGTTTTACCAACGCCGCCTTTTTGATTTGCTATTGCTAATACTTTATTCATTTAAACTTATTTTTACAAAATGTCTTTCTTTTTTTTGATTGCCTTGGTTGATTATTTCATACTTAAATTTGTTTGTGTTAAGTGCTAGCAGCTCTTCTTCTATTTTTATTTTTGTTCCTTTAAACAAAACATATCTGGTGTTTTGGTTGATGTTTGTTTTTGTAAGGCTGGTTATTTTTTCTATGCTTGCAAAGGCTCTGGCGGTTATTAAGTCGTATTCCCCAAACATGTTATTTTTTTCTATTCTTTTGTTTAGTATGGCGACATTTTTTAGGCCAAGATCGTGCTGTATTTGTTTTAAAAAATAGCATTTTTTTTGATTGCTTTCGACCAGGTCGATTTTGTTGTTGGGGTTTGTGATGCCGATGACCAGTCCTGGGAAGCCTCCCCCCGATCCAATGTCTAATATTTTGTCGTCTTTTATTATATGTTCGTTGATCTCAAGGCACTCGAGCACGTCTTTTTTATAAATTTCTTCTTTGGTTTTTCTTTGAAAGAGGTTGTGGTTTTGGTTGAACTTAAAGCTTCTTGTTACAAGCTGTTCAAGCAACTTGGTTATTTTCTCTTGATCACGCATTGGCCTTTTCAAGCTCTTGTTTTTTCATTGTTACTAAAATAATATTTATCGCCGCAGGGGTTACTCCTTCTATTCTGGCGGCTGAGCCAATGGTGTCTGGTTTTGTTCTTTCTAGTTTTTCTTTGACCTCATTTGAAAGCCCGGGTATGTCATGATATGAAAAAGTGTTTGGTATTTTTTTTGAATTTTGTTTTCTGTTTTTTTCTACTTCTCTTGTCTGCTTTTCAATATAACCGGCATACCTAACTTCAACACAGGCTCTTTTGTAATCGTTTGTGTTGGGCTCGTCACATTTGAAAAGAGATTCAAGGTTGGCGTCTGGCCTTGCTAAGAGGCTATATATGCTTCTTTTTTCAACAAGCTCTATTGTTTTGTTTTCGATGTTTTTAAAGCTTTTTGTTTTGGTTTTTTTCAGTGTGTTTAAAAAGTTTGTATATTTTGATTCGCTTTCTAAAAACACATCTATTCTGTTTTGCGTAACTAGGTTGTTTAGGTGTGCGTGTTTTAAAAGCCTTTGTTCGGCGTTGTTTTGGGACAATAAAAGCCTGTGTTCTGCTCTGCTCGTAAACATTCTGTAGGGCTCAGTTATGCCGTGTGTTGTAAGGTCGTCTATAAGAACCCCTATATAGGCTTCGCTTCTTTCCAGAACCATTTCTTTTTTGTTCTGTATTTTGTTTGAAGCATTTACGCCGGCTATAAGGCCCTGGGCCGCGGCCTCCTCATACCCTGTTGTTCCGTTAATTTGCCCCGCTAAATACAAGCCCTCGATAAACTTTGTTTCTAGTGTTTGATGAAGCGCTCTTGGGTCTATAAAGTCGTACTCAACCGCATAACCGTACTCTGTTATCACGGATTCTTCCATGCCTTTAATTGTTTTAATAAATTTATCTTGTATGTTTTGCGGTAGGCTGGTTGATATCCCGTTTGGATAAACTAGGTCTACCCCTATCCCCTCGGGTTCTATAAAGATTTGATGGCTGCTCTTATCAGAAAATTTAAAGATTTTGTCTTCTATTGAAGGGCAGTATCTTGGGCCTATGCCTGTTATGTTCCCTGAATACATTGCAGATTTTTCAATGTTTTTGCTAATTATTTTGTGTGTGTGTGGGTTTGTTCTTGTTATATAACATGGCAGCTGTTTAACGTGCTCTGGTTTGTCTTCTGTTAATGTCATCCATGGTGTTGGTAACTCTCCGGGCTGAGGCTCCATTACGGTCAAGTCCAAGCTAGACATTTTTATTCTCGCTGGGGTCCCTGTTTTTAACCTCCCCATTGGAAGTTTTAAATCATAAAGCTTCTTAGATAGCGGTATTGATGATTTATCACCTATTCTTCCGCCGCTTGAAGATTCTTTTCCTGTAAACATAACTCCGTTAAGAAAGGTTCCAGTGGTAAGAACCACCTTGTTGGCAAAAATATTTCCGTTGTTTGTAACAATTCCTTTGATTTGAGAGTGCTCAGAGATTATATCCAAAACCTCTTCTTCAAATATTTTGATTGAAGTTTTGTTTAGATAGGTCTGAATAGCTTCTTTATATAGCTTTCTGTCACATTGAACTCTTAATGCTTGAACTGCATACCCTTTTCTCGTGTTAAGGGTTCTATATTGAATTCCCGATGCGTCTGTGGCCAGAGGCATTATCCCCCCCATGGCATCAATCTCTCTAACAATATGAGATTTACCAAGACCTCCAATGGCTGGGTTGCAAGACATCTGGCCTATCTTTTCCCTTTCAAAAGTTACAAGAGCGCAGGAAAGGCCTGTGCGATAAACGGCATGTGCAGCCTCAACACCAGCATGGCCGCCACCAACAACAATTACATCAAATGAGTTCATAAGTTATTAAATACAATAATATCTGGATTATATACTTTTAGTTATTTCT
>NZVE01000003.1 GCA_002697345.1 Paracoccaceae bacterium | reverse complement strand
TTTCTCTTACCCATGAAAAATACAAAACCTGAACTATCATAAATTATTATCCTTAAGGTAGGGTATTGATTTTCTAAAATAATCTATGCCAGATACAAGGGTTAACAAACTGGCCAACCATAGAAATAATACACCAAGTATCCAAAGGGCATAAGCTTCCCAATATATCCAAGTTGATCCACCTGTTTCAACTGATGCATTTGAAATAGCCAATGTTAACGCATTTTTATTCATACCCCATAATTCGAGCTCTAGGTAATGCTGGAATATACCTTGGGTAAATAGTGTGGCTATCGCAATCATTTGGACCGCTGTCTTCCATTTTGCCAGTTTAGTTACCTGTAAGAGGCTCGCTGAATCTCCTAAAAATTCTCGTAATCCAGATACAAATACCTCTCTAAATAAGATAATTGTCGAAGGTAGTAATATCCATGGATTCATACCTGAGAACCCTGTAATGACCAATAAAGCGATTATCACCATTGCTTTATCTGCTATTGGATCAAGCATTTGGCCAAATTTACTTTCTTGCTTCCATAAGCGAGCCAAATAACCATCAAACCAATCTGAAATTGCTGCTATTAGAAATAAAGCTAGTGCCAACCAATCAGCCATGGGGCGTGAAAAATATAAAAACATCACAACAATACCAGGCGCTGCTACTAATCGCATCACGGTTAATATGTTAGGAAAATTCCAAATCATAAAACTAGTATATCTCCTCATTCACTATCATGGAAGAACTCATATATGCTTTGGGCAAGAAGACTAGAAATTCCATCAACAGCCGCTATATCCATTTGTGTGGATTGGCTAATAGCTTTAACAGACCCAAAACTTTCCAGAAGAGCTTTTTTTCTTTTACCCCCTATGCCAGCTATTTCATCTAACTGGCTTTTAAATTGATTTTTAGACCTCTTGGCGCGATGTGTACCAATTGCAAACCTGTGAGCTTCATCTCTTAAGCGTTGCACATAATATAGTACTGGGTCATTACTTTTTAGAGCAAAGGTTCCACGTTCTAAACTATGAAACTCCTCCTTTCCAGCATTCCTGTCGGGACCCTTTGAAACACCAAGTAAAGGTATATCCTCAAGCTGTAGTTCGCTCATAACTTTTGCCACAACTGATAAATGGCCAACTCCACCGTCTATTATTACTAAATCTGGCCATTTTTTTTCGACCCTATCTTTATCTTCTTTTTTTAACCGCTCGAATCGTCGAGATAACACCTCTCGCATCATCGCAAAATCATCACCTAATTTTATATGTTTGCTCTTAATATTAAATTTTCTATATTCTTTTTTTAAGAAACCTTCCTCTCCCGCAACAATCATACATCCCACGGCAGCATTACCTTGGAAGTGGGAGTTATCATAAACTTCGATTCTATTTGGGTTCGAGCCAAGACTCAAAGTTTTGGTTAATCCAGATATTAATTTCTTTTGTGTTTCTGTATTAGCCAACTTTCTAGCTAAGCTCTCTCGTGCATTTCGCATCGCAGCATTAACAATATCCATTTTTTTTCCACGACGAGGTACTGCTAAATTTACCTTAACACCAGATTTTTTTGATAATACTAGGGAAATAAGATCACGATCTTGTATATCATTACTTAATAAAATAATCGAAGGGGGTGTCTTATTTGAATAGAATTGCCCAAGGAACGTTCTCATTATTTCTTCTGAATCTGCTCCAGCTCCCGTGTCGGGAAAGTAATCTTTATTTCCCCAGTTCTGGAAAGCTCTAATAAAAAATACTTGCACACAAGCACGACCCTTCTCCACATGTAGGGCAATTATATCTGCCTCTTGAAGTCCACCTAAATTAGAAGATTTTTGGGTTTGAACTTCTTTTAAAACTTGTATTCGATCCCTTAACTCTGCGGCTTTCTCAAATTCCATCAAACTCGATGCCATATTCATTTGGTCCACAAGATTCTTTTGCATTTCCTTACTCTTACCTGATAGAAATTGCTCTGCCTTGGAAATTAAATCACCATAGGATTCCTTTGAAATATTACCTACACATGGAGCGCTACAGCGTTTTATCTGGTACATTAAGCATGGCCGTGTCCTTGCTTCAAAAGTAGAGTCTGTGCAATTACGTAATAAAAATGCCTTCTGCAGCTGATTTAATGTCTTGTCTATAGACCCAGCATTTGCGAAAGGACCAAAAAAAGTACCTATACCTTTTTCGGTCCCCCTATGTTTCCTAACTTGAGGGAAACTATGGCTTTTATCTAAATGAATACTGGCAAAACTTTTGTCATCTCGTAACAAAACATTATATTTTGGTTTTAAGTTTTTAATCAAACTCTGCTCAAGTAATAATGCTTCGATCTCTGTCTCAGTTGTCAAAAACAGCATTGATCGCGTTTGTGAAATCATGCGTAAAATACGATCTGAATGCCCTGACGGTCGAGAATAACTTGAAACACGATTCCTAAGGTGTTTTGCTTTTCCTACATATAAAACTTGATCATCTTTATCTAACATCCGGTATACACCAGGACTACTATCTAGAGTCTTGACATAGGCATAAATACACGCATTACCATTTCGAATACTTTGGCTAACGACTTCATTGAGCTTTAATATATTGGTCATAAATTACCTAAGGAACATCAATTTTTTGAGAACAGCCCTAAACTATCTACAATTCAAGAAACTGTCCACTATAGCTGTGGATAAGTTTGGGGATTAATTAAATTCATAGTAAATTTTCCTTTATTTTTTCGTAAGTCATTGAATTTTATTACTTTTTTTAATATCTATTAAGTAATTGATTTTATTACATAAATTTTTGTTTATATTGCAAGTCATTGAAAACATTGTATTTTTTGTATGGAAGCTATTGTGAGCGTTAGATTGGTGGACAAGTAATTTAAAATTCTACATCCAATATATCTGATGCCTGCCAATTTAGATGTTGGCCCCCATCAACACAAAAAATTTGTCCTGTGACAGCTGGAGCATTAATAATATACTCCATTGCCTTAACTATATCTCTGATATTTGAGCCACGCTCTAATATCACCCCACTACGTTGTTTTAAAAAATTCTTCTGAGACTGCTCCGCTGCCTTTAGTGTAGGGCCCGGGCCAATAGCATTAACCCGAACTTTCGGTGCTAACGCTTGTGCGGCTGTCTGAGTGAAAGCCCAAAGACCCATCTTAGAAATAGTATATGTCATAAATTCAGGGTTGAGCTTTTTAACACGTTGATCAATCATATTTATAGCAACTGCGTGAGAGATTGGTTCGTTATTCTCATCTAGACTAATATCAGGAACTTGTCGTGAAAATGCCTGTGTTAAAAAAAAGGGGGCTTGAAGGTTTGAACCAATATGCCTTTGCCAGCTTTCTAATGTAGAAGTGTTCAGATTATCATATTCAAATATTGAAGCATTATTGATTAATACATTTAAGTTTCCTCCTATAGCCTTTACAGCATTAGGAATTAACTCGTCTACAACCTTGGGGTTCAAAAGATCTGCCTGTATAGAAACTGCTTTTCGGCCTTTATACTTAATTAATGAAACTACTTCTTCAGCTTCTTTTGAAGATGCCATGTAATGCACTACAACATTATACCCTAAATCTGCGAGGTGTAATGCCATTGCCTTACCTAATCTGTTAGCAGCCCCTGTAACTATGGCATTACCTTTAAACATTTACATCCCCGCACTAACAACAAAACTTAGGTAGAAAGCATATAATAAGACCAAAAGTACACCTCCTATACGACTAATACCATACCATCCAAATATCATTGGTGCCAACAAAAGAGAAGAAAAAAGCATACACCACAAATCAAATGTCAAGAATTCGGACGGGACAGTAATATTACCAAAAAAACTCGAAATCCCCATAATAGCTAGTAGATTAAACACATTAGAACCTATGATATTTCCTATAGCTAAATCTGACTCACGCCGAAAAGTGGCCATTATCATAGTTGCAAGCTCAGGCAGTGAGGTGCCAACAGCGACTAAAGTCAAACCAATTAACGCTTCTGAAACTCCAAAGCCCTGAGATATTTCTATAGCACTATCGACAAATATGTGTGTTCCTAATGGGAGACCAACTAAACCTAAAGAAATCATAAAAATTGCCGTAATTGTTTTTGTGGTTGGATCCTGCCGAGTTTCTTCCACATTCATTTCTAAGTTGGATGTTTTTTTATTTGCTGTAACTACAGTGTACATAAGAACACAACAAAACCCAAAAAATAAAATTAAACCAGACGTTAAATTAATTACGCCAGAAAAACTAATACTTATAAATAAAATACTGGCTGCCAACATAATTAAGTATGGCTTTTGAGTTTCTTTACCGACCAAGCGTAATCCAGCAGCGCTAGCTGGCAAACCAATCACGAGCAAAACATTGGCTATATTAGAGCCAACGACATTACCTATCGCAAGACCTGAAACCCCATCTAGAACCGCCCTTATAGAAATTAATAATTCAGGGGCGGAAGTCCCAAATGCAACAATCGTAAGACCAACAATTAATTTAGAAATACCTAATTTTTTTGAAACACTAATAGCTCCTCTAAGAAGAAAGTCTCCAGACAAAAGCAAAACTACTAATCCAAAGCCAGCAACAAGAAAGCTATAAACCAATTATAATATCTTTTCGCACGGGCAAAGGCCTTTCCCGATTCTATAAGTGCCACATTTAGTGCATCGTTTTGCTGTTTTTTGACCCAATTTAGGTATTCTTAGTTTTCCAAAGATAGCTAAAACCACCATTCCAATCAAAAATAAAGAGACAATTTTTAAGATCATTTATAAACCGAATCGAGCCCAAAGAGCTTCATTATTAAGTTGTTCAATATTATTAGCTAACAGCTTCGCTCCAAATTTTTGAAAAATAGACCTTTTAGGGCCAAACATATTTACCTTTAATTTCTTTCCAAATTTTTCTTCCAGAATAGGCTTAAGGTGTCCAATACCATCCACTAAACCAACATCAATTGCACTTTTCCCAATCCAAATTTCTCCTGTAAACAACTCCTTTTCATCAGAAAGTTTTGCCCCCCTACAAGATGTTACATGATCAATAAACGTTTGATGGATTTGTTCCTGTAACGCTTTTAGTCTCTTTATGTCACTAGAGCGCTCAGGTCTAAACGGGTCTAACATTGATTTATCTTTACCAGAAGTATGAACTCTTCGTTCGATGCCTTGCCTCTCCATAAGTTGATTAAAGCCAAAGGATGCAGATATTACTCCAATGGAACCTAATATTGAACTATCATCAACAAAAATTTCATCGGCACAGCATGCAATCCAGTACCCTCCTGAAGCTGCCACATCTTCCACAAAAGCATAAACTGGTATTTTATATTTTTTAGAAAGGTACTTAATTTTTGATCCTATTAATGAGGATTGTACAGGCGATCCACCTGGACAATTGATAAGAAGAGCAACTGCTTTTGGATTACCTTTAACGAACGCTTTCTCTAATAATGGCGACAAAGTTTCTTCATTGATGTTTGTCCCTCTTCCACCAGTCGCAATAACTCCCACAACCCGTACAATAGATACGGTGGGGTTAGACTTTAAGAATGGGATCCATCTTTTCATAACACTGCATTTAATCTGCCAGACGACTCCAAACAAGAGTAAATGCTGATTTTGTTATATTTATTTAACAAGTATTAAGCACGTTCTCATTTAAACCTTGCAAATACGTAAAAAAAAACTGACTTTATTACTTAGAATGTAGCACCAGAGGGAATAAAAAATGAAAGACTCTAACTTTTTGCAAGAAAATAATGCTCGTCATTTATGGCATCCAATGGGGCATCCTGGGACATCAATAGAGAACCCTCCTAACATTATATCAAAGGCACAGGGCTCCACAATTACAGACTATGATGGAAATACGGTTGTAGACGGCGTTGGTGGTCTATGGTGTGTAAACGTGGGTTACTCATGTGAACCTATCAAAAAAGCGATTATTCAGCAAATGGACCAATTGCCATATTACTCTGCCTTTGCTGGCACTACTAATGAACCAGCAATCGAACTCAGCTATGAACTGTGCGAAATGTTCAGTGAAGAGAATATGGGAAGGGCTTTTTTTACTTCAGGGGGTTCTGACTCCGTAGAAACAGCTCTACGATTAGCTCGCCAATATCATAAAATAAATGGCGCTAATGGTCGAACAAAGTTTTTATCCTTAAAAAAGGGATACCATGGAACCCACTTTGGTGGGGCGTCTGTAAATGGTAATAGTAGGTTTCGAACAAATTATGAACCACTACTTTCTGGCTGTTTTCATATTCCAAGCCCTTATACATATCGCAACCCGTTTAATGAGACTGATCCCGAGCGCCTAGCCGATCTTTGTGTAGCAGCAGCAGTTGATGAAATAGAGTTCCAAGGTCCAGACACCATAGCCGCTTTTATAATGGAGCCAATCCAAGGCGCTGGTGGAGTTATAGTTCCACATAAATCATTCATGAAAAAAATGCGTGATGTTTGTACAAAATATGGAATCCTAATGATTGCTGACGAAGTGATTACTGGCTTTGGAAGAATCGGTGACTGGTGTGGCTCTCGCCACTGGGGTGTTAAACCTGATATGATGACGATGGCTAAGGGTATAACTTCTGCCTATTTTCCTTTTGGTGCATGTATGATCTCTGAAAACGTGGCACAGGTATTTGAGCAAGGTGACCCAGTATTGGGAAGCATCGGTCACGGCTATACTTATTCTGCACATCCTGTGGGGGCTGCTGCAGCTCTAGCATGTATAAGGGAGAGCCAAAGGCTACAAATCCAAAAAAGTGCAAAAATTCGAGGCCAGCAGTTATTTGAAGGGTTAAAAACTTTAAAAAGTAAATACTCCGTAGTAGGTGATGTTCGGGGCGGTCATGGATTGATGGCTGGTATAGAGCTAGTTTCGAATCAACAGAACAAAACGCCAATGGGAGCAGATAACATGGCTAAGCTTTCAGCTAAAATTTTTAAGTCTGGCGCAATGGTTAGAATAGGCGGACACAACATTTTACTCTCTCCACCGTTAATAATCACTGAAGGTGAAACTGATCAAGTTTTAAACGCTATAGAGGACGGATTAAAAACCCTAACGGGTTAGTCTGTGCATGAGAGCTATAGGAACTAAGGCACTTAAAAAAAATATTCGAGCTATGTGGTGAATTGCTACATATGCTGGGTCAGCTCCAACAAATGCAGACATTGCCACCATAGTTTCGAACCCACCAGGAGCTAAAGCGATAATGACGTAAAGAAAATTAATACCTGTTAATAAGTGAATTAAAAAAGAGACTATTATTGAAATAGTTAATCCAATTAAGGTTATTAAAAAGCCGCTTAATGCTAGACTCCTTAATAACGTAAAACTAACGCCACTAAATCTAGATCCAATTAATGACCCTAAAACAATAAAGCAAAATAAAGATATGGGTCTAGGTAATTCACCAGGTGTTACCCCTAAGCCATGACCAATAGAGGAAAGCAACAATCCGCTCAATAAGAACGCTGCGGGAAACCTAAAGTAACTCATTAAAAATGCACCAAAAACTGCAGGTACCATTACAAATAAAAAGTGGGTCAAAGAAATTTTTGAAACCATGATCTGATTCACCGTTGGCTCTCCGTCTGCGGAAAACGATAAAATTATCGGAACCGCTAATGTTAGTATAAACACTCTGATGGTCTGAATTACTGCAATGCTAGAAATATTTTCTGTGATCTCAGACCCTAAAGATAATATAAAACTTAAATGCCCTGGGCTTGATGCTAGTATTGAAGTAGCTCTGTCCATATCAAAGTAAGTCTCTAACAAAAAAACTGAACATAGCATGATAAGGCTTACGGAAACGCAAGTTAACACAATACTTATTGGCCAAGTCAAAGCGTCCTTCAAAATATCAGGCGTCACTCCAGATCCAAGCACTATGCCAATAATTAAAAAAACTGTATTTCTAAAATAAAGTGGAATATGACATTTTACGCCCATTAATGATGCAAAGGCAACGGCAAGCGCAGGTCCAGTTAGAAAGGGTGCAGCTAATCCTAATGCCCAAGCTATACAAGCACCAAAAAGACCTGATCCAACCGTCACAAAGACAATCATTTCTAATATTTCCTATACGTAAGATCATATGCTATTTAGGTAGAAAATTCTACAAGTTTGGGCTTTGTTAAACCAAGGAAGAATTTAAAGCTAGGTAGTTGAACTAATAACTTTAGATAAATGGTAGATCAACAACTCTTGCCTTTACAATTGTTCCATCTCTTTCAATTTCCACTAAATCACCCGGATTAATATTTACCGAAAGTAGGCCATAACCTATGTTAGCACTCATACGTGGTGACCACACACAATTAGTCATATCTCCCACTTTTTTACCCATATGGTTAATGTCTTCCCAAGAGAACTTTAATGGATCTGCTATTTTTCCTTCTAAAATTAACCCTAACTGGTGACGTTTAGGTCCTTCAGAAGCGATTTTTCTTAAAGCTTGAATCCCCACAACGTCATCTGCAACCTGTAAATCTATATATTTCCCTAAACGCACCTCAAAAGGATTAGTTGTATAATCACTATCCCCACCAACAGACAATAAACCACTTTCAGTTCGCTCGGGTGTGCCAGGTGATCCAGGACCAATTCCATACGGTTTTCCTGCTTCTTTTACAATATTCCAAAGTTTTGTGCCTTTACTTCCGTCCATCAAGTATATTTCAAAGCCACCTTGCTTAGACCAACCAGATCTTTGAACTGCAACAGGAATTCCTTCTAGTTCTGTTTCTTTAAACCAAAAATATTTGAGCTCTCTTACCCAATCTCCAAAAATCGAAGCAACTACCCCTTCCGACTTAGGCCCTTGAACAGCTAGTGGCGAAACATCTGGCTCTATTATCTGAACATCTAAACCTTTCTCCCCAGCTATCGCCTGGGCCCAAGTTAAAATGTCACTATCAGCTATAGAAAACCAAAACTTGTTTTCATCCAATTTCAAAAGAATAGGGTCATTAATTAAAATGCCTTTATGATTGCATAAAGGTACATATTTCCCTTGACCAACCTTACATTTAGAAAGGTCTCGCGGAGACAATATTTGAGCCAACTTAGCAGCATCAACTCCCGTAAGCTGAACTTGTCTTTCCACACCAACATCCCACATGGAAACACCGTTTATTAACCTCCAGTATTCCTCCTCAGGGTTACCAAAACTGGCTGGTAATATCATTCGGTTGTATACCATTGCGGTCTTCAAACCCTCTTTAACAACAGCGTTATAGAATGGTGAGGGTCGTAATCTAGCTGTAGGAAAAATAGAAAACATCTTTACTTCACTTTTTTGTAATAGGTTTAAATAGTCTTAATTATAATAATTTTAGTAAGAAAATTATTATATTACTAAGATCTTTAAATCCGGAAGTTCTTTAACACTGGCGACTAACTGATCTCCCTTAACGACAGGTCCAACACCAGCCGGTGTTCCAGACATTATTAAATCTCCACCTTCAATGTCATAAAACCTAGATAAATATGCTATAATTTCTGGTACCTTCCAAATCATCTGATTTAGATCTCCAGTTTGCTTTACGTTTCCGTTTACCTTAAGTTCAATTAACCCACTGTCTATATAACCTACTTCTTCAACACGACTTATTTCACCAATTGGAGCCGATCTTTCAAAAGATTTTCCAATTTCCCATGGACGTCGCAGTGCTTTCATTTCACTTTGCAAATCTCTTCGGGTCATATCTAGACTAACAGCATATCCAAAAATATGTGAATTGGCATTTTCTTCTGTTATATTTTTACCCCCCGATTTAAGGGCAATTGTCAATTCAACTTCGTGGTGAACATCATTTGTTTCTGTGGGGTAAGGAAACTCTCCTGAGGAATCTGCATTATTAGAGTTTTTCTGAAAGAAAAATGGCGACTCCCTATCAGGGTTTCCACCCATTTCTATTGTATGGTCAGCATAATTACGCCCAATGCAGTAGATTCTTCGAACTGGAAAACTATCAGACGTACCGACTATTGGTATAGTTGTAAGTCTGGGTGCCAAAATTGCTAAATTTTTCATTTTAATTTCCTTAATTCCTATCAATTAAGAGCAGGTTCAAAAGTTAATAGTGCATATTATTTATTAAAACCGTGGTGCACATCAAATATTACTATCGCAAATAATACTTTAAAGAGAACAAAAGCAAGCTACGATGGCTCATAATCAGCTGAGTTAATAGAGGTTGGCCTTCCCTCCATAAACAGTTTTGATGTTACAGGGTCATTTTGAGCAATTAGTTTTCCATCACGGATAACTAACAGCCGATTTGCCTTTAATCTTAGAGCTTCGATTTTATTTCTTGCCTGTAGCAAAACCATATTTGCCCTACCGTTTTTTTGTAATTCATAACTTTCAAACCCCATTATTTTTGCAGAATTTACAGTCACAGCGTCAAAGCACCACTCCATGTCTGCACGACTAGACAATTGACCCACATGTAAGCCCATAGCAGCAACCTCCAACATATCAGCTTTCCCTAACGAGTACCAAGGGTCCATCATACAGTCAGATCCAAAACCGATCATTACACCAGCATTCCTTAAGTCAGATACCCTAGTTAACCCCCTCCTTTTTGGAAAAGTATCATGGCGCCCTTGAAGCATAATATTTATGAGAGGGTTAGGTATCACGTGAACCCCAGACTCAGCTATTAGTGGGATCAATTTAGAAACATAGTAATTATCCATAGAGTGCATAGAAGTTAAATGTGAACCTGTCACCATCCCGTGCAAACCAAGCCTTTTTGTATGATAGGCTAAGACTTCAATGTGACGGCTCATAGGATCATCACTTTCATCGCAATGCATATCAACCATTAGCCCACGTTTAGCTGCTAGCTCGCACAGGTATCTAACAGACTCAATTCCATCATCCATTGTACGCTCAAAATGCGGGATACCTCCAACAATCTCAACACCCATATCTAGAGCTCTATTAAGGTTTCCTACCGCTGAAGAAGATCGAAAAAGACCATCTTGCGGAAAAGCTACTAATTGAAGATCAAGATATGGCGCTACAGCTTTACGTACTTCAAGTAACGCTTCAACACCCTTTAACTCATTATCACAAATATCTACATGACTTCGAATTGCACCAATTCCCATCGAGATCGCCAGATCACAGTACTTTAGAGCCCTTTGAATAATATCATCAATCGATTGAACAGGCTTAAGTTCACCCCACAGTTCTATACCCTCAAGTAAAGTACCTGAAATATTAAGTCTTGGAGTACCTAGTGACAGAGTTGCATCCATATGAAAGTGAGGATCTATAAAAGGTGGTGAGACTAAGTAACCCTCTGCATCGATAACCTGGTTTGCCTCAGCATCGATATTCAAGCCGATGTCAGAGATAAATCCATCTTTACATAAGATATCCATCCCACAACGACCATCTGGAAGTGTCGCATTTTTAACAATTAAATCAAAGTTAATCATATTATCACCTTTCACCTTTAAACCATGGAGTCAAAAGAGCTCGCGGATAATCAGCTTTTCGTGCAGCAACCATAAGAGCAAAAATTGACAAAACATAAGGAGCCATTAAGAAAATTTGTCCGGGGACAAACGCCCCAACCTCAGTCTGAAGACGGACTTGTAAAGCATCAAAGGCGCCAAATAATACAGCTCCCAGCAAAGCCTTCCCAGGCTTCCAGCTAGCGAAGATTACCAATGCAATGCAAACCCATCCCCGACCATTAACCATTCCAAAAAAGAAGGCATCAAAAGCCGACATCGTCAAGAAAGCTCCCCCAACCCCCATTAAAGCTGATCCAGCAACAACAGATCCAATTCTTAAGCCATAAACTGATAAGCCTTGCGCATCGACAGAGTTAGGATTGTCTCCAACAGCCTGGATGGCAATTCCTAAAGGAGTTTTATAAAGAACAAACCAGACAATAAAAACCATTAGCAATGCCAACCAAGTCATAGCTGTCTGTTGACCGATTATTTCTCCAAGGAAGGGTATCTCAGAAATAATGGGAATATCTATCGGACGAAAGGGTTCGATCCTAGGAGGTGATGACACGTTGGGCAAAGCCGTTCTATAAATAAAGTAACTTAAGGAGGTTGCAAACAATGTTACACCTAAACCGGAGACGTGTTGAGATAAACCTAAAGGTACGGTCAAAATAGCGTGTATTAAACCAAAAAATGCTCCAGCTAATCCGGCCACAATTACTCCCCCAATTAGACCAGCTCCCAGCCAAACGGCCAGCCAACCAGACATAGCTCCAGCCACGAAAATTCCTTCTATCCCAAGATTTAAGACACCAGATTTCTCACACAACAACGCGCCAAGTACCCCAAAAATTAATGGTGTTGATATTCTCAACGATGCGGCCCAGAAAGATTCACTAATGAGAATTTGGAGAATATCAATCATTTAGTTGTCACCTTTTTTTGTTTCGTAAAAGTGAGTTTATAGTTTGAGACAAACCCCCCAATTAAAACACATATTAATGACATTGCGACTACTAAATCAGCTAAATAGGAAGACACACCCATTGCACGGCTCATACTATCTGCTCCAACAAAGACGGAAGCTATAAAGAGTGCAGCCGCAATTACTCCGATAGGGGAAAGCCCTGCCAACATAGCCACTACGATACCAGTATAACCAAAACCTGGAGACAAATCTGCAGTCAAATACCCTTTTAGGCCAATCACTTCGCTCACGCCTGCAAGGCCAGCAAGTGCTCCAGAACAAATTGCAACACCAAGTAAAGATTTATTTACACCAATACCAGCATGGCGGGCCGCAAAAATATTCTCTCCTACCGCCCTGAGTTTAAACCCCCAAATAGAGCGATTAATAAAAATCTGCAAAATTACAGCCAAAACTAGCCCTATAATTAATCCGGAATGAACACGCATTCGAGTTAGAAGCGTTGGTAACATTCCCTGATCTAGAATAGGAGCAGATTGCGGCCAACCTAATCCCATAGGGTCTTTCAACGGACCCTCTAACATCATCTGAAGGAATATCAGAATAATAAAATTTAGTAGGAGTGTAGTTACAACCTCATCAGCACCAAATCTTGTTTTTAATGCCATAGGTACAACCATACCAAAGGCTCCCATTAAACAACCAAAAGTAATAATGATAGGTAATAAAAAAAATCCACTAATATCCAATGCACCAGTACCAATTGCTACTGCAGCCATAGCACCAAGGTACAATTGCCCTTCTGCACCTATATTCCATAGCCTTGCACGAAAAGCGACTGCTGCAGCGAGCCCTGTAAAAATTAATGGGGTAGCACGAGTTAGCATTTCAGATACTGCAAAGACAGACCCAAACACACCTTTTATCATAACAAAATAAGCCTCCCCAATATTGGCACCGGCAAAAGCTAGGGGGATCGCTGCTAATATTAAAGATAACACTGCTGATATAATGGGAATACTAAATTTAAAAAGTCGTGAAGACGAATTTCTGTTCTCTACCCTTATCATAAAGATTCTCCAGCCATCATTAGACCTATTTGTTCTCGATCCATATTTTCTATTTCTGTCAAGACACCGCTATGAATGACAAGAACTCGATCTGACAGCCTTAATATTTCATCCAGATCCTCAGAAATTAAAAGTATCCCTGATCCATTTTTTCGTGCTTCTAAGAGACGCCTCTCTACCTCACTTGCAGCTCCCATATCGAGACCACGTGTAGGTTGGTTAGCCAAAATTATTTTTGGATTTCTACTAAACACTCTTGCAAGTATCATTTTTTGAATATTTCCCCCAGACAAAAGTCTGGCATGGGCATGGACCCCCGGCCCTCTTACATCATAAGAGGAGCATAATTCTTCGGCTATGGAGTTTATGGAGCCTCTATTTAAAAACCCAAACTTTTGTATATTTTTTTCGTTTAAGCTTTCAAGAATAATATTCTCTGCAACTGTCATATTCCCAACTATTCCATCTTTATGACGATCCTCTGGAATTCGTCCAATTCCAGCTTTCACAATTACCTTTGGATTTAGTTTTTTTACCTTAGAAGTACCAAGAATCACTTCTCCCTGATCAGGTTTTTGTAGACCAGATATAAGTTCTGCAAGGGAAGACTGCCCGTTTCCTGAAACACCAGCTATTCCTAGAATTTCATGCTCATGAACTTTTAGTGAAACATCAACAAGTCTGTTTCGCCTGGATGATCCTCTCATCGAAATTTTTTCAAGGGACAAAAGAGGATTACCTACTTGAATCTCTACTCGTTTAGAAAGGAGTGTACTTTCTCCAACCATCATCTTTGCTATACTTTGTTCATCAGCATCTTTTGTTAACATTTCTCCAACTTTTTTCCCGTGGCGAAGAACTACTATTCGATTTGAAAACTCTAAAACCTCGCGTAATTTGTGAGATATAAAAATTACTGAGAGCCCGTCATCTGTCATAGCTTTTACATTATCAAACAGTATATCCGCTTCTTTAGGTGTTAAGACAGCCGTTGGCTCATCTAAAACAAGGACCCTAGCGTCCCGATATAATGCCTTTAATATTTCTACTCGCTGCCGTTCTCCTACTGATAATCTCCCCACTGGCTCATCTAGAGCAACAACAAGTCCACTCCGCTCAATGATATCTGCTATTTTCTTTTGGGCCTTCTTTTTATCTGTTTTAAGTGACCAGAGCGACTCCACACCAATCGTAATATTTTCAAAGACTGTTAAATTCTCTGCAAGAGTAAAGTGCTGATGAACCATACCTATCCCCGCCAATATAGCAGCCTGAGGCTGACCTAAACGAAGCGGCTCCATTTGGTTGCTCTTATTTGTGATTAGTATTTCACCATCATCAGGAAGATAATGCCCAAATAACATGTTCATTAATGTCGTTTTTCCTGCACCATTTTCACCGAGCAGTGAAAGGATTTCTCCAACGTATAAGTCAAGACTAACATCATCGTTAGCCACCACACTTCCAAATTTCTTTGAAAGTGACCGAAGTGATAAAACTTTTTGAGCTGACATTTGATTAGATTGGGCTAGTAAATTCAAACTAGCCCAACTTTAGTAACATTATTTATCTGAAACCGGACGGGCATCATTCACATTAACTCGGAACATTCCATCCATGATTTCATTTTCTCGTTCTCGCACTTTCGCAAGAACTTCTGGAGATATCAACGACTCGTCAACGACGAGTGAACCACCCCCGTATCCCATGAAGCTGTATTGTCCATAATCCGAAGCTTCAAATGTTCCATCTTGCACTCTTGAAACAGCTTTATCGATTGTCGCCTCAAAGTGCCAAATTGCTGAAGCCATAATCGTTCCCGGATAGTCACCAGATGTATCAATCACATTTCCAACTGCTTTCACACCTCGTTCTACAGCAGCATCTGAAACTCCAAACCTTTCTGCAAACATAATATCTGCTCCTGCATCAATCATAGCAAATGCACTTTCTTTAGCTTTTGGTGGGTCGTACCAGCTATCCAGAAAGTTAACTAAAAACTTAACTTCAGGGTTAACTTCACGTGCGCCGTCCATAAAAGCTTGCATTAAGCGATTAACTTCTGGGATAGCGTATCCACCTACCATCCCAATAATATTTGATTTTGACGCTGCCCCAGCTATCATTCCTGTCAAATAGCTCGGCTCATGAATCCAGTTATCAAAAACAGAAAAATTTGGAGAAACAGGGCCAAAAGAAGATCCCATCAGAAAAGCTGTCTCAGGATAATCTTTAGCCACTTTACGCGCAGCTCTTTCTAATCCAAATACTTCTCCAACTATCATATGCATTCCTTGTTCTGCATATTCTCGCATAACTCTCTCGTAATCCGTATTAGCAACATTCTCAGAAAAAGTATAATCTACTTCTCCACGAGCATCGGCAGCGTTCAGTGCTTTATGTATTCTACTAATCCATTGCTGTTCTACTGGAAGCGTATATACACCGGCCACTTTAACTTTCTCTGCAACAGCAGCGCCTACAGACATTAAAACGCCGATAGAAGCTGTAAAAGCTAATATGATACGACGGATATAACTAAATTGTATTTTCATAATGATCCTCCCCATTTTTATAAAGTAATATATATTGGTATTTTTTTTCCCAATTGGTCAATATTTTATTTTACTTTTAAGAGCTTAATGCGAGTCTCCTTGGAAATTTAGGAGCAAGCAGTAACTATGGTAATTAAAAGAAAGCTCCCAGGTCAGGAAAAGGTTGACCGTTTCATATGTTCCATTATTTTTGATATCAAACTATAGAGGTTAATTGTTTAATCTGAATAAAGTGCTTTACTGTAGTCTAAAACTAAATAAATTCTATTTTTGGGAGTATCAAACAATAGCAATAAGGCTTACAATAAAAGTGCTACTGTATTTACAAAAAAGGACATCTAATGACCCAGTATATGATCTCAGCGCCCCAACCCGAAGCAGTAGAATCTGGCCTTGATATACTTCGCAATGGCGGCAATGTTATTGACGCTGCCATTTCAGCTGGACTAGTTCAAACGGCAGTGGACCCGCAGATGTGTGGAATTGCTGGATTTGGATCGTGTCATATCCATTTAGCAGATGGTACACATAGAATAATAGATTTCCATGGACGTGCACCATTAGCGTCCAAACCTGAAATGTGGGAAAGTCTGATAGATGGCGAGTGCGATGATGGTTTTGGTTTTTTACTTAGAAATCAGGTTAACGAAGTAGGTTATCAATGCATGACCACACCAATGACGTTAAGAGCCTTTGATGATATTCTCAAAAAGTTTGGAACACTCTCAATGAGTGATGCTTTACAACCAGCTATTACTTATTGCGAAGAAGGGTTCGCAATAAGACCCCAAGTTCATAGCTTTTGGACGACACCCAGTATTTCTGGAAGAATTGCTAGAATACGAGGCATGACTGAAGATGAAGCGACTGCAAAGATTTATACTAACAATAATGGCTTACTATATGGGGTTGGAGAAACACTAAAAAACCTAGATATGGCTGAAACATATAGAAATATAGCAAATCATGGTGTTGAAGATTTTTATACTGGGGGCATCGCAAAAAAAATCTCAGATGATATGGCGACGAATGGTGGGTTGCTAACTATGGATGATCTGGCCAATTGCAGATCAATAGAAACTAGCCCCCTAGTAACCCATTACAAAGGTTATAAAGTTTCCACCAATCAACCTCCAGGAGGAGGTTTAGTCATTGTACTCATGCTAAACATTTTAAACCATTTCGATTTAAAATCTATGGGACACAATTCTCCAGAGTATATCTCTACAGTTTCTGAAGCGATGAAGATTGCTACAGTTGAAAAAGATAATCGTATGGGTGATCCAAAGTTTTTTGATATTCCTTTGGATGAGCTTCTGTCACCAGAATACAGTCTGGCAATGGCTAAAAGAATAAAGCGTGGGGAGAAAACATCAGTTATTCGTCTGAATAGCGGTGCTGATCCAAAGGAAACAACTCATATCTGCGTAGCTGATAATTTAGGGAATTGTGTAACAATGACACATTCCTTGGGCTCTTCAAGTGGTGTTGTAACCGACGGGTTAGGGTTTATGTATAACAACTGTATGATGGTCTTTGATCCAAGGCCCGGCAGATCTGGGTCAATAGCTCCTGGGAAAGCTCGGTTCACTGCACTATCACCAACCATTGTATTTAAAGATGATAAACCTTTTCTTCTTGTTGGTTCTCCAGGGGGAACAACAATTACCATGGGAAACCTTCAAGCAATTTTAAATGTAGTAGATTTTGACATGGATGCTCAACAGGCAGTGTCTGTACCAAGATTCACCACAACCTCTAATACAATTGAACTTACAAACAGAATTCTTAGATCAACAGAAAAGGAATTACAGGAAAAAGGTTATCCAACTAAACGTCATCCGTATAGTTACATGATGCCCATCCTTCAAACTATTCGCATAAACAATGGTAGGTTAGACGGAGGTGCTGATCCATCTGGTGATGGTATGGCAACAGGTTTTTGAAACTAACCAACTTAAAATATTACTGAGTTTTTGAAAACGATTTTTTCATTTGCTATAGCATGCTAGCAGCTTGATTATCCAAAATAATTGAAATGCATTCATGATTAACAAGTAAGCTTGCCGGATTTTCTACAGAAGGGGTTGACTTTAAAGCCTGCCTCACAGCAAAGGCCTTACTGTCTCCAGTAGCTAATAAGATAATCTTTTTTGAATTTAGGATATCTCCTACTCCAAGTGTAATTCCCATACTTCCTATTGGGAGGCTATCTCGCTCAATCGTAGTAGATGCTAAGGAGACAACCCTACAGGAAGACTGTCTTTCACTTCCAGGTTCATTATAGCCAATGTGTCCATTAACTCCGACCCCAAGTAACTGAAGATCAATTCCACCAGTATTAAGGACCTTTTTTAAATACTCTGCAGCCTCTTTAATCGTGTCTTCAACAAATACATTAATAGACAGGAATGCCTCATATCCACCTTCCAAACGTTCTATAAATAACTCTCTTAACTCTTTAGAGAAGATACCTTCACCTACGGTTTTTTGAATAATTTCATCTAATTGAACAAAAGTAACACCTTTAAATAATCCTGGTTCTTTTTTCTCTTCGTCTAATAGAAACCCATATACACCTCGCATCGTTCTTCCAGTAGCCAAACCAATCACAGAGTTTTTCTTTTGCTTCACCTGCTCTAATATCTGTTGTGCCACAGCTTCTTCTGCTCTGCAGTGCTCTTCAAAAATAGATATTCTAAAAGGTATTTCCATAAAGTAAAACTTAACCTCAATCCAAGTTCTCTAATTATTTACTGAAATTGTATAAGACTTTATATTAACCTACACGCTTTCCACTATTTTCATCAAAAAAATGAATATTTTCTTTTTTAAATTCAAAATGGATTGTTTGGCCAACATTTAGTTTTGTATTACCCGTATATTTACCTATCACCTCTCCAATATTGCTGTCACATGTTACAATTACTTCATGTCCCATTGGCTCTAGAACAGATACTTTTGCATCCAAAACAGTATTGATTAACTTTGAACTTTTTTCTGTTTTCAATTCCATATGCTCAGGGCGAATGCCCATAGTTAATTTGGATCCTACTAAATCTGGCCAATCAACCAGATCAATCGTTTGACCACCATCACATATTAGAGTTTTCCTATTATTTAAAAACTCTAATGTTCCAGAAATAAAATTCATAGCAGGCGAGCCTATAAAACTAGCTACAAACTGAGAGTTTGGCTTATGGTAAACCTCATCTGGTGATCCAACCTGTTCAATCTTTCCATCCTTCATGATGACAATCCTATCTGCCAATGTCATTGCCTCTACCTGATCGTGGGTTACATAAATCGTAGTCGTTTGAACTTGTTGGTGTAGTTTCTTCATCTCCACTCGCATCTTATGACGTAGTTTCGCATCAAGATTAGACAACGGTTCATCAAATAAAAATACCTTGGGCTTTCTTACTATGGCACGACCCATGGCAACTCTTTGTTTCTGACCACCCGATAATTCACCAGGCCGGCGATCTAACAACTCGTCTAAACCTAGGATTTTGGCTGCTTCCAAAGTCCTAGAAGTAATTTCTTTTTTAGGAAGCTTTTGAGCACGAATACCAAATGAAATATTTTCGCGAACACTTAAATGAGGATACAACGCATAGTTTTGAAAAACCATTGCTATATCTCTATTTTTAGGATGAGTATTATTAACGATACGCTGATCTATAGATATATTTCCACTACTTATTTCTTCTAATCCCGCAATCATTCGTAACGTGGTAGATTTTCCACAACCAGACGGACCAACAAATACAACGAACTCTTTATCCATTATCTGCAAACAAAAATCATCTACTGCTTTTATTTTTCCAAAATTCTTATTGATATTTTCAAGTAAAACTTCAGCCATTCTAATTTCCTTGTTTTATGTAAACATCTACCAAACTTTGACATTCTGCATTGGTACTGTGCAAAAAATTTTCTATAGATTTTATTCGTAATTCTGTTTCCGCTAAACGTTTAACGTAAACCTTTAAACTTTTTTTAATTGTGGCACTTGCTGGTCCACCAGGAATTTTTCTAACAGATATAAAATGTTCAGGACTACAAACTTTTCTGAAGTTTTTTTCATTTGTAATCGGTTTAACGCCGACAACTCCTTCAAAAGATTCAACGAACACGCTAAAGTCTAATTGATCTAGTGAAGACTCTAGAGAAAGCGACTGATATGCAAGCTTATGCGCAACACTATGAGCCAATCTAAAACTAATTCCCTCTATTCTCGCAAGGTGGTCAGCGAGCTCCGTAATAGTAGCCATAGATTGGTTAATTCTTTTAGAAACTGAAGCCGTATCAATCTCAATCGAATCTACAAAACCCGCAAGCAAGGGCAATGCTTTATTAAGCCGATCAAAAACTGCGAAACCTGTAGCCTGAGTTTCGCGTTCAGAGTCATTCATATCTGCAAACGGAGTATTATGCATAGTATTTACAATTTGATCTGCGCCTCCACCAGCCAAAGAAAACTTAAGTCTAAGGTGCTCTAATGGTACAGGGTTTCTTTTTTGAGGCATAATTGATGATATTTGAACAAATCCATCAGGTACTTTAATTTGCGAAACTTCAAAGCCAGTCCATGTTACTAGATCTTGAACAAAACGACCTAAATGAAGACACCCTAATTTTATAGCACTATAGGAACCAGTAATATAATCTACGTTGGCAATCGCCCCATAGGAGTTTTCAACTATTGCGGGGAAACCTAATAAATGAGCAACTCTGTTTCTATTCAATGAAAATCCAGAAGTTGTAATCGCCGCGGCCCCCATTGGAGACATATTTACTAACTTATGAGCAAATTTAATTCGATCTATATCGTTAAGGATAAACTCTATTGCTGCTGAAAGGTAGTGAGCCAAGGTCGATGGTTGGGCGGGTTGACCATGTGTATAGAGAAGAACAATCTCATCAACACCCCTTTCTGCTCTATCAATAAGCTGCCGTAATAAAGAAACATACTGTTTTAACAGGTTTGTTAAACGATCACGAAGCTGCAGTCTAAACATGGTATGTTCCATATCATTACGAGAACGTCCTGTATGTAGTTTTCCAGCAATCTCTGGTCCAATGCGATAACCCAGCTCTCGTTCAATTAAAAAAAATAAATCTTCAAAAGTGCCATCAAACTCTACATCCATGTAAGGTTTATCACTATTTATAGATGTTAAGCCTTGAAGTATTGACTTGGTTTCCAATGCATTAAGCAAACCCTGCTCATTAAGCATAATGCAATGCGCAATATTTATCTCATGTAAACTTTCAGAAAAGTACTCTTTATAGACCTCTAGATCAGGAGCAAGGACAGCCTCAGAATAAACATTTGCTGGAAATTTATCATATGAACCTGCCATTACTTTATCCTTTAAGACCCGCTAACATTACACCCCTAATAATAAACTTTTGAAGAACTAGGAAAACAAGAAGTGTTGGCAAAGTCGCCAAACATGATGCCGTCATTACAATCTCCCAATCTGTCTGAAATTCTCCATTGAAGGATGCCAATCCAACAGGAATGGTATAAAGTTCAGGACTGTTTGTCACTATTAAGGGCCATATAAATGCTGTCCAGTTTCCTAAGAAGTGAAAAATAGCTAAAGCAGATAGTGCTGGAACAACCAATGGCATAGCAATTCTTGACCATATTGCAAATTCTGACCAGCCATCGATACGAGCTGCCTCTATTAACTCATCAGGTAAACCCATAAAAAATTGACGCATAAGAAAGGTTCCAAAACCTGTCATGAGGCCTGGGAAAGCTATACCCCAATAAGTATCAATCCACCCAAATTCGCGAGACATCATGTACCAAGGGATTATCAACATCTCGGTGGGTATCATTAAGGTACTTAATATCGCGATAAACACTATTGTTTGTCCACGGAATGTGAACTTAGCCAAAGTATAACCAACTAGAGAGTCAAAAAATACTACAGAAGCTGTACTAAAAGTTGCAACCCAAAGAGAGTTTAACATCCAGCGTGAGAACTGAGACTCTGTCCAAATATAAAGATAATTTTCAAGTGTTGGGTTTTTTGGAATAATCCCCAAAGAAAAAACATCCGCACCTGTCTTAAACGAAGTTGAAATCATAAAAGCTAAAGGTGTAACCATTACGATACCACCCAAGAATAGCAGGGTCCAAATTATTATTTTCGTAGGTTTTATTCTCTCCAGGTAAGCAATTCGAGACGCATAATCAGTCATGGTTTTTTCCTCATCAACCAAAGCTGAAACATGCTAATAACCAACAGTATAACAAATAGGATTACGGTTAACGCAGACGCTCGTCCTATTTTAAACTCATCGAATGCAAATTCGTAGATCATCAAAACAATCGGTTTTGTTGTATTCAGCGGCCCCCCGTCACCATTTGTGGTCATGGAGTATACCTGGTCAAATATACGTAAGAACCCTATCGTAGATACAACTGTTAAAAATATAACTGTTGGCTTAAGAGATGGTAAAGTGATTTCACGTAAAATTTGCCATCTTCCTGCTCCATCAATTTCGGCAGCCTCATAATAACTTCGAGGTATTGCCCTTATTCCAGCAATAAATATGACGACTTGAAAGCCCAATCCTGCCCACACAGCAGGTGCCATTATAGCATATAATCCTTGTGTTACAGATTTTAGGAATGGCTGCTGCGCGATACCCAAGTAATTCAAGAAAAAATTGAAATAACCTATTGGCATGGGTTGATAGAACCATTTCCAAACCCAAGCCATAGCCACAGCTGTTGTCAAAAAAGGAATAAAATATAAGGCTCTAATAAAATCATGCCAACGAGTTATTTCGTTTAAGAAATATGCGACACAAAAAGCTATAAAAAGACTAATTGGTACACCAAGGCCTGCGTACTTAAAAGTATTTAGCAGTACTAACCAGAAATCTTCATCTGCAAAAATTTTCTCATAGTTTCTTAAGCCAATATATTTCTTTGCACCCAATAAATTCCATTTTAATGTTGAAACATAAAAAGCTTCAAAAGTTGGGTAAAACCTAATGCAAACATAAAAAACTATTGGTACAGCTAAAAATAACCAAGCTGTTATAGCAAGCTTTTGATTAATACTTAACTTGTTCCAGAAACTCACAAACATCGGGTACCTAAATAAATGTTTAAAAGATGGCACATAACATGCCATCTCTCTTAGTTATTATTAGTTAGAAATTGTTTCCATCCAACTAGTTATCGTAGAAGTCATCCAAAACCTCTTGTTCATCTTTTGCTACTTTATTAAGTGCATCAGACGGTGAGACGCCCTGTAAAGTTACCATATCGATAGCATCGATAATCGCCTGTCTTTGAGGTTTCTCTGATTTAAATGCTGTCGCAGTTGCATAACCAAGGCCACGAATAAAAGGACCAAAGTAAGGATGCGCTTGGTTTTCGTCAGTTAAAGCAATAGCTGGCTTTGCCGGTAGCTCTCCCACAGTATCTAACCACAATTGCATTGCAACATCACTAGTTATGTGTTGAAGGAATTTATTAGCTGCTACTAACTTTTCACCTTCAGCTTTAGAGCTAATACCATTTATCCAGTATGAAGCAAAGTTATATCGATTACCCTCATGTCCAGGAAGTTCTGCAATACCAAAGTTTAACTCTTCAACTTTTTTGAAGGTATTAATTCGAAACGAACCATCAAGTACCATCCCAGCTTTACCAGCCTTAAAAGCATCTTGACCTCGGTTCATAAATCCACTCGCTCCAGTTTTATGAGTCATCTGAAAGTCAGTCAAATATTTCAGAGCTTTAGCGCCAGCTGCATCATTGTAAGTGACTTTTGTTCCATCATCTGAGTAAGGTGCTCCCCCATAAAGCCGTGTTAAAACTTCTCTCATAAAGTGATGTTCTTGACCAGCTCCACCATCGGTAGCGTAACCAACGACTTCATAATTTCCACCAGAGTCTTTCTTGGTCAATTTTTTTGCATATTCAACCATCTCGTCTAGTGTTTCTGGTGCACCAGAGAGGCCGGCCGCTGCAAACAGGTCTTTATTATAAAATAAAGCCAGTGCTCTAACCGCTGTCGGTAAACCCCAATAATCTCCATCTACTTTCATTGTAGATACCATTGGAAAAAAATCACTCTCTATGGAAGCGTGCGGAAATGCCTCTTTTGAGAGCGGCTGTAAAAGTCCACTATCTCTATAATCATTCAACCAACCGTAATATAGCTGTACGACATCTGGACCATCACCAGCAGAAACAGCAATTGCAACCTTTTTACGATAATCAGCGTAAGGAAAGTTAGTATGCTTAACAGTAATACCTGGATTCGCAGCCTCAAAGGTTTCAATAAGTGCATCAATTGCTTTCACTCTACTACCATAAGTATACTGCCAGTATTCTATTTCCACAGCACTAGCCAAACTCGCTGATAGTGCCACTATGCCTGCTGCCAGAGCAACAATAGGCTTCTTTATATATCTATTCATTATATATCTCCCTATAATAATAAAATTGTTTTACTGCTAAAATTTGGTTGATTGAACGAAAACAACTGACTTTCCTACCCTTCCCCAGAATATAGCTTACCCAATTGTTTATTAGAGAGAAGAAAATTTAGCAAACATATTGTTGACTTAGTCAAATACAAAAAATAATGATAAATTGATTTAATAAGAAGTTTTGGGGTTATAATGAGAAATGTAGGCGTAATTAATCAGGAAAAAAGAAGTCCCATGAAGAAACTTTGGGGACACCTCAGGTCATTACAGTCTACGATTACATTTATGCAAACCGGCGCACACCCTGACGACGAAACATCAAAATTGCTCGCTCGTTTATCACTCAAAGACGGTTTTCACATTGTTTATGTTAACGCCGTCAGAGGTCATGGTGGACAGAATTCAATAGGACCTGAGCGTGGAGATGAACTTGGTTATATTAGAACAGAAGAGCTACTACATGCGATGGGTGTTTTTGGAGCAGATATAGGTTGGCTTTCAGAGACCATAGATGATCCAATAATTGATTTCGGACTTTCTAAATCTGGAAAACAGACTTTCGAAATATGGGGTGAAAATTATACTAAGCGTCAAATGGTAAAAATGGTACGAACGTTCAAACCTGATATCCTGATTCCCACATTTTTAGATGTACCAGGTCAGCATGGTCATCATCGCGCCGTTACAGAGTCAACAATTTCTGCGTTTGCTGAAGCGTCAGATCCAAATTTATACTCCGATCTAAATTTAAAACCATGGCAAGCTAATGCTCTCTATTTACCTGCATGGGGTGGTGGTGGTGGTGCATATGACGACGAAGTGCCCCCTCCTAGTGCCACTCACTTTATTGATGTTAGTGGATTTGATCCCGTTTTTGGAGGGTCTTACAGTCAGATAGCAGAATGGTCTCGTAGTTATCATGCATCTCAGGGAATGGGTAAAGTGATTGACGAAATGGGAGGACAAGTACCACTCCATCAGCTAAAAACACTTTCCGGACAAAAGGTTGATAAAAAGTTAGTAGATGGCGTTCCAACTTGCCTTTCTGAGCTCAGAGAATTTTGTGATAGTGAAGAATCTAGGTCTGCATGCGAATTGGCCGACAGAGCTGCAGTAAAAGCGTTAGAGTCATTTCCAAATCAGTCTGCTGTTATAACTCACCTTTGTGAATTAAAGGCCCATCTAGAAACAATAGAAAGTCACATTGATGAAGACCATGCTCACAGAGTCACTCTTAAAAAATCACAATGCTCAAGGGCAATAGCTGAAGCAGCTCAACTTTTAATTCGTCTAGATATTGAACCTTCAACACCAGTTATTGGTGACCCTTTTACAGCTAATCTTAGTTGGTATCAGAATAAGACGATAAAACTAGAAAAAATCTCTGCATCTTTAATTGACCCTACCAATAAAATTAACATACCCTTTCTTGATGATGAAAATACTACTAAGAATGTAGATAAAAGAGAAGTAATAGAAGTAACTAGCCAACGGAAAACTATTACATCAACAGCCTATATAAAAAATAAAATTCCAGTACCTTTGTTAAAACCTTGGCATGGTATATCCCCACCCGCATTTGGTTTGCATGCAAAAGTTAAGTTTTCATTACATGGACAGAGTTTTGAGGTAGTTACTACACCAGAGATCCCTTTCACTACTCAACCAGAAACAACCGCAGATATTTCACCAGAAAACATTATAATTCTTCAAGGTGATAAAAGTGATAATGCAAAAACTCATAACGTATCTATTAAAATCCAGTTATCAGGACAAGAAACCGGTGCGGCATTGGACGCTTTGACATTGGATCTACCTAGCGACTGGAGTGAAAAATCAAAATCTAACAAACAGCAAAAGAATAAAGAAATTGATATACTAATCCCTCCTGGTACAAATCAGGGACACTACGAAATAAAAGCTAGCTTTGATAACACACCTCTCCTTCAAAAGAGAGAGATATCGCACTCACACATAAATCCGCAAGTGATCTTGAAACCCTGTCAGGCCAATATTGCACTTGTAAATTCACAGTCACTTTCTGGGCTTAAAGTGGGTTGGATCGATGGTGGTGTCGATCGAGCCTGGTTTTGGGCAGAGAAATTAGGGGCCAACGTAACACATATAACTGATGAAGATTTATTATCTGGAAATATTATGAATTTCGATACTATCGTCTCCGGGGTGTTTTCTGGCAACAGCAGGCCTATTAATAATGCTATGAGTCACCTTCGTGAATGGATGAAAAATGGGGGTCGTTATATAAGTCAATATCATCGACCGTGGGATAATTGGGATTCAGAGAAAAGTGCGCCTTATTCGTTACAGGTCGGTAGTCCTTCTATTCGTTGGAGAATCACAAACGCCAATAGCCCCGTAACTATTAAGAAACCAGAACACCATTTTTTTAAGGGACCCAATAATATTTCTGAGGAAGACTTTGAAGGGTGGGTTAAAGAAAGAGGGCTTTATTTTGCATCAAGCTGGGGGCAAGAATATGCATCATTGCTCTCAATGTCTGATCCAGGTGAAGAACCACTGCACGGGGCCTTGATGCATGCAACAGTTGGGAAAGGTGATCACCTACACTGCGCTCTAAATTTATTCTATCAAATGGATAACTTAGTACCCGGTGCCTTTAGACTTTTCGTAAATTTGGTTAGCCCTCGTCAAGGTTAATGTTAAAACAGAACAAAAACCTTTACGGGCTTCAATTTTGGCTTTTAAACGAAATTTTTATGTTAACGCATATCATTTTAGTAAAGTTTTTAGTTGGAGATTTTCTGCCAATCCAGATTGTTTTTATAAGAGCTCTAAGTAGTACCGTAATACTGCTTCCAATTATCCTCTTAAGAGGTGATGGAAAAGTTTTAAAAGAAAATATAGCCCTTAATATGCTAAGGGTAGGTTTTTCGTCAGTGGCATTAACAATTAACTTTTTTACAATATCCCAAATCCAATTAGCTCAGGTCAGTACCATTGGTTATCTTAGACCCGCTACTATGTCATTAATTGCATTCTTCTTTCTAAAGGAAAAACAATCTATTCTTAGATGGCTAATGATAACTCTAGGTTTTTTGGCGATTTGGTTTGCCTTTAATCCTGAAGCTCCAGAACTCAAGCTAATTGCTTTATTGGCAATTTTTGGAATGTTTTGTGGGAGTGCTGCAACTATTATTCAAAAACATTTATCTAGTGAAATGGGGAACCTACCTTTGATGGTGTGGTATTCTGTTGGAATTTGTATTGTATCAGCACCATTCGCTTTTTATTTTTGGCATCAACCAGATATGACCCAATGGGCCTTAATGGTTTTAATAGGCTTGCTCGCAACAACTGCACAGTTTTTCTTTATTAAAGCTTTCCGAAGCGCTGAAGCTTCTTTTCTTGCCCCCATGGGGTATTTTCATATAATCCCTGTTACTATAATCGGTTTTTTCATTTTTTCAGAGATACCAAGCAAAAATACAGTAATTGGAGCAAGTTTTATCCTAGTTGCTTTAATTATTTTAACACTTCGAGAAACTCGAATAAAAAATTAAATTTTTAAAAGGAAAGTAATAAAAATGCGTTATTTACATACTATGGTTAGAATTTCAAATATAGAGGAATCGTTAAAGTTTTACTGCGAACTTCTGGGCCTAATCGAAAGTAGGCGTGTTAATAGCGAGGCAGGTCGTTATACTAATATTTTCCTCTGTGCTCCATTAGACAAAGAGAATTATGAATTAAATCGCTCCCCCGCTTTAGAACTCACCTACAACTGGGATCCTGAGGAGTATGATAGTAGTCGAAACTTTGGTCATCTAGCCTTCAGAGTTAAGGATATATATGTATTATGTGAGGCACTAATGGATGCTGGAGTTACAATTAACCGGCCTCCTAGGGATGGGAATATGGCATTTATTAAATCTCCTGATGAAATATCAATAGAACTTTTGCAGGAAGGAGAACCAATGTTGCAATGTGAGCCATGGGTATCAATGAAAAATGTGGGTTCTTGGTAGTTTTAAATTTAAGACCGTTAATCATGAGGGCTTATGTTTCCAAATTAATACCTAGCCTAGAACCTAGATTTTAACTAACCTTAATAACAAATCATAATTATTTTGAAAGTTTTCATGAAAACTTATCTTGCTATTGATCAAGGGACAACAAGTAGTCGCGCCATTGTATTTGACACCAACGGCAACACTGTAAGTACCGCTCACAAAGAACTCACTCAAATATATCCAAATGATGGTTGGTTAGAGCATGATCCAGAGGAAATATGGTCAAGTACGCTCTCTGTCACTAGGAAAGCCATAAGTGAGGCAATTTCTGGAGGTTATAAAGTTTGTGGAATTGGTATCACCAATCAAAGGGAAACTTCAATTATTTGGGATCGAAGTAATGGTAAACCCATATACAAAGCAATCGTTTGGCAAGATAGACGAACCTCTAAAATCTGCGAGAAAATCCATGAATCAGGGAAAGCGCAAGAGATTACAAAATCTTCTGGATTACTGATTGATCCATATTTCTCAGCTACAAAAATTAGTTGGATATTAGATAATGTACCAGGAGCCCGTAAGAGGGCCGAAATTGGGGAGTTAGCCTTTGGAACTGTTGAAAGTTTTTTAATATGGCGTTTAACAGGAGGTAAGAAACATATTTCTGATGCCACAAATGCATCACGAACCAGTCTTTACAATATAGAGAACGGCGATTGGGACGACTCTCTTCTATCAATTTTTAATGTTCCCAAGAGTATTCTTCCAGAAGTAGTTGAGTGTGCAGGATTACTTGGGCAAACAACAACAGAAATTGGATATTCATTGCCAATCCTGTCGGCAATTGGAGATCAGCAATCAGCCGCTATTGGCCAAGCGTGTACAGAGCCAGGGGAAATAAAGGCCACTTTTGGAACAGGTTGCTTTGTTATACTAAATACTGGAGAAAAAAGACTCCATTCTAATAATCGCCTCCTAAGCACAATTGGTTTAAAGTTAGATGGTAAAACAAGTTTTGCTCTAGAGGGATCAATTTTTAATGCTGGAACTGTTGTTCAATGGCTACGTGATGACCTAAAAGTGTTAAGAAATGCTAAGGATTCTGCTAACATAGCAAACAGTATGACGAGTAATCACGGAGTATATATAGTCCCAGCTTTTACAGGGCTGGGCGCGCCATGGTGGGATCCTGATGCTCGCGGTGCAATATACGGAATTACACGAGATACTAGCAGAGAACATTTTATAAGAGCTGCGTTAGAATCTGTTGCATACCAAACTAATGATTTATTTAATGCAATGTCCCAAGATGGTATAAAACCACTCCTATTAAAGGTAGATGGAGGTATGTCAGAAAATAACTGGTTAATGCAGTTCCTATCTAATATTTTAGGGATAAGTGTTGAAAGGCCGAAAGTATTAGAAACTACAGCACTTGGGGCCGCCATGCTAGCAGCATTAGCAGATGGTTGCTTTAGTAATATAAAAGATGCATCAAAGGCGTGGCACCTTGATGCACGCTTTACCCCTACTCTCTTACCATCACAGACTAAAGTACTCACGGACGGCTGGTCAGTGGCCGTAAAAAAGACTTTATTCTCTAGTCAGTAATCTTAACTCATACACTAACTGTTAAAAAAACTCTCTATGTAAAATAATAAAGTAACCTGGCATAAGGCAATGAATGGTGGTCAAGGATATCACCACTATATGAATCGTATGGCTGTAGAAGGTTGTAGACTTAAAGCATGATCACGGTTTACATCTCTATTACCTAGGTCCCATCTGTGAGAGAAAATTACTTACTAAGTCTAAGCCCTGACTAAGAACTTCTGGACTGTTCGCATACCCTATCCTTAGCCAACCTTCCATCTCCATCACCGAACCCGGTGTAAACATCACCCCTGTCTCACGTAATAGCTGGATACAGAACTCACGTGAGGGAATATCAAAATCGTATTTTAGTAATGCCGTAGTACCAGCTTGGGGTTTTTTATACGAAATTGAATGTTCCTTTGAAACCCAATCATCTAAAATTTTTAGATTTCCTCGTGTAATTTTTTGGCTACGACCAATAATTTGTTCTTTATTTTCTAACGCCAAGGATGCAAAATAGTCGTCTATCATACCAACACTGATAGTATTATAGTCCCTTCGTATAGAAACTGCCTCAAGTACTTCTCTAGGGGCAGCAATCCAACCTAAACGAATTCCAGCTAAAGAAAAAACCTTTGACATACTAGATACACTAATTCCTTTCTCATATATGTCAGCCATTCCTGGCGCGAATCCATTGCCTACTTGATTAGTTCCACGATAAACTTCGTCACATAGTATGTACGCTCCAGAAGTACGTACCACTGCAACAAACTCTTCTAGGTTAGCACCCATTAGAAGTGCACCAGTAGGGTTATTTGGATTATTCAATACTACTAGTTTTGTATTTGGACGAAGCATTCTTCCTAACTCTTCTAGATCAGGTAGAAAGTCATTCTCAGGACGTAACCACAAAATATCTAACTTAGCTCCAAAACTCTCAGGGATAGAGTAGTGCTGTTGATAAGTTGGGCAAATAGAAATTACATGATCTCCTGGTGAGATCATAGTTTCATGAACTAATGCATTTGCACCAATAGCTCCGTGAGTAACAACAATATTGTCTCTTTTTTGATTTTCATAAAGGCCACATATATTATCTCTAAGGCGGGATGAGCCCTCTATCTCTCCATAAGTCAATTTCATAGGTAAAAGCTCATCTAGGATAGTGTTACCCTTACCAGAAATATTTAATAACTGTTCAACAGTTAGAGACGCGACACAGGTTTCAGCTAAGTTATATTTACACTGTGTCTCAAATTCATTCATCCAAATTTCTACACCAAAAGGTTTAATTTTCATTTTATATTTCCTTTTAATAAAATTTATCTCTTAATAACCCAGGTCACGGTCAACTTCATGAAGTAATAGTTTATTATTTAATAGTCTTAAATAGTTTTGAGCAATATCCAAGATCGTATCATCAACATTCCACCCAGAAACATGTGGAGTGATGGCTATTTTAGAGTGACCCCAAAATGGGTGATCTAAAGGTAAAGGTTCTTGTCTAAATACATCTAAAGTTGCTGCCTTCAAAATTCCGTCATCAAGCGCGTCAACTAAATCATTATCTACGACCAGATTCCCACGACCTATGTTAATAAAAATAGCTCCTGATTTGAAATTTCTTAACATTTTTGAATCTATTAAATTATCTGTCTCTCGCGTTGAGGGCAAAATACCAATAACGTAATCTGAGTGAGATAACATTGTTTCCAACCCATTATGCCCAGTATATGACTTAATACCTTTGATGCTCTTTGATGATTTACTCCACCCAGATACCTTAAATCCATATTTCAGAAAAAGTTGTGCAACTTTTCTACCTATTTGCCCTAGGCCCAAAACTCCAATATGCGTGTTGTTAATGCACAAAGGAGAGTGCTGTTTCCAGTCTTTTCGAATTTGATTCTTTTGATAAAAACGAATATTTCGTTGATATGAAAGGACCTCAGCCAGGCAATATTCAGCCATTTCCAGAGATTGCGTACTACTACTCATTCGAGCAATACGGATACTAGTTGGAAAATTTGGGTCCGCTAAAATAGAGTCCACCCCCGCTCCTACTTTTTGAACTAAACGCAGGTTAGGTAAGTACTGCAGAATAGAGATATCGAAAGTATTCGTAAAGGTTGCCATTATGATTTCAGGCATAGTAAATTTTGGAGGGCCACAAACTATATTAACATTAGGTAAACTAGCAGAAATAAAGGTTTTCAAACTTATATCTGTCATCCATTCTGGATTCCTCATATCAATAAGTAGGGACATGAATACCCTTTCTTTTCGAATGTTTTTTAAAGACATACATTTCAGTTCCACCAATCGCTTGGTTTAAGCCTCTGTCGAGGTTTTCTCTTTGCTTCCCAAATTAAAGCAATTTTTCTAAGCGGAGAGGTTGCTAGCCAACGCCATATAATATCATAAAAGCTCTTATATTTACGGTTGAAAGGGCAAACACGCATACATATTGCACAATCAGTTCTTATCTTAGCCCAATACCCAAAACATTTCTCACAATTTGCAGACCATTTTTTTACCCCCTTTATTGTGGAAGGGCTCCCACTTCCTTCTGTAGGAGCGCCAAAAGGTAATGCTTTGGGAGGGCACGCTTTCGCACACTTGGTACAATCATTACAATATTCTTTTATACCCAGCGGCTTAGGAACATCATTTTTTAAAGGTAGTGACGTGAAAATCTTTGAAAACCGTACTCGTGGCCCATACTCGGGAGTTAGAACCATTTGGTTTCTGCCATATTCCCCCAAACCTGCTTTTATTGCATACGGTATAACTAAAGCAGTATCATTCATTGAGGCTATAGCCTCATATCCAAGACCTCTAATATATGCCGCCAATTGCATACAAATTGAGGCTTCGTGACTGTACTCTCTGCCTGTTGAGGCCCCTGCTAAAGCAGATGGATATGTGTCAACAAGATCATAATCCATTGCGTGAGCCATAACTATTACCGAGTTACAGTCTGCAGGAAGTTCGTTGTCAACAGCTGAAAAAGTTTTTGTATCGACCCTATGACTATAGTGCCACCTTTTATCTACCGATGTAATTCCAACTAAATCTGCCCCAAAAAGTTTTGCTATTTTTTTTATTTCAATTGACTGGTTTGCTACATCGTCAATTAAAACCTTATTTGGTGCAATCTCAGTGTCTGACTCTATTGCTGCTTGAAAACCTTCCCTTAAACCCCTTTCTCCACCTCGATTGGAAATGATATCGGAAATTAACCAAGACGCATTTCGAAGAGAAAAGTCTTTTTGGTTAAAACCTTCCCCACGTCTAGGAATAAAATCTGCCCTATAACTATTAAAAAATGCCTCTGTGTCAGGGGATTTAATAGACACATCCCAGTAAGCTCTGGTGAACATATCATTCATTTGATTAAACTGACGGAAACTATTAGAAACATCAAAGCCAACAAGATCATCACTACTCATCTGATCCTTTTGTTCGCTCTTGAGTTCAATTTCAGTTAACAACTGAGAAACCATTTTTGTCATTTTTTTAACCTTTTATCTTCAGAATTAACTTGATCAAAAACTTATACTTTTTAAATATAAGTTACAATTTTAGTTTGATTGTATTAAAAAAGTTCAAGGGGTTTATATTCATATGATAATTATATCTGGTGCTGGAATTTCGGGACTTTCTCTTGGCTTAACGTGTCACCAGCTTGGCATACCATTTCAAATCTTCGAAAAATCTCAAAAAATTAAACCTTTAGGTGTAGGGATTAACATCCAACCAACCGCAGTCAGGGAGTTGGCCGCTATGGGGCTTTTAAACGAGCTTGAGGCCACTGGTGTAAAAACACGTGAATTGGCCTTCTTTACAAAATTAGGGTTAGAAATATGGTCTGAGCCACGAGGATTAGAAGCAGGTTATGATTTTCCACAATTTTCAATTCATCGTGGTGAATTACAAATGCTACTGTATAGAACTTTAATTAACCGCTGTGGGACAGATACCATTAAGCTCGGGTATGAAGTTATTAAAAGTCAGACAAAACAAAATAAAGTCCACGTTTCAATTATGGATAACGCAGGTAAATTGTCTGAAATTAGTGGAGACCTTTGTATTGCCGCTGATGGTATAAATTCAGTATTACGACGGCAGCTATATCCGGGCGAAGGTCCTCCCCTTTGGAAAGGGGTTATACTTTGGAGAGGAACCAGCAAATCCAAACCTTTTAGGTCGGGAGCAACCATGGCTATGATTGGTCATGCTACTCAACGCATAGTAGCCTACCCGATATCTACGCCTGATAGAAAAGGGAACGTAATAATTAATTGGATTTGTGAACGTAAATCTGAAGACACAAAGCTCATTCAGGAAAATAACTGGAACAAATCTGTAAAGTTCAACAAATTCTTACCTTATTTCGAAACTTGGTCATACGACTGGTTTGATTTTCCAAATATGGTGAGATCCTCTAATACAGTCCTAGAATATCCAATGGTAGATAGAAATCCCGTTGATAATTGGGTGGATGGGCTCACACTCCTGATAGGAGACGCCGCACATCCAACATACCCCACAGGTTCTAATGGAGGCACTCAGGCAATCCTGGACGCTAGAAGCTTGGGTAAAGCTTTAATTGAATATGGCTCGACTAAAACTGCGTTACATCATTTCCAGGAACAAACCCTAAAAAGTTCAAATAGTGTAGTATTAGCAAGTAGAAAAAGCGGTCCTGATACTATCTTGCAGATTGTTGAAGAAAGGTGTGGTGGAATGTTTGAGACACTAGATAGTGTGATAAGTCAGCAAGAGCTATCAAAACACTCTGCTAACTTTAAGTCTCTTGTCGGGCTTTCAGTAACACAATTTAATAAACAATCATCGTTATTAGGAGCTTACTTATGAAAAATGCGATAGTACTCCCAACCCCACAATTAACTTTCTTTGCTCAGCTACAAATCTCTCTAGATGACCCTATTGAATTGGGAGCAGGAAGAACATCCTTACGCCGTATAATACCTATAATAGGTGGAAATTTTAAGGGGCCAAGCATTGAGGGGATTATCTTAAATCTTGGTGCAGATTGGCAAACGATTGCTAGTACCGAGCTAAGTGAGTTAGACACAAGATATGCTCTTCAAACTTCAGATGGGGCTATAATAGAAGTGATAAATAAAGGATTTCGTCATGGTCCAGAAAGTATAATTTCAAAACTTGCAGCTGGTGAAAATGTAAACCCTTCTGAGTACTCTATGATAACACAAGCCTCTCTGGAAACAGGTCATAAGAAATACAACTGGGTAAATAAATTATCTTTTTTAGGAACTGGTGCTCGTTTCAAGTCTGAAGTTATTTTAGATCTATATTCTGTCTCTTGAGACTAACAACTATAAGGTGATGATGAGTCCTACAGGGCATTATCAAGTTTACTACATAAAGTAAGTTTTATAAACCTTTGGAGTCAATTTCAGCTACGTCTTCTATTACCTTTCTGAGTTGTGAGGTTAAATTATGTCCTTCTGAAGTATAAACTCCATTTAGTGCAGCTGTCCCAATTGTAAAGGCTCTAGCACCTGACTCCATTACTTCTATAATTTTTTTCTTACAATCAATCGATCCTGCTATGATAACAGGCTTATCAGTTACTGACCTTACAGCATTCATAAGAGATGAAACGTCTCCCACAAAGCGATATGCTAGTAAATCAAGTCCGTGAACTCCCTCATAACTTACTAACTTACTTGCGCTTTTTACAATTTCCTCAATCGAACCAGTAAGCACACTCGGATGCCCGACTATTTCTCCTGGAAACGGAAAATATCTAATCTTTGACCCTTTGATAATAGGAAGAACAGATTGGATGTTAGTACCACCAAGCAAGTTATCAACACCAATATCTACAGCAGTTTGCGCTGATAGCATTTCACTATTTTTATCTAAAGAGACAACTTCTAAATAACTCTCAGCTCCATATTTTTTTATTTTATCATTAAGTATTTTTAATTTCTCAAAAGAAAGACCAATATCCTTAAACCCTATGTGCTTAACACCACAGTTTAATACTGTTTCAAGATGTTCTTCAGCATCCTTAACAGTTTGGTCATTTCGGGTAAGCATAAAGATAAATTTTAAACTCATAACGTTTTAGCTTTATTTTTTGCTTCCACTAACTGTTTTGCATAATTCATCGCCATTCCAAAGCTAGCTGCATCAGCGACTCCTTTACCAGCTATATCAAATGCTGTTCCATGATCGGGGCTAGTGCGTACAAATGGCAGACCTAAAGTAATGTTGACCCCCTGTTCTAACCCCATATACTTAACTGGAATTAAACCTTGATCATGGTATTGAGCAACGACAATATCAAATTTTCCTAATCTTGCCTGCATGAAAACAGTATCACCCGGCCAAGGTCCTGATGCATTGATACCTTCTTTTTTTGCAGCTTCTATAGCAGGTGAAATAGTTTCAATCTCTTCTTTACCAAACAAACCACCTTCACCAGCATGAGGGTTTAAACCTGCCACGGCAACACGTGGTTGGGAGAAACCAAGAGCTATGGCTCCATCATGAGCAAATCGAATTGCCTTCATTTGAGCCTCAAAAGTTACAGCTTTTATGGCTTCACTTAGCGAACAATGAATTGAAACTAAAACAGTGCGTATATCACCATTTCCGAGTAACATCGCAACTTGGTCAACTCCAGAAAACTTAGCTAAAATTTCCGTATGACCAGGGTAGTTAATACCGGCTAAGGAGAGAGCCTCTTTGTTAATTGGTGCAGTTACAATAGAGTTCACTTTTCCTTCAAGGGCATGACTTATACTACTAATTATTGCATCGTATGAGCTTTTTCCACTATGCTCTGAGACCTCACCAAAGCGTGGAAGGTTTTCAAAAAAACTAGTTTGAAAAACTTCTATTATATTCCGGTCAAATGTAGCATCTTCAACTGTCTTCAAGGTTTTCACATTTAGATTAACTGAGGTAACTTCTATGGCCCTCTGCATAACTCTGGGACAACCAAACACAATGTTTCTTGAACCAGGCGGTTGGTTTGATAGGGTCTTAACTATAATTTCAGGTCCAACCCCAGATGGATCACCCATTGTAATTGAAGTAGGCCCTAATGGGTATGTCATCAACTATCCTCTATAAAGAAACTTAACATGAAGAGGTACGAAGTCCTATTTATTAATTTTAAACTTATTATATCAATAATAAAGACACAAGAACTAGAAAATTAGTATAGACTTTAACCAATCTACAGAGTGTACTCTACCTGTTTCGCTTTCAAAAGTTAATTTGCAATTCAAATGTAACAGACTAATGAAAGTATCACTGAAGATTGGAGAAATTATGTCATACTTCCCCAAAGCTGGCTCTAATTGGAAGAGCTTTTCTACATCAAATAGTAAAATCGATGTTTTATCCTTAAAGCGTGATATTGAGCTGGCTGATACATACGAGTCTCAGTGGCCATACGATCTTACTGCTGCAGGAAGTGTACCTGGGTTAACGGATATTGAAGAACCTCCACACAACCAAGCCCTCGGCCCCTACACACCCCGTGGTCATAATAATGGCTGTATTCTTAAGGGAGGTAGGGTGGTATTCCATTGGGGCGAAGTTGACCGTATGGACATGACTTTTAGCATTGCTAAAAGTTATCTTGCCCTCTTAACAGGTATAGCTATCGAAGATGGTTTAATTTCTGATATTGATGCCCTAGTTGGTAATACAGTTAAGTCTGGTGAATTTGATTCCATGCAAAATAGAAGTATCACATGGCGTCACTTACTGGAGCAAACTAGTGAGTGGGAGGGAACACTTTGGGGAAAGCCAGATCTAATAGATCGAAATCGACAACTTGGGCCTAACGCCGATAACTCTCGCAAGGGTTTGTACCGCAAACTTCAAACCCCTGGTAGCTTTTACGAATATAACGATGTCCGCGTAAATTTACTGGCACTATCACTTTTATATACATTCCGGCGTCCACTACCAGAAGTTCTTAAAGAACGTGTGATGGATCCTATTGGAGCATCCGAGCATTGGATATGGGAAGGGTATCACAACTCATTTGTGGAGATCGACGGTAGAACTGTGCAATCTGTTCCTGGTGGAACACATTGGGGCGGTGGGATTCAAATTAGTACTATGGATCACGCACGTGTGGCATTATTAGTGCATAACCGTGGTGTTTGGAGTGACAAGCGTATTTTACCTGAAAAGTGGTGCGTTAACCTACGCACACCATCCAAGCTCAATCCTAATTACGGATTGCTTTGGTGGATAAATACTAGTCAGAGTCAATGGCCAGGATGTTCAGAGGCATCTTATGGTGCTATTGGTGCAGGAACGAACATTATTTGGATCGACCCCGATGACGACCTAATCGTAGTAGCTCGCTGGATAAATGAGAAAAAAGTCGCTCAGCTTCTTAGTACTATAGTTCAAGCCCAGAAATGAATCTTGGGCCTGAACACTTTTTAAAAGCTATGAAATCTCAAAACGATCAAGGTTCATTACTTTGTCCCAAGCAGAAACAAAATCACGTACAAATAATTGCTTAGCGTCATCACTGGCATAAACCTCTGCAATGGCTCTCAATTGAGAGTTCGAACCAAAAACCAGATCAACAGCTGTACCTGTCCATTTCACATCACCTGTTGTTCGGTCAGTTCCTTCATATACACCTTCTGAAAGAGAGGAAACTTTCCACTCAGTTGACAAATCAATAAGGTTTACAAAAAAATCATTACACAACGTTTCAGATTTTGATGTTAGTACTCCATGTTTTGTCCCGTCAGAATTTGTATTAAGCACTCGCATTCCACCAATAAGAACGGTCAATTCAGGAGCTGTTAAAGTTAACATGTGCGCTCTATCAATTAACGATTCTGCTACCGGCCTCCCATGATTTTTGCCAGAAAAGTTTCTAAATCCATCTGCCATGGGTTCAAGAACCGCAAAGGATTCTACGTCTGTCTGTTCTTGAGATGCATCTGTCCTTCCTGGCACAAAAGGAACTTCAAAATCTTGACCTGCATTTTTTATAGCTTTTTCAACTCCGGCGCAGCCAGCGAGAACAATAATATCTGCTAAAGAAACAGACTTATTTCCAGATTGACTACTATTGAATTCACTCTGAATAGTTTTAAGAATTGATAGCACGCTAGAGAGTTCTTTTGGATTATTTACTTCCCAATTCTTTTGCGGTTCCAGTTGGATGCGAGCACCGTTAGCCCCTCCACGTTTATCAGTACCACGAAATGTAGATGCAGACGCCCATGCCGTTTGAACTAATTGGCTTACGGACAATTCTGAACTTATTATCTTAGACTTCAGTAATGTTATATCGGTAGCTGCAATAAGTTCATGAGTAACCTCTGGAACAGGATCTTGCCATAAGAATGGCTCTGCGGGCATTAATGATCCAAGACCTCTAGAGTAAGGTCCCATGTCACGATGAGTTAACTTAAACCACGCCGCCGCAAACACTCTTGCAAGTTCATCTGGGTTTTCATGGAATCTTTTTGAAATTGGGGCATATATTGGATCTTCTCTCAATGCCAAATCAGACGTAAACATAACAGGAGCGTGGGTCCTAGAGGGATCGTGGGCATCTGGCACAGTACCTGAAGCTGAGGACTCTTTTGGCTTCCACTGAGTTGCACCAGCCGGACTCTTCGTTTTCTCCCACTCGTAACCAAACAGGTTATCAAAATAATTATTATCCCATTTAATTGGATTAGTAGTCCAAGCTCCCTCTAAACCACTTCCAATTGCATGAGCACCTTTACCACTTTCAAAACTATTTTTCCAACCTAAACCTTGCAATTCTAAGGTAGCACCCTCGGGTTCAGGTCCAACATATTTATCAGGGTCGGCAGCTCCATGAGCCTTCCCAAAAGTGTGGCCACCAGCAACCAATGCAACTGTTTCTTCATCATTCATTGCCATTCTGGCAAAAGTTTCGCGAATATCACGAGCTGATGCAAGTGGGTCTGGATTACCATTTGGTCCTTCTGGATTAACATAGATTAAGCCCATTTGTACCGCACCAAGAGGTTTATCAAGATCACGGTCTCCAGTATAACGCTCATCTGCAAGCCACTCCCCTTCTGGGCCCCAGTAAATATCCTCTTCTGGTTCCCAAACGTCTTCACGCCCTCCTGCGAAACCAACGGTTTCTAATCCCATCGATTCTAAAGCACAATTTCCAGTTAGAATAAAAAGATCAGCCCAGGAAATTTTTTGACCATACTTTTGTTTGATTGGCCAAAGTAGCTGACGCGCCTTATCAAGGTTTACATTGTCTGGCCAACTATTAAGTGGCGCAAAACGAAGGGTTCCCGCGCCTGCACCACCCCTACCGTCTCCTATACGATAAGTACCAGCGCTATGCCAAGCCATCCGAATAAAAAAGGGGCCATAGTGACCATAATCAGCCGGCCACCACTCCTGAGAGTCAGTCATTAATGCGTATAAATCACTTTTTACAGAATCTAAATCGAGGCTTTTAAATTCACTCGCGTAGTCAAAATCCTTTCCCATAGGATTAGAGAGATCAGAGTTTTGGTGTAACATTTTAATGTTCAGTTGGTTAGGCCACCAATCTTTATTTGACATGATATCTGCATTTTCTACTCTTCTTACTCCACCCATTACTGGGCACTTAGTTTCGATGTTCATTAGTTTCTCCGTTCCTTTTTTTAAATCTACTAATCGTGGGTAGGATGTTATCAACTTTCAAGAAATACTAGAAAAGCTCAGCGAGCAGGTCAAGTACTTTAGAACAATTCTAAGTTATTAAATCTAGATTTGTGTAACAACTGAAGACGATCATCAAGCGTGGTTCAGCCCAATTTATTTATTTAACTAGTTTTCAATAGATTTTAACCAAATTGTTAGTATTTTTCTCGGTTATGGTTACGAAGTCAGTAGAAATTAAACTTAGAATAACAAAAGAAACGTACCTTTAGCTCGAAATAAAACGTCAATGAACGCAACAATTATTTAAAGGTAAAAATGTGTCATAAAATGAAAAAAACGCTAACCCACTGAGTTAGCGTCGCTTTACTTGGTTGCGGGAGTAGGATTTGAACCTACGACCTTCAGGTTATGAGCCTGACGAGCTACCGGGCTGCTCCATCCCGCGACAGGTATTGTCTAAAAAGACTAGCATTAGAGATCATAAAGAGAGAAAATCATGATGTTCCTTATTAAGTTTGGCGGTGACCTACTCTCCCACGCCTTAAGACGCAGTACCATCGGCGCAACGGCACTTAACTGCCGAGTTCGGGATGGGATCGGGTGTTTTGCTCGTGCTATGACCACCAAACTAAAAAAGAAACATCAAAATCCAAGTCAAACTGCATTATGCAGCTCTTTTTAAAACTACTAGAAGTCGAGCTTCTACTAGATCAAATCAAGCCTATCGAACAATTAGTACCGGTCAACTGAACGCATTACTGCGCTTACATCTCCGGCCTATCGACGAGGTGGTCTACCTCGGTTCTCAGGGATACCTTGTTTTGAGGGGGGCTTCCCGCTTAGATGCCTTCAGCGGTTATCCTTTCCGATCTTAGCTACCCAGCACTGCCATTGGCATGACAACTGGTCCACCAGTGGATCGTTCACCCCGGTCCTCTCGTACTAGGGGCAACTCCTCTCAAGTATCCTACACCCACGGCAGATAGGGA
>NZVE01000002.1 GCA_002697345.1 Paracoccaceae bacterium | reverse complement strand
TCACCAGAACTTGAACATAAAGGCAATCCCCTCCAATAACCATCAGGAGTATCACAAGATACGCATTCTTCAGCCCCGAAGGATTCTGCATAATATGGCGAACCGATTTTTGCATCAGGGTCATATCCCATTCCTTCACCCCATTCGCCCATATCTTCCTCTTGCTTTCTTGCTATTTTGGCTAATTGAGGGCTTAATTTTGTGCTGTGTTCTATCGTGTTGATGATTAATTGCATCATTTTGGCCTTGCCATGTTTTTTCACTATATCATCATTCCAAATTATAATTTCAAAATCATCTAAACTTGACTTATCAACGGCTTCTAATTCATCTCTATATTCTTCCCACCATTCTTCAGCCCCGAAGGATTCTGCCCCGAAAGTTCGGATTCTCCCTGAAGGCGTGTATTTCAATTGGGCTTGCACTTCCGCCCATTGAGCCAAACTTAAACCTCCAACTCTATCTTTGAGTAATTTATTTGAAGATAAGAGTTTTTGGAGTTTGACATTCTTTATTTTTAATAATTTATTCAGAGCAATTTCTCTATCATTGTATAGGTTATCAATTAGATTTTGAATACGAGTAGTGTGCCACCCTTCGGCATTGAAGGATTCTGCACCATAATATTTGATTTTCCAATTTTTTATTTCCAGACTTGTTTTGGGGTCATAAGCGTATTCGCAAGTATTACAAACATAAAAACGGAAGTCTTGCGGTCTTTCGCCTTTCGTATAATCCATCTCCCGTTTCTTATAGCCCGTCATCCATGTTCTGTTAGTTTGACAAGCAGGACAATACATTCTTTTTCCTGTTGTAGCCGCGAAGGATTCTGCATCCATCCGCCCTGTTTTATTTTTGTATTGTTTTACCAAATTAGAAAGTTTAGAATTGTTCCCGTTGTTTTCGTTCCATTCTTCAATGTCTAAAACGACATTGGAATAATCATCTTCATATTGATGTAGGAACTTGTCATTAACGGCAAACTCCATCCATTCAATTCTTTCTTCTAATGAATCAAAAGAAGGTTCATAATCACCTTCAGCACCGAAGGATTCTGCGTAGTAGTCCTTAAGCAACCATTTTAAATTACCATCAGTCAGCATTTGGTCATAATTGCCATCTTGTATCATACGAAATACCAAAGCCCTCTTTGCATCCTCTAACTTTGGGAATGCTCCAATAAGCAAAGATGCGGGGTCATTAGAAATTACCATTTCACCGCTTGGATTTAACCTACGGCTGGTGGGCTTAGTAAAGTTATCTCTCAAGGAATTATCATCATAGACCATAGCCCTAAACCAATCATTTGTTCCTGGCGAACGATAGATACGATATGTGAATCCATCCTCGGAAGCATCGTCATAACCCTTTATCCCGTAATAACCATTCAGCCGCCGAGAATGACGAATAGGAATTGCTTCAGCCCCGAAGGATTCTGCACTATACAAATAATGAACACACCTGGGAGTATTACAAGTCACACCCATTGAGTTAGGGTGAGATTTATCAACAGGTTTATCGTTGCAGACAATACATAAACTCTCGGCAGAGAAGCGACCGTATTTTTCAACCCAATCCTGATAAATCTCAGGTTCGTTGATTTGAAGGTAGCGTTCTTGCTTCTTAGATTTAAACGGCATTCAATTCACTCCTTAAAACGGAGTCATTGAACCTTCTGGGCCGAAACTGCGACCAGATGAAACCCCTAATGGCCCCATGTTGCGAGAGTTTCCTGCAAGTAAATTAGCGTGTGCGCCAATTCCCATGTCCGAACCCATTGTTGGTGGTAAAACAGGTTTAACTTCCATGCTCATAGGGGAAGCACTAACGCGAGGTATGCGAGGCATATTGATTCGTGGTGGTGCAGGTCTTAGAGGAACAGAGATAATTGGTTCACTTCTTGTTGTAGTAGGAACGCGATATTGTGGGCCTTGAACATTAGCAGGTTGAGGTCTGATAGAGATACTTGCTTTCTCGCTAAAGGGACTTCCACCGTAAACAGCGTCCACACCGTGATTAGTAGGTAGTTGGTCAAGCATAACTTCGTGTCTTGCTATGTCTAACATACTTACATCAAGACGGTTTCCAGAACCATACATCTCAATAGTGTGAGCAGGTCTGAAACCTATTGGTTCGTCTGGACTTAAACCTTGACCTATCATAGAAAAGTCTTCAATGTTCCTATTTACTGATTGCATAGGGGATTCTGCTCGGAAAGAAGAAACTCTTACATCAGGTAGTTTAGATAGATTTCTAAAGTTAGAAGCCATAGGCATAGCACCTGCACCCGCCATAGTATCAACCACTACGGTTGGCTCTGGGCTAATAGGTCTGATGTGAAGACCTGCCATAGCAGTTTTAGCGTTGTGAGCAGGTAAAGAATCGCGGGATATATCCACGCTATCGAATTGGGGCATATTTGGTGTGTAAGGGCCAGCAGGTAAAACATGGCTTCCGCCAATGGTCTGAGTTTTCGGTATTGTTATTCCACGCATGGGGATTCCGTTATATCCTGACATTTAAGACACCTTTCAGTTATTACTATCCTGCACGACTATATGAAGGCTCGCACCTTCTTGAGCAGAAAATCAATTCCACTAATAAGTATTTTCTCAGACCACACCTTTTAGGAACGCCTTTTACGAGTCGTCTTCTTCGTCCTCGCAGGGGGTTTAGCAGGAATTACATCATCAGGGTTCTCGACTCGCAATCCAGAGTAAAAGAATCCTTCCACTCTCTCGTCTTTAGGGCCTCGCACCCACCACATTTGATGCCACACGTAAGTTATTTTTCTGTTGCCAACTGCTTTGGCTTCCACCGTGAAATGCCGCCCTGTGGCGTGAACCATTACTTTTGTTATTCTCATATTTCCTTTTTGGGGGAGATACTTGTGAAACGCCGAACCAAAACACTTTCTTAAAGTGGAAGAGGCCAAAGTTTGACCTTTCTTCCAATTACAGTCCACAGGTGGTTGCGGTTCAACTACTGTCGGCTCTTTACTAAATCTGCTTTCTGCTTCTTCTGCCATTAACCTTACGAGTGAGGCTTCACATATAACTGTTGCGGTAGTTAGTGTTAATGAGTAGGTTAATTTAGTCGTGTGGTAGTATAAGGTTATGGACGGCATCAAGCGAATCCCTTTGCGAGATGCTAATGAATACACTCTCATCACAGAAGTCGTCAATCCCATGATAAACGCTCTGGAATCCAAACTTGATGCTAACTTAGCGGCGGTGGAAGACTTCTGGGAACTAAAGTATGCTAAAGAAGGTGAATCGCCTCAACAACAAAACCGAGTGCTGTTGAAAAGATACTTACAAAGTTTAAAGATTAGGATTCACAGTTTAATGGGTAATGATATGGGAGGTGATTACGCTTTTGATGACTGTCTTAAGACAGTAAAGAAGAACTATTTAGAGTGTGATTATTTTCCAGACCATTCTCATTGGAACTTCACATTTGGAGAAGGAGGGATGGGGCGGGATATTAACACCGAAAGCCCTGTTTATTTTATCTCACCCTTCACCGTAGTTAAACCTCAACTTAAAGGCAACTACAACGACACAGCAGATTTTCTAAAGGCATCGGAAGTCTTGACCATAAGCAAACCTGTTAATAGAGGGGTTGTGGACGCTACTTATTTGGAAATCCCACCCCTTTATTGGATGAGAATAGATTGGAACAGACTTTCCCCTGAGTCAAACTTGAATTGTCAAAAATGGACTGACCTGTTAAGTGCTAAGTGGGGTGACGAAACCACCGTTTCAGATTTAGATACAGAAGATAAAATAAGGGTTGTCAATGTGTATAAGTTAGTTCAATTTTTCGATGACCCTAAAAATCCTATGTGTGAGGATAGTAAAGCGAACCCTGTAATCCGCGATATGCTATTCAAACTCAGTTTCGCCGCCATACCTACGAAAGAGGGGTATCGCCTCGCTCCTGCGAGTTTTACGACTATCCACCTAAATCAAAGAATAGAGAAAGAAAGGGGGCTATCCTACTTCTTAGAAAATCTGAATATAGATGATAGTATATTAGAAGTAATAAACAACTATCCAGCACAAGGTCTGTTTAATTGGTTTAACCTTTGAAGACCCTCGCAGCCCCTCGTAAATCACAGTCCAAAACTAATGGGTATTCAGTAATTTTCTCCTTACGAGAGGGGGTTTGGGGAAACGGATGGTTAATCCTTGTGTTTCCTAACTATACTAAGGAATCCTAGTATATTAATGTTAGTATTTTCAGTTATTTCACACTTCTAACGCTTCTAACCATCGAGATTGTTCGGCTAACATCTGAGGATTTTCGGTAGGAGTAGGAACTTTCAGAACCAAAAATAGACCCCCTGCTGTGAGGAGGACGGCACTTAAAACTTTGATTGACTGAAGAAAGGGAGAATCGTCTTCAGTAGGCATTAGATTACGGGCTTCGCTTGCTAAATCAGCAGACCACCCTTCTTCTTCTATCCCATCATAAGAAAACGGACTGAAGTAAGCCCCTGTTTTTGAGTCCCATGACTTCTCCACCACATTATCTGATTCAGCGTCCCACAGTTCATAGTCATCAGCACTCCAATCCGCGTCTATTAAGTCCTCAAAAGAAGTGGCGTTGTTAGTGTTGGCTATATGGTTATGAGAGTTTTGGTGTGCAGGTGTGTCGGCTCTTTTGGATTCTTTCTTATCACCCTCCATAAGAGAATAAGGGTTATAGTCCTCCCCCTCATCAAAATGAACCCTCATGTTTCCGACTGTGTGAGGATTTTCTCTCCTGCCTACGGGCGACCACTCAGGACTGTGATTCTTAACTTGCACAACTACGTTCTCCCCTGAATGTTCAGTAGCCCTATCAGAACGGGCGGCAGTAATTAAATAATGTTGTCTTGTGCCTGTCATATCAGGAACAAGAGATGGTGAGTAAATCAAGAGTTCTCCTGTGTCGAAATTACGAATCTTATCTAACAAACTGTTAGTCGCTTGCCTGTCTGTTCCTTGAGCGATTTGCTCTTTAACAGCCATCAAATCTCTAGTTTGGATAACACCGTGAATTATGTGGATTGTGCATTGAGTAAGAGCAGGTTTAGCGATTTCACTCGGTCTTTGAGAAATCAAACAAACTCCATAACCGTATTGCCTTCCCTTCTTGCACATCTTAACGATAGGGCCGTAGGATTCTAAAGATGGTTTTTGCTGGGGAACTAAATCTTGACACTCCTCAAAGAAAGTCATTATTCCGCGACCCATCCTTTTCTTGAACATGGCTTCAACATACTCGGCCACTATCTTCTGAGTAGTTTGGTCATCAATGTGAGAACAATCAATAACTGCACTCATATCAGGATTAGCCTCAATCTCATCCACGAATCTTTCCATGTTAGGATGAAGTTCCATAGTAGGAACTATTTCCACTACATTAGGAAGTTGCTTTAAACCTTTATGTGCTCCTAAAGCATCGAAACAGATAAACTGCAAACCTAATCTAGCAAACTCCTCCATTATTACGCCTGTCGTCCAAGACTTACCACTTCCAGATAAACCTGTTATGAACATTTTAGCGTAAACAATCTCTGGGGGGAAGGCGGCTTCTCTGGAAAGCATAATCATTGGCTTGTTGGCTAAAGAATCATGCACCGAGTTTCCCCAAGATGTAGTCGTTAAACTTTTCTGATTGGAATCCACAATGTGTTCAAAGGAATTGGAGGGTTTAGCAGAGTAGTCGGAGGGTAATGCAGGTGGTATCTCAAACTCTTTAGAAGCCTCTGTGGTTTCCACAGGTTCAGAGCGAGTTTCGTTTAAATTAAAGTCCGAATCATCCATCATAGTAAAACCACACTCTTATTTAACGCTACAACTATTTGGTCTTAATTGTTCTCAGAAAGATATTCCTTTCCCTCCGCAACAGATTTCTCCTTCCCCATTCATGTTCTTGATAAACTCGTTCAACCTTAAAGCCACATCTATCAGATTACCCCCTTGTTCTGTCATAATGACTTCCAAACTCAAGAAACACTTTTCATATTCTTCGGCAGGATAACCCTCCCCGATATACTGCACGAAAGCGGCACGTATGAGAGGCAAATAACCAATCTTGCTTTTAACTCTCTGTGCTCCCCTTTCACTAAGTGTCTGAATAAGAATAACAGGGCCGAACTCTTGACTGTATTTCTTAGCCCAATACCAAAATCCTGTTGATGTTGCAGATTCTTTCCCATCCTCACTCATTTTTTGAGTTTTTAATTTAGGTTTATCTGGGTCGCCCCCCAATAACTCATAATATTGTGGCTGAACAGTTAAATCACTAGGGTAGCAATCACTTAAGAAAATACAAGGGGCAGTTGTAATTTCAGTTCCTTTCATTTGTTCTTTCATGTAATAATACATTCGTGCCATTCCACACCCACTCTCCGTTGAACCCATATAACTCCACAATTCTGCATCATTAAGAGAAACACATTCGTTGATAGAAGCCATAGCACCTTGATAATCCTTCCTCTGTTGAGGATTTTCACCCCAAATCAAACGAGTGCTATTATTGACCGTTTGCCAATATGAAGAACTGCTTTCACTTAGTAATGCCTCAGTATTAACTTGAGAAATGCTCGTTGTTCCACCCGAACTACCATATCCTGCAATAGCAAAAGTGTGACCTCCATCTCGACAACCGTTTATCATAATTGAACACATACTCATGGCGGCCTCTCTAAGACTTACTTCTCTTTTCGCACCATTTTTACCAATCTTTTCGTCCATACTCCACGACAAATCAACTACCATATTCAAATGACCCCCTCCACCTGGTAATTCACCTTCTTCATCTTCAAAGGTTCTCATACGAGTAGTGACCGAAGGTGGTAAAGGTGGAAGCCAAGTGTCTTCAATTAATTCTCCCACAGGGTCAATACCTGGAATCCATTCTGTGATTCCTGTAAAGGTGCGACCTAACAAAGTAAGTTCACCTTCTTCACGTAAGGCAGGAGTAATATCCTTTAAAGTTTCAAATATATCAGGTAGTTGAGGGGGTCGAGGAGTCTCAATAACTGTTTCTTTATCTCCCCTTTTGACAAAAGCAAAATCTCTCCACCACGCTTGCTCAACAGCATCAGCAGTTAAAACTTCCTCCTGCTCTGTGCCTTCTTTATTTTCTTCACTCATCTTTCTTCACCTCTGTAAATGTTTTATTGTTCTTTAACCACTCTTCCATAATTTTAGTAAAGTTAAGTGCTTTGACCTTTTTAGGATTATTGACAAAAGCATTGTCTAACCACGTTCCAAAGGGTTTATTCTCTGTGTAAAGCGGGAGTGTCCAATGCCAATCCGATTCAGGATTATAACCTCCACTCCCATCATCCCTTCGTTCAGTTTCAACATCTGAAGCCGTGAATACTAAAGTCTCGTTTACAGGGTCTATGTCCCAACCATTCTTAAAGACTTCGTTGCCCGTAGGTTCGGGGAACTTCCAAATATTAGCGTCCTCATTGGTAGGAGCACCATGAAACGAATCATTACATTGAGGGCAATAGTAGTAAGGAGTTTTACGAGTAATTTTTTGCCCAGATAACTCATCTATTTCAACAACCAAATCTGCGCCAACCTCTTTCAAAATATGATAGTTCTTTAAAGGTCTTTGCACCCTGTTATCAGCGTAAGGAGTTATGATAGTAGCCGCAGTTCCTAAACCCATTTTAGGGTCTGGAAAACGAGGTTTATCACCTTGTGGAGTGATTGAATCTCGATTACCTTCTGTCCAATCAATAGAACGAACTCCTACTGAAGTAAAAAGACGACTTCCTCTTCCCTTTGATACAAGATATGAAGAAGGAGGTTGCTTGGCTTCCCACGTTTGTGAAGAAAGGTTCAATTTAGCCGAATAAGCGAGTTGTTCCGTGATTAAAAATCTGCTTTCCTGATTTAACTCTATTCTTTCCTTTTCCAAATAATCTTCATAAAAGGCTTGGTAGGGTTTTAGAAAAAAACTCTCTTCATTGGGACACGGGTTTTCCACAGGTATTATAGTTATTGAAGTGCTACCATCAATAGCAGGTATCTCTTGGCCTAAATCATCAGGGTGGATGTGTAGTTCTCTAACTGACCCTTGATTATCAAGTAGCCTAATCTTATAATACTCGATACGCTCAGATGTTATCATTGTGACACCATCACCCAAATCTATTGTTTCTCCTCCTGTGGCTTCATAATCCTCACCTGAAGTATTAAAAATATCATTACCTGAAGCACTTTTCAACTCCAAGAAATCCCTTGACAAAAAGGTGGATTGATTTGTAAAACTCCTATCACCTGTGTAGTAATTAAAAATGTCATTTCCTGTATTCCAAGTTTCCACCATATAATTCCCTGTTTTTTCGCTGACTTGTTCACACCATGTGCAACGAAGTAGTCCTGTTCTTTTATCAGGCTTATAATTAGAAGGGTTAATTCCTAAATACTGACCATCATTATCCCCCACATTTCTATCATACCATTCGTGACTCGTCATTGAAGAAAACCTTGAAATGGGTGTTCTTCCTGAACAAAATCTTTGTTTTTTCAAGTTTCGACTTTGAGTTCCTACCTCTAAGGGAATGTCATCTGCTCTAATGTATTTTTCCCCCCCAACATCTAATTCTCCAAATACCCTTAAACAAGGTAATCCTTCTGCTCCCTCACTTCCCGTCCTAAAACGAGGTAAGAAAGTATAACCTGTAATAGAAGTATTTGCCGCCGTTCCACCTCTCCTACTCGCATCAATGAAAAGATTAGGCTTACTGTTTGCTGTGACACCCCCAAAAGGTATTTGATTATCAAAAGGTCTGAGACTAGGATAAAACTTTCTAAAGTAAAGGCGTGAACAGCCGCTACACTTCACTACACCTACTGCTTTAAACTTTTGCATACCATTCGCACTTCGTGTCTGCCATTTGATAGAGGAAAACCCGTCTTGGTCATTAGTCTGAATACCAAAATCAACAAACTCAGCGTTGTTTATAGTTTCACATTTTTTACAATGAGGGCATAAAACTAAGCCAGAATCTTTAACAGTCCCTAAAGGTAAGATAGTTTTCTTGTCCATAAACTGCCCTACCTTCAATCCTATCACGCTTATTCCACCACCCACCGTAAAGATGTTCCAAATGTCAGACATTATGCGTTGCCCAATACCTGTCGCCCACCCCACTCTCTTAATAGAACTACTCAAATCCTCCATGTTATTGTAAGTGATGCTTCTGGCGGCTGGTTGAAGCATAGGAGAACTCAGATTAGTCCACTTGTGAATAATATTATCATTACTCAAAGTAGTGTGAGCAAAGCCGATGTCCATAGAGGAAATAACCAAAACAGTCGCCAATTTATTGACAAAATCGTTTAATGGCTCACCTGTTTCAGAATCTATCAAAGTGTTTCCGAAATAATCCAGAGGGCTGAGATTCTGTTGTGCTCGGCAAAACATAGGCTCACCAATAACAGGGTCTAAATGTCGGACTTGAAGATAACTCAAGGTTTCACTTGACCCATCATCCCATTGAACATCAACTGTGTAAGGGCATTGAGTAGGATAAACCACTACTGACCCGTCCACCGTGTTTATCGAAGTTATCCGACCCTGTTTATTCTCAGTCAAATGCTTTACCTTTAAGAGTTCCACACGGTTTGAAAGAAACGCTTGAGTCGCTGTTGGATAATACTGATGGGCGTGTTTCCTACCATAGCCACTAAAATCATCTAAACGAGGGTCATTCACAGGGTCTTTTACGGCTTGACCCGATGCCCCATATTTATCAGGATTAGGTGGTGCGAGTAAACCCCACCATCTTTGATAAACTGCTAATCGCTCTTTTTTGACAGACTCATCAAGAGTATTTCTATAACTTTCATTCAAAGAAATCATATTAGTTAAAGCAACCCATTCGGGAGTAGCCAAAGACATTAATCTGCCGTCCACTCCACTTTCACTCCACCCATTTCGCGCCGTAGTAAATAATTGAGGATATGTAGGCCAATTGTTCAGAAAAGACTCTGCTTCACTAATCATCCCGTAAGCGTAAGCAAACTCATCTAAACCTCTAACTCCTCCATAGTGAATATTAACAGTATCAGTAGCAGATTTAATCTGAGGAGGTAAGATTATCTGTCTTACCCTCAACTTGTTAAGAGAAACTTGAGAGCCTAAACCATTGACCGCAGATTCCAGAGAATAATTACGATTTCCCATAACCGTTTCCAATTGAGATTGATTAGACATAGAATAACCTGCTTTAATGTAGGGGTCTTGCTATTTCAGTTTGTCTATCGAACCAAACCCTTTTCCCACACATAATCCTATCCTCGTTTAAGGGGCTACACTTAGGTTCAAAGTTTAGTTTCTGCGTGATAAAAGCCAACCACTTACTGCTCCCACCATCATTCCGAATCCTATGTAGGGCGCACTTTCCGTTAAACTTTCAGCGTTCTTCTCCGAAAAGCCCTCTGAAAGACCGATGACTCCACATCCCATCCGCTTACCTGCGTTTCCTGTCTTTAAAGATTCAGCATCACCACCCAAACCTAAATCATCACGGTCTTCATGCACGATAATCATACGTCCGACAACACAGTTTCTTTTTTTACCATCTAAGGATAAAGTGTCTGTGGACATCCTTCCTTTAGCAACACCGTCTTGTGATTCGATGTTTCCTAAATCACCTAAGTGTCTTACTTCTGAGTTTAAACCCCCGTGTTCTGTCCCATCAGGATTAAAATGAGCGCAAGCCGAATCACAGCCATCGGTCAAATCGCCGTATTGGTGAATGTGAAATCCATGTTCGCCGTCTGTTAAGCCGTTAATAGTGTAGTCAATGTGCAAAGTCTTGGCTTCCATCGAAAAGCGAACAACACCTGTCACCCCATTGTCATTCGGAGCGATAACTGCTACGGCACACTCAGCCATTTAAAACTACTCCTCTGGTTTCCTACTCAAAGTATTATTGACAACCTGACGGTATCGGAAAACACTTAAACTACTGAGGTTTCCTAAATCAAAGAATGTTTCTTTATTTTCAGCAGTTGCTTTAAGTGAGGACATACCTTCTCCTAAAGGAGATTCATCTGTGATGCTGACAGGTGTTAAGTTGCCATTAGAGTCTAAGATAACATTCATAGACGCTAAACAGAAGTTTAACTTGAGGTAATTATTCTTAGCATCTCCTTCTAGGCTTACATAGAATCTTAAAGTGTTTTTATCACTATCTATTAAGTTTGTAGCGGCCTCATCCCATGAACTTCTTAAATCATATTCAGGAACATAGTTTCCCGATTCTTCATTCTTCAGTTCCATCACATAGTCTTTAGATACAAGCCCATCTTTGTCATCATAAACAGACTGAATCTGCTGAGTTATCTCACTATCAAACGAACTCCACACTTCATCGGAACGATTCATGTTCATTTCTAACATCTCTGACCAACCCACAACTTCAAACTCCTCATTAAGTCCCACAAAGAAGTCACCTAATATCTCTAATGCAGATTGAAGTTCTGCATCGTTTCTAATAGCGGTTTGGAAAGAAACAGTTTGCTCTAAGTTCTTCTTGGAAGCCAAAGGATAAGAAACTCCTGCATAATCATCAGTAAGAACCTCACCTCCATTAACAGATGTTTCTTTTAGACTTCTGAATGCGTCATCTTCTAATGAAGACTGTTTACCTGCATAGAGAACCTTTGACGCTCGACCTGTTCCAGACCCTCCATACCACGTAGGGTTGCGTATGTAATCATTAGGGGGGAAGCCAATGACGCGAGTAGTGTCTAATAATCCGATTTCCCGATACTCATTAGGTATTTGTTGGGTGCAAGCAGAGTAAAGACCCCAAATCTTAGAGTTTATTTGGGTAGTTGTATTTAGTGAGCCGAATAAATCAGGAATCTGGAATCCTGTGATATTGTCCAAGAGAGAATCTATTTGATTCAAAAGACCTAGTTTATCTCCCATTGTTAGCCATCTTTCTAAAGTAATTTTGCGCCTCAATATGCCAATATCGTTAGCCGTATAGTTTTTGCTACTTCCCAAAAGGTGACTAATCGCATCTTGGTAAAACGCAATCCTACTATTGTAAGTGTGAGTTTTCGTGTGAGGAGTATTTGTTATTGTATTTATTCCGTAAGTGACTGTTTTAAGATTTGGTTCGCCATCACCTTTTGTAAGTTCTTCTGTCAAGACTAAACGATAAATCAGGTAAGCCATTGGGTCGCCCGTTCCTTCTAATTCAGATGGTTTTCCACCTGCTGAAGCCAAACTGCCCATAGCCCACATTTTCATTTCATACTCAGCGTAGGTGCGAGAAGTGGTTAAATCCTTTCTGGCTTGCTCTAACATGGAATCCCATTCAACCCATCGGCTTTGAGATTGGGGTCGGAGTGGGTTCTCCTCACTACTTCCTGTTGATGCTCCCTTGCTAAGAGAACCGAAGGAGTTTAACGCTCTCTCGATATAACCTTTAACGATAGCCTCTCTGACGAACTCTTGTCCTGAAGCGAACTTAGCGGCGGCTAAAGAGTTTAAACCGTATTCCATCTTGCCACCATCACCTTTAGACCTTCCCATACGATGTCCGACTACATACGGCAAGCAATCCATTACCTCTTTGCGCGTGACGTATTGGTTTCCACGAAGGTAAGCCAATGACCTTGCTAATTTAGCAAGACTGTTAGTGAATCTCATCGCCAACACTCTGTCCATCAATGCCATAGCACCGTGACCTCTGTTAATCGCTTGTTGGCTCTTTTCCAAATCGTTTCTGTAAGTTTTGCTTTCAGAAATGGATGCGTCAATGAAATACCCTGAACTGTTCACAGGAATAAGACTGTTAATATAGTTTCCAGACCTTCTATCGTGAACCAAACTTTCACTTTGGAAAGATAAGGCTATTTGTGCTTTAGGTTCATGCACTCCGAATCTCTGGGAGAACAAAGTGGAGATGATGGAAATATCCATTAAAGCGTTGTAGCCGTCTTTGACATACTTAACCTTTTTAGTGTTCTCCCATATCTGAGTTAGTTCCTCGTAGCGCATTGGTTGAATATCGTCAGAAATAATCATATCTAAGATACGAGAGCGTGGTTTCTCAGAGGTCGCAGTTTCATCCAAACGACCTTTTAAAATCTTATATCTTTGGTCAAGTAAAGCAGATGGGAAAAGAAGTTCCATATCAATACGGTCTGTGAAGGCCAAATCGTTTCCACCCACATGAGGGTTAGTGTCCATGAAAGCAGTATATGGGGGTGATTTAAAGACTTCACCTCTGTATTCCACTTCACCTTCTGCAATCAGACCAAGTATAGCGTCTTCCACAGACGCTTGTGACCGATTAACTTCGTTAAAGAACTTAATTGGTTGAGTCACGATAGGGCGTGGGAACGGTTGGAAGCGATACTGAAGTCCGAAGTCTTCTGTTTCAGAGGTAATATCAACACCGTAAAGCAATTGTTCTGCCCTCTTGTCCTTATCCACCTTAGCCATACCTATCTCGTTTCTCATTTCGCTGTCAATTCTTTCTTTGCCTACTTTACTATTAATTCTGGTGTCGTAGTAAATCAATCCACAAGCATTTCTTTCACTTATTTCTCGATTCTTTAGTTTCATTATAATTTCCATAACTCCTTCTAACAAGTCTCCCGACTTGGAGTATAACGCGGCCATCGCTTCATCTCCTGAAGTGCATAGTGACCATTTATCCAAAACGCTTTCCATAGTGACACACCGATAAAAATCAAAATCACCATCTTTATCCATACCTTCTGGTGGCCACCTTAACCAGCCGTCTTTTAACGACTTGTCTCCTTGTTTCCCTTGAACTACTATGGGACTACCATCTTTTCTTACTAAGAGTATCATGCTTTGTTTCATGGCCTCAACTGCTATGTGGAAATACTCATTAGAAAGTTTTCCTCCGAAACCTGCTTCTAAGCCAAATAATTCTGCCGACTCATCGTTGATTCGGGGTAAAGATTTACCAAACTTACCTTGTGGATAAGAATTATGGATGAATGAAAAAGGATAACGATAAGAGTCTTCTAAAAATCTGCGGTCTTCCCAATCCCGAACTTCTTTATCTGTTCTGATAGAATCCCATTTTTGGTTTAAAGGATTTTTACGGTCTTCAATAAATCCGTAAGAGTTTCCGAATAGTAAAGCCGCACATTCAATCAACGTGGTTTTACCTGTTCCTGGTATTCCGCTTAAACGAGTAGTGGTGTTCTCTGAAAGCCACGCGGCTACGAACATTTCCTTATCTTGAGGAGAGTTGAATCCGAACACAGAACTTAATGTTTCCATGAACTTCCTAATCTTCTTGATGTATTTCTCGTCAATTCCACTTCCTTGAGGAGTTTCACCTCCACCTCCAAACCTATCTAGTCTCTTTGTCAAAGTAGCCTCTAAATTAGCGTCATCATTAAGATTCTTTAACTGCCCTGCTGATGTTGAGATTAAGGATTTTTTATCGGATGCACCTTTAAAAATTATGACATTTTCATCAACTCCCTCTGAGTTCTTACTTTTTAGTTCCATTTCGTCATCAGAATTAACGAACTCAATAAATTGCCTTCTCTTTCCCGCACTATCAGTTAAAGAGTTTATAGTTTCAATATCCACATTGGAAACTATTTCCACAGCGTCAGAACCATACGTCCCCAAGATTTTTCTAAGCACAGGTTCTAAGTAATCCATTCGGGTATCTAAAAATTGTAATTGTTCGTCTTCAGCCATTATTCATCACCACCTAATTTAATTCTAACTATTTGTCCAGAATAAGGTGTGTTTTTCTCATTCTTCAAAACTATTATGAAACTTTTGCCTTTTTTATCAGCCTCATTTTTCCCATAGAATATATCAGCAGAGTCTTTCTCCATAGTGGCTTGAAGTCTTCGGTCACGGCGAGATTGAGTAGCAGATTTGAAAGCAGGTTCTCTGGATTCATCAGGTCTAACGATTAAACCTGTCAATTCTCCTTTAAACTTCTGATAACCCGATGCTCCGATTTTCTTAGTTTCAAACTCGTAATCTTCTCCAACCTTCCATGTGGCTGTTAAATCCGCATAAGTATTATCGTTCTGTAATGTTTTCATGTTAAACTTTGTGTCTATCTTTTTTCTTCCAACAAGTTGTATGTCACGATATTTTCCTTTATGTTGATAATATTTTATCTCATCACATTTGTCTAGGTTATGTTCACTATCACCATCAGAAGGAATATCCATATACAAGGAATCGGCTTTAGGTAAGATAACACTTACTTTACGAGGGTAGTCCATCCAATTAGGGTTGTAAGGTGGATTAGACTCTCCGAAATAACCTGGTAATCTATCAGTCACGCTTCCTTCAGGAAGGTTTGGTGCTGAAACTGTGAAAATTGCTTCAATATACCCTGTTGCAGACGAACCCATGATAGATGGTGCGTTATCCCAATCAACAACATAAGGCTTCTCATAAGGTCGGAAAACAGGATGGTCGTGATTGAAATCTATGCCTAGAACTGCCCTAATATCATAATCACCACCATCCGCATTCTTTACTGTGGATGGAAAACGATTATAATCAAAACTGTAATTAGGTATCATTACTATATCATCCCAATTCAAAGATAATTCTGGCTTTTCGGAATCAGAACTTCCAACTTCAATATCTGATACCGCTTGACCTCCAAAAGCGAATGTTGCAGGAGATGTGACTTCAACTACTTCATCCTTTTCTTCTTCAGGGAATGAAACTTTAATATCTCCTTGATAGGTGTGGATGAGAGAAAACTCCTTACCATCAGCACCTTCTAAGTTAATTGTAAGTCTTGGATATGTGTTTAAACCATCCATAGCCTCTGCCCCGAAAAGGCTTCCCAGACCTTCAAAACCTTCTTTGTCTTCTCTGGGGCTAATTTCATCGGATTCCGATTCAGGTGTTGAAGATGTTTCTGTAATAACAGGTGCGAAGTCCATAGTTATTCCAATTACCTTACCACCATTATCCCATTTCGCCCCATTTGTAAAGTATTGCAGAGGTAAAATCTTTCCAGACCTATTTACTACATCCTGCACAGGCTCTCCAATCGTGTATTGTCGCACTATTCCTGTCCGACTATTAGTCAGCATCTTGAAAAAGTCAGTTTCATTCATAGCACTCAATTTAGCAACTTCTTCTTCTATGGGCGAGGAAAAGATAACTCTCACACTCATGCCCTTAGCGTTATCTTCATCCAATCGTATGCGATAGTTAGAAAACTTCTCATAGTCCAACTCACGGTCGTTAGCGTAAGGTTGAAAGTGCTTATTGCTTCTTACCCCAATATTGTTAAACAATCGAGCCGCTAATTCTATCTGTTCTTCAACAGAAGAACTTTTACTACTTAAATCTGCAACAGGCAAGTCATCTTTAACTTCCTCTTTAGGACTTTCTTCTTGTGTTGCACCTGCCATCCCAAATATAGGGGCAGAAGGAGAATCAGAAATTGATGTTGAAGAGGGGCTTGGGCTGGGAGTTGGGGAAGGTGTGGAAGGTGGTGAAAGTGCTGTGGGTGATTGAACTACAAAGTAGGTATTAGGCTTAATAGAGCGAGTTCGACCTTTGTGACTAAGACCTGAACTTTCCCAAGTGCTACCATCTGCTTGCGGATTGTAAAGTGGGCTAGTAGGGAAAAACTTTCCTTTCTTGTCAGTATATTCATAGTTTAAAGGTGTGGCCTTCAAAGCAGGAAAAGTCGCGGTTGAAGCAGAATCAATCCCTTTAACTTCATACCTTCTTCCCAATAAAGAAACTTTGGGAAATGCCTTTTCTTTCGATTTAGCATCGCTGATTTCAATTATGTCGCCAACTGCTACCATAAGAACACCTAATTAAATCTAACCGAGATACTATAAGAAGGCTCGCTACTTATTTACAGTAGGTTTTTCTCTTGCCATTCTTGATACAAGTCTGCCCTTAAGTAATTCACAAACTCATCAAACCAATCTTGATAGGTGTTGAGTAAAACATAGATGCTCCGTATTTCGGGAAACTGTTGAGCATACAAAGTTAAATCGTGCAAGAAATCATCCATCGTTAAAGAAAGAGCGACCCTATACATCTTGGAAGATTTTTCTTCACCAACCTCGACTTCTAACTGCTTCCAAAAAGACTCATCAGGAATAAAGAGCAAAGTTAGTAGTTCTTCATCGTCACCACCCATTCTTTTCATTCGTGAGTAAGCGTTTTTAGGGGGTGTAGCGTCTAAGTATTTAGTCCACAGTCTTAAATGCGATGGAAGATGAACAGATTTAAGCCACTTTAACCATTCAGGCATTTGATTGACTATAAATCTCCGCCAAACAGCATTTCCCCCGACTATGCTCACACTACTCACTCTCACGAAGAATTGGAACTTCTAAATTGATTCCTTTTAGGTGTCCTATCTAATGCTTCTGAATCATAGGAAGCAGAATCAGAAGTTAAACTTACATCTAATTCAGGAATCTCTAATTCTATGCCTTCAATTCCTATATCTTGAGAGTTTAAATCTGAAACTGAACCCAAAGACCAATCAGAGTTTGAATCCGTGATTTGAATAATACTTTCAGATTCCATAGAAGTCAATTCTGCCTCTTGACTCGCAGAATAATCCATCATAAAATCATCAGTAGCCCCGAATGGCGATGAATTAGTGTTCTGACTAGCCTTAATTTTATTTTTCTCTGCGGCCATAGCCTCTGCTAACCCATCAACTTTAAAGGCATTAGCGGCTAAACTTTCTGCACCAGCGATATTGAAAGCGTCTTTTGCCCCTATTACCACATCAAAGTTTCGGGTTGGCCTTCTCATCTTACTAGCATCTGTGGAGGTCTGACCTCCTTGACCAGGGCGGGCTTGGGCTTTAATGTGGGCTACCATTTCTTCAGCACTCATTTGAGGATTAGCCGCCGCAGGGTCAGAAGACCACATCTTACGAGTTTGGGTTTCTTGACGCATAGCCGAAAGAATATCATTTCTTCCTTCATCCACGATTGAAGCAGATTTAGGTGACATTAAATCAATAGAAGTTTCATTAGGTTTCCCCCCATTAACACTATATTGATTGTCCTTAGTTTTAACGCCCTCAGAAGTCATCCCGTTTTCGGAAGCCAATCTGTCCAGAGGAACAATAGTGGAAGACTTAGGTGGCAATTTAGACCACCCTGTTTTGGCTTGCTGTTCCATTTCTAAGTTTCTTTGTTGAGATTTATAAATATCGCTTCCTGCGGTATTAACCCCTTGCGAGGAGATAGTATCATTGGCTAAAAGGGAATAATAATCAATTTTCCCTAATTCTAAAAGAGACTTGGGTGCTGAAGCACTCGGAGCGTTATCGTGGATGCTTTTTCTAGGTTCTCGTCTAGTTTCGATTATCTTTTCGGCTTCGGGTGCTGTTCCAATATCATCATCTGTTCCGAACAGACTGTTTAACTCAGAAGCAGACAAGGCCGCCGCGTTTGCTTCTAGTAAAGCCGCATCTGCCGCATCTAATTGAGTTTTAACGCCTGAGAAATACTGATAAGCCCCTTGAATAAGTGGGCCAAACTCATTGGCTAGAGTAGTTAAGGAAACTAATGTTTGTGTAGTCGGGCTTTCAGGGTCAATTATCTTTCCACCATGCTTATCCAAAACTGCTAACAAAGGAACAAGAACTTGCTTGGTCAAATCATCATTTAATCCCATCCTTTTCGCAAACTGCGAAACATCTGCATCACCTAACAAAGACTCTATGGAAGGTTTCTTTGCACTCGGAGAAGGTTTTGGTCGAGGGGGGGAAACAGGTTTTTCTTCGTAAGAAGAACTCTTAGGTTCTAAAATATCATCAAAAGACATACTAATACCAACTTCAATAGGCAGACATGGTATTTAACCTATGCTATACGGTCATCATGCCGTTGTTCTAAAAGGTTGGCCAATAGCATTGACAATCATACTAACAATTTCTTCACGGTTTTCCGCAGTTTCAGGTTCAATTATGTCTAAAGCCCCCATTATAGAACGATTAAAGAAATGTTCCAAACTTTTAAAGTCGCGGGTTTCCCCCTCTTTGCTAGTAGTCACTAATAACTCACTCAAATGTCTAAGAAACTTTTTAATCTCACGCTCGTATCTTAAATTACGGTAAGTAAGTAAAGTGTATAGAAAATCTGAATTAATAAAGTTCTGCAATCGCTCAGGGAGTCCAATTTCCTCATCTGCTAATTCTTTTACCGTAGTCATATACGCTTGGGAAAGTAAAACAGTTCGCTCATCTTCCATGTCCATACCCATTACAGTCTGAGTAAAATCTAAAAATAATTTTTCTTGGGCTTTGACTCTTTCATTCTCTAAAGATAATTTGAGATATTTCAAATTGTTTCTAAGAGCATCAAAATCTTCGTTTTCATTCATGTAGTCACCTCAAAGTCCTTGACTACTGTTAAATCTGTGAAGGATATTGCTAGTTGAAAGAGGGTCATAAACTCTCTGCTCGGCTCTGTTCTCTTGAGAAGCCGCTAAATCACTTAACTGTGACTCTAAACGTGCTAATCTCTCTTCAGCCTCAGTCATTTTTTTACTCCATCTGACTTCTTGAGCAACACCACCTACAACCAATCCTGTGACCCCTGCCATAACAACGGCTAAAGTGCTGTGACCCTCTCCAACTAACTTCTGAGCATCTTCTAACGCTTTGCTGATGGTATCATTCTCAGCAACCATATCATCTATATCACCCATATCGGTTTGCATAGAACTTACTAACGACTGTCTTTCGCCTAATCTGCGGTTGATTTCTTTACGAATCTTTTGAGTATCTTCCGAAAACTTATCAAAATCATCTTCGGACTCCACAGGAGTGTTTAACATAGAACCCCACAACTCATCCAAATCATCATCCGATAAATCTTCTAAATCAATCTGTTGTTTAACATTGATGGTTTTACCTTCTGCGGCGAATACTTTGGGCATCCAATCACTCTTGGCTTTAATCTTTAAACCTGACATCATTCGATTTTTAGGAGTTTCATCTTCAATCATAAGATTAGGAGTGTATGGCCCATACTCAACTATTTTCTTCATACCTCTGATTCCTTTACCTCTTTGGAAAATAATGTATTTACCATTATCACCAAAGTTTTCTAATATTTCATCTTCATTCGGAACGAAATCTCCCGACCAAATATCTTTTGTGCCTGAACCTTTAACACCTTTAAGATATTGTCTAAGAAAATACATTTTATTAACTCCTAATTAGGATAAACATCCTATTTATGTCCGAATGTAGCGGTGGGACTATATGAACATTGGCTACGGCTAACCCCAGAGAAATAGGAGAGAATCATACACTTTATTTATCACTTCATCATCTTCCAGAGAGTCTTGATTCTCAAGTAAATCATTCATGGCTACGATAGTGGAAGAAAGATTCCTTCTCTTAAGTCTTTGAATCAACACAGGTAATTCAAAAGACTCTGCTCGCTCTTGATAACCTTTAGATTTAATGTATCTTTGAAGTTCAACTAAATCTAATCTCCACCTGTTTCCACTATGCTTTTGATAACCTGTGGTCGGACAGAACATCTTTCTATTCCTTAAAACACCTACTATCTCAGGGGCAGTATGCCTTCGACTCTTACCTAAACCGAAAGAGATGTGTTCCACTATTTCCCTACTACTTGAAGCACCATTACCTTCTAACAAGTATTTTACAATGTCAAAAATTAAACCTTCGGTAGCAGGAAGGGAATGAAACTTAGGCTTCTTAGGTTTGGCATCCGATGACATTCAATCACCTTACTGAGATGCTACACCGTATTCTTCCTGTAATGCTACGACATATTCATCAAACTCAGTTTGCCAGATTTCCGTAGCCTGTTGCCTGATTTCCTGAGAAACTTCCAAATCCCAATCTGAAGTAGCCTTTTCCAAAGTCAAATCTGCGTCTTCGGCCATTCTCTCTGCGATAGTCGCATCCTTCTCAGCCTCAAACTTCTCTTTAAGTTCGGCTCGGATAGCCATCAAGCGTGGTTTTCGGTTTTTTTGGTAGTAATGATATGATATATCTATAACAGCCGCACCACCATTAACAGGGTCGCCTGTTTCCAAATACTCATCAGGAGAATCGAATAACTGCTCTAACTCAGTCTTGTAATCAGAAGACTCGGCATCAATAGCCGTGAACTCCTCTAAATCATCATCTAAGTAAGAACCTTTTGCATTCATCTTACTCTCCATTTCAAACGCTAGTTCTCTAGTTAAACGCATTCCAACACGCTTCCAAAATCTTGTTTCTGCCATTTTAATCATATCCTGCCTTTAGGCATTACTATATTTCACCTATCCATTATAAACTCTCGCTACCTTTGAAAATAAAGACCCACGACCCACCCTTTATTTCAAAACCCTATTCTTCCTCGCAGGGGTCTATTTTACGGGTTTCAGGTTGGATGCGAAAAAACGGCTTTTCAGCACAGATGTTATCCACAATAGTTTCTATTTCAAAACACGGCTCAAGAGAGTCTTCTTCAGGTAGTAAAAACTGAACGCCTCTGACTAAATCTAAAGTTATAGCATCCACTAATTCCTCTCTCAAGTGGGGGTGGCGGCAACAAATATCTTCAGACATAGCAGTTTAATTAGAACTGCTTACTCTTTATGCTTTGTTATCAATGGTAAATACACCATTGTAATTATGGACTGATATTCTCCGCCCCTTTTTCACGGTGCAGAACACGGCATCCAGAACATCGGTGTCTAAGAATCCTTGATTAAACATCTCTAAAATGACCTCTCTTAAATCATCTATGAACATAGCCTTCTCTATTTGCTCGCAATAGTGTTTCCACCTTTTACCGTTTCGACCTTTTTCCCTCACAGGAACTTGAGGGTTGGCAGGGTGGGGCGTTAAATCTTTTGGCCACTCAGTTTCGGATAAAGGTTTTTCCTCTGATGCCTTCCTTAGTTCAGCGTTCTCTTTAGCCAACTGATTCATTAAAGGAAGCACTTGCTGACGGAGAGCGTTAAAGTCCCTCTCGTAATTATCAGATTCCTTAAGTTCCAGCAACGATTTTAAAGTGCTCACAGTAATCACCTTCTGGGTTGCGACTCGTCTAAACCAATGTTGTTGGAAACACGCCCACACTCTTGACAAAGTAAAGAAGAGTTTCTTCTAGCATAAATTATTTTAACATCAGAAGACAAACAGTAAGCACAAATCCTAAACACAATATCACCTAAAACAAATGGGCTTCGTAATCGTTGTTATCACGATTGTAATGATACAAGGTAAGATGGCGAGTATTCGCACCTACCCTTCTTTTTTCATCATTTCTTTTAACCCATGCAGACAAAAATGAAGTTAAAACAGGTGTTAAACCTGTTATGTATAATTCAAGGTGTGTGTCATCCGACAAACTATCTATAAAACTCAAAGAATCTGTGTAATGAGATACGAAATCCAAAGGACGTTCCACCGTAGTAGGGAATAAGAAGTTATTCACATTAGGAATGTCATGGCGAGTAGGGCCACACAGACCAACAACTACCATATTCATTCCTCACCCTCTCCGATTTTAATTAATGGGGGGTCGAGAATCAACTCTATTGAGTTTCCACCATCATACACAAGACCTACGACTCTCGTATCTTGTAAACTCTCTATTTTTTCTATGGATTGTTTCAATCCGTGACAACGGACAAAATAACCACTACGCTGTGCGTGATTTACTTTTATATCAATCATAACTCTTTCAGCATTCATTCTGTCACCGTGTCATCTTCAGCAATAATACCTGCTAAATCAGCAGTAATGTTTTCTATATTTGCTTCATTTTCATCTAAAGTTATGGTGAAAATAGTTCCAGAACGAAGATGAACAGTTATTTCATCTTTAGTAGTGGTAAAAGCCGCTATGGAATCTCTGCGGATGCAAGAAACTCCACCATCAGTCTTGTAAGGTTCGGTAAACTCACTCATGTTTAAACGTCCTGAAATATTCTTTAGTTGAGTTCTAATCTCACCCATCATTTTAATCACTCCTGTTAGGGCTGTGAGTCAGCACATATCGAACATACCTTTGTCCTGTCAAATCTCTTGACCATTGGTGTTCAAACTCATATCCTTTTTTCTTCAAATCCATTATTCTTCGGGGCAAACTACGAATACGATACATCTGTGCTTCACCATCACTAATAGAATCATAGTGATTGAAATGTTCTTCCAGCATTTGCACTTGTGTCATACCCGCCATATTCATTTTATTTCTCGGTGGCATCTTAATTCCTCTAATCTTTGGGAGGGACGGATAGTATAAAAGGGTTGTGGTTCAATGTTGGGAAATAGAGTCAAATATATCATTTACCATATCCCATCGTTGATTCAATTCTAAGTCTTCATACCAACCCTCTAAAGAAAGTTGCAGATTTACAAACCAATCTTCAATGGTATTTAACTTATTTTCAAAACAAGGCTTACAAAGATGATGAGTTTTCTTGCGATAATCATCCACTCGGAATAACATCGCTTCTATGGAACACTCTTCACAAACGTCTAAAGTGGGATTTTTAATACTCATTAAACTCAACTTAATAAATCCTTTAAACTATCTAAATCCCTCATCCTATCATCTTCCTTTAACCAGATGTTTGCACAAATGGTTTGTCTAAAGACTCCGTGTTCTTTAACTTCCTTACACCAATTCCAACCCTTTATGTCCACCTCGTTATTCTTAATGTCTCCTGTGGTCACAGTCCAGACAACTATTCTATCATGCTTTACATATTTTTCTAATTGGTGTGGTGGAATACATCTCTTAAACTTATCCCAATGATGCGGCCTCAATCCTTTAATCTCAAAACCTTGTGTTTTGATTTGAATGTCACCATTAGTATTAGGTTGAAGATAGTCTTCAAAATGACAACGCACTTCTTGAAGAGGAATAAACTCAGAAAACCACTTTTTACAGGCGACTTCAGATTTATAACCTACCAAATTACTGTCCACTTTGTTATGATTATATGTTCCAGAACCTTTACTACCCTTTTTACTGTAATGTTCGACAATTTTTTTAGCGTTTTCTAAACACCAACTGAGTTCAGACTCACTTAATTCTATTACTACCATGATTATAATCCCCTAAGCAGTATAGTTTAAAGTTTCAAAAGAGTAGTAAGATTGTAAGTCATAGTAATCCTGTTGTTCTCCACTTACAGTTCCATCACTTCCTTCTGCTCGGATTCTCAACTGAACTGCATCATAAACTTCCGTCAAGACTATGGTTTCATTGACAAACGCTTCGTTTCCAACCCATTCTTGACTGTAATAAATCTCTCCTGTTGAATTAGAAGGCTCTAAAGTAAGATTGAGATAACCTGATTGGCCGAAAGGTCTTTCTTCAAAACGGTATGTGAAATTGAGATGAACAGTTAAAGTTGAATTATTAGCCTCGTAATCGGTGTTATACTGAGTCATGTGTCCCATTCTTAGAACATTGGTAAATTGATGGGAATCATTAAACCATTCTTCATTATAATCGTAAGTCATAACAGGTTCATCCACTTTATCATCACTATCCAAAGCACCTAAACACCCTGCAAAACCTGAAGTCAGCATTATGATGATAATCACCAATATCATAATTGTTGTCATTTTCTTACTTAGTCTCTTTTTTATTTTTTCCATCTTTATGCCTCCATATTACAAGTTTCACACGAACCCTCATCATAACCTATTACATAACCATGTGAACAAGTTATATTAGGGTGTGGAATCTCCGTATCAAAATCCTTTATCCAAAAATCAATATTATCTCTCATCGCTATTAAACATTCAAGAGTGTAAGGCACATCAAAATCAGTCACATTAGAAGGTGTAGCGAAAGGATGGGTTTTAGGAACAGGGCCAAAATAGTTTAAAGCCACAGCAGTAGTTATCCAATATGCTTCAAAATGCTGTTGAATGTATTGAGAGTCGTGTGGGCCAGAAAAAGGATTACATTCTTCCCACACACTATCACACACTTCACAATTAGGTCGCTGTCCGTATTGGTCACTTTCAGCAGTTAAATCTTTCCAGATGTTAAAAATAACTTTCTGAGGGTCACAAGTTCCGCAAAAACAATCTGTGTCTGTGCAACTATCTCTCATCTCATCACCACCCATCGGCAACACATACCTTTAGTGGAAGGAGTTGCTACTCGCAACGACATATTCATTCCACAGTCGGGACAAACTTCATTCATTTTTGACACCTTTGTTTTTCTTATTAGTTTTCTTTTTACTTACGCCTATGTCATTAGCAGAATTAGTTTTATCACCTTTGAAAATAGGCTTACTTTTTTTACTCTGGGTTTTCCTGTATTTTTTAGGTTTCGACACAGTAAGGGAGTCTTCAGCATATTTATCGTAAAACTCAGTTGCCGATAAGTTGTCATCAACAGTAATCATAGAATTAGACTTGCGAAGCGGTTTCCTTCGATTTTTCATAACTAAAACTTCCGCTATCATTCCTGCTACGCAAAGACATATCACGGCTGACGAAATTATCTGACCATTTTGAAAGAGCAATTCAGCATTAGTGTCAGTCGTTTGCCTTATTTCTAACTTACTACTGTTAAACAAACCCAATCCACCCATAAATCCAATTATCATATAGTTGCTTATTCTTTTAAAACTCATTTTTCTTCCTCCATTTCTGTATCTTTATTTTTTTCTGAGGCCTTTAGTTTGGAAGCCATTATCTTTTGGTAAGCAGAGTCAGAAGACTTGTTCCATTTCCTTAAAATCCATTCCTTAGTCATGTAATCTTCTTCTTCTTCTTTTTCCATCATTCTCGCTCCTTTCCTGATAGACCTGTTAAACTTGAAACTCCTGTTAAACCAATGTTTCCTTCCATCCCTGTAAGACCGTGAACCCCTTGATTAGTTTGTTTTTCTAACCAAACTTTACTCATCAAAGCAGTAATTCTTTTATTTAAATCTAAAATAAACCACCCTTGAATAATCAATCCTAATCCAATCAAAATTGTTCCTGCTAAATTAATTTCATGTATTGTAATCATTTTTCCACCTCAAAATCCCTCAAAGTAATTAAATTAGAGTTAAGAAAAAAAGCACCATAATCAGAAAGAGTCGTTTGTCGTGTAAGAGGTGGGGAAACGTGAGGTGTTCCCGAAATATCAAATCCAAAATCTTGTAAGGTAATCATAGTATCAAACACTTTTAATGACAACCTCTATATGAACCTGTCTAATGGTTTAAAATACTCTCATCTTTGAAGAAGGCTTCAATGGGCAACCACTCACCAGCACTCTTACCAGATTTGACTCCAAACAAGCGACCCACTTGAAGTCCTACCTTTAATCTGCCCCTGTCTCCGGTTAAACGACCTCGACACTCTTCTTCCTCATTATCTCTCAAAGAAATAACATCTTCTGCATTGAATAATTTGTCAGCCACAATCATGCGACCTGTCTTTTCATCATAATCTGTCTGACCTGTTATCTTTAAATGGAATCCATCTCCACTTGAAGATTTCCGAATCCAAACATTGTCATAAGTTGTGGCTACCTTCTCTGCAAATTGTCGAAAAACTTGCATATCTTCAACATCATCAATATCAAAAGTTAAAGTAGCATCCATCTAATCAATTCCTATGCCACATTTGATTTTCTTCAAACCACTCATCAGGTATGGGTGGCGGTGGAGGTGGAATCTCCATGTTAGGTGTGTTTAAAAGAGGAGTATTCTGGAACTCCATTTCTATAACGGACACCATTTTTACTACAAGAACATACATTTTATGGAAATAAAAGAGCACTACCCCTCCAAATATAGCATTTAAGGCAAAATATTCATCCAAGAAATCATCTCCTGTCTATTATTTTTCGTGCTATTCTTTCTGCGGCCAGATGTTCTCGCCATACAATAATCTCATCATGTAAATCACTCATTTTTTTCACCTCTCATCTTATTTTCTTTGATTGTCAAAATATAATTCCCTATAACAGACAACAAAACTATCATTACAATACCTAAAATTGTTGTCATCCTTTAACACCATATCTATTTTGGCCACATTACATTTATACTTATGGGTTAAACTCCGTAAGAGAGTCGCATACAATCTAGGCACAATTCATCTTCACCCACCACATCATTTGTTTTACAAGACCTACAAATCATTTTTTCACCTCACAAATGAACTATAATATGATAACTACCAATTAAAACTGCCGTAGTTAATGCGGAAAATAGATTAGCCATGAATTGAACATACAAATCATCCTCTAAGTCTTTATGCAAATGCTTACCTCCGAATAACCATTTCTTCATCTAATCACCTACAAATCTAAACTTTCCAAAACAGGCTCATTTTCATCAGCAATACGCTGAGTAATCTTACGGTCAAACTCTTGAAGATTAGCCCTGTCTTTAGACAATTTTATTTCTAATTCCGAAACCACCCTTTTGCTACCATAAACATCACCATTCTCTTGCATCTTATCATCCTCGTAAGGGGTCGCAACTCGGCGGTATAACTCTAACTTCACACACTCTAAAACACCAATAAAATCGTTTAAGAAAGAGTAAGAAACTCCGTTAGCCTGAATTAATCCTTCCGCTATCGAAGAAATAAAATAATTTAATTTGCCTCTAAAGTTGCCGTTTCTTAAAATGGTGACTAAAGCACCCGCCAATTCATCTAACTCTGTTCTTTCATCTTTTGGAATATAGGGCATTTACCTTGACCCTCCACTAAACAGTAAAGTAAAAGTGCGAATAACGTCTTCAGAAGATAAAATACAGGATTCACTAAAAAGAGGATAATCACTTAAAGTTATGCCTTCAATCGCTTTATCTAAATACTGATAGACTAACCCACCATCAAAGGCATTAACATCTGAAAATATACTTGTAATTAAATCGCGGTCTTTCATCGGTATATGACCCATAGTGAATACCTTTCCACCCTCAATGTCGTGGGCGAGTTGAATTAGTTCCTCATCAGTTTTAAAAATTGGTGACATAACTGTTGATATGGCCAATCACTATATTATCCTAACTCCAAATCAATCTGGAAAACAATCTTAAGTTATTAATTCCAACAGGCTCATAAGCAACCATTGGCACTTGCCTAACATTCATATTCCCTAAAATCGAAGCCGCCAATTTTAAAGATTCTGTATGAACTTGATGTTGGCTATGCAGTAATTGAACTGAGGATAATTCAGAGTCCCATTCTTCCCCGAAATCTGGAACTATTCTATTAACGATTATACCCCAAACTTCTAAGTTTAATTTTTTAAGATACTCCACCGTTCTGTGAGTTTCCATAATACTTAACTTTTCAGGAATAGTCACTAAAATTATCTGAGATTGATTAGAAGTCATAATAGTTTTGAATCGAGTAATATCCGACCTCATTTTTTCCACCATATTTTCCATTTCTTTATCGGTCTTCTTCTTAAAAATAGCACCTTTCATCACTTCAAACTTTCTTTTCAAAGCAACTACTCGGCTTAACCAAGCACCTACAATGTCAGGAGTAGTGAGAGCACGAAGGGCTTGACCACTTGGAGGGGTGTCAGCAATAATTACATCCCATTTTCCAGAGTCGAACTCCTCTAAAACTGTTTGACAAAAGAAAATCTCATCTAAACCTGGGAAAATCATATCATTGAATAAATCCACATCTAGCCCGACACCTTTTTTAAAAATAGATTTGAAGGCTTCGTTTAAAGAGTTCATAAAAGTCAAGGCTCTCTGAGTAGCATCCATTTCCAACGCCCATAAATTAGGGATGACTTCTTTTTCTGTGTCAGACAAAGAACATTGAAACAAATCACCTATATTATGTGCAGGGTCGCTCGACATTAACAAAACTTTTTTACCTGAATCGGCTTGCTGTAAAGCCGTAGCCGCACTTGTGGTGGATTTTCCCACACCACCCTTACCTGTGACTAAGAACAATTCAGTCATACTACCATTACTCAGTTCTTACTTATGAGTGTTCGTCTTGTTATTTCCAGAACTTTAATTCATCCAATCATGGATTCTTTTACTTCCAATCAAAATAGCCGAAGCCCACAAACCTATAAATATTCCTAGATTTTCATCGTGAGTGTAAGTGTAAATACTGCCTACAATGCTGGCGGTCGCAAGGACAAAACCAATTTTATCTATATTTTCTCTAAGATTTAGCAGTTGTCTAATGTGTAGCGTATTCATAACTCTTGTAAGGACAAATAGTATTTAGCAGTTGGTATTTTGCCAATCGTCAAACCAATTCCACTTTAAAATACCCTCATTTTTATTGAAAGCCCTCCCTAATGGATAGATGTTAGATGTCACTACCGTTAAACCTGAGAGAAATACTGAATATCGAGAATCTAAGTTTCCTTCAAGATAGTGCTCTCCTTCTTCCTCCTCACCTAAAAACCTAATGTGAGTGCTTATCATTGTTCCTTTAGGGAGATAAACACCTCTCATATCTGTTTTAAATGAATAAAAACCTGTGGCTTGAATACCTAGAGGTATGGATTCCCATAAAACATCATCAACGCAAAGGTCTAAGACCCAACCATCATTTTTCATTTCTGGAAAAGACCATTCCATCTGATGCAATACTACATCCATTGGTAAAACTAGAGAGGCTGCTGAATCGCCGTGAATAGAAGGGACTTTTCCGTAAAAGGAACAATCCCATATTTTCCAGCGCATTTCATCATCATCAAGTTCAAAAGGATTAGTCAAGGCTAATCACCACTCTCTAATAAACAGCCATTCTATTTTAAGATGTGGTTAAAAAGAATAAACTTAACAACGACTTATTTGCTCCGTAAAAATCGAGTAATGAAAACTAATCCTAAACCTACTGCGGCTAAGGCTTTAACGGTCAATTGTGGTGAAGAATCGCTGTTATCAACTAACCATCGCACACTTTCACCAGATTGCCCTTCAGAAATACTTGGGTCTGCTTTTGAACCATCTGCTTTCTTACAAAGACCTGTGTTTGGTTCATAAACACTTCCTTCTGGACAACAAGGGATGTCAGCCAATCGTGGAGGGGTTGTTTCGACTAACGGCCTCTGAGTTCCTTTCGGACAAGTCGGATTTCCGTAAGCATCCGTTTTAGAAGGGTCATAAACTTTAATCTCAAAATTATGAATGTGACCTGATGCGGGGAAATCACAATCATTATTGCTTAACTTAGCACCTGTGAACATGGGAGATAACCAGGGCGAACTCCACGCTAACAATTCTGTTCCTAACAAAGAAGTCTGAATTAAACCTGAAGTCGCTGTGGGGCCAAGTCTAACTGTGGTTGCTCCTGCTAATCGAGCCATTCCTGTCAAAGAGCGTCCTGAAAGATAAGCCCCTCTCAATCCCATAGCCGTTTTCGTTAAACCTTGAGCAACCCAACCCCCTAAAACTATACTACCAATTTCTAAGATTCCGCGAGTAGCGTAATTCCAGAATCCTGCTTTACCTGCATACCAATCATTCTCCTTTGAACTATTCGCATCATAACCGTAGCGTAAGGTAATCAAATAAGAACCTTCTTTATCAAAAGTCTTAATGTTGTTGTCTTGAAGGGTGTAATCTGAACCATCAGCCGTAAAAATATTGGACTTGCCTTGTAAAGTCTGCAAAGTGTAAGGATTATTTTCTGCTATATTGAGCATCTGCTTCCCAATATCAGAGTAAATGTTCTCCAAGTTATCAGCAAACTGCTCAGGAGTGACCCCATCATTCTGATACCATTCAGGATTCTGCCGCTTAGACTCTGCTACTGAAAGTAAGGCTAGATTAGGATAATTGTAATATTGGCGATAAACATCCACCCCACCTAATCCCGTTAAAGATTCTTTCTTCTCATTAGCCACATGATAATCTTGAGAAAATCCGTCTTTCGCCCATTTAGTGACCGACTTCCAACCGAAGTCATACTTGCCGTCTTTCGCACCTGTGTCTAAAGGTATTCCTTGAATGCGTAATTTAGCCCCTCTTGGAATGACTAAAGTGTGCAAAGTAGTTCCATCAGCCATTTTAGAGGTATCAACACGACTCAAACGAGCGTTATCTTCCCCTTCAACTTTAATTTCTGTGGCTAAAGCAGTATTGCACTTCTTACTCCAAGAAGCAGAGTAAGCCGACTTGCCTCTGAGAATGTAAGAAGAAGGTGCGCTGTATGAAGTGGAGAAAGATTCTGCTGAGAAAGATTTAGGTGTGCTAACACCCTGCAAAGTTAAACTGTCGAAAGGTGTAAAGTTATCTAGCATCACTCATCACCCTTGAATAAGATTAAACTTCCGACTAAAACTCCTATTGCTAAAAGATACTTGTAATCAGGTTCTTCATCTTCCCTGTTATCCACTAACTGAACAGTATCAGTCTGCGTAGTAAATGTCGGTGCTTCTCCTGCATCTTCCTGTATTTCCACCGTATCTATTTCCACCGTATCGGAAACAGGGGGTGGAGAAACGAAAACTAAGAAACGCATAGGGTGAGAAGCGCGACCCACATCACCGTTTCGCCCTCTTATCTGACTCGCAAGTGCTTTGGAAACTGTAATCCCTTGCCCTTCGGTTGATTTAAGATACATAAATATCTTATACAGTCCTGCTTCTGTAAAAGTATGCTCGGCTATTGCACCCTTATCCCCATAATTTACATTAAACTCTTTCGCGACAGTTTTATTGGTCGTTAGATTAACTACATCCATGCCGAACACAGCCACAGGAACGGCCTCTCCGAAACCTGGTGACTTTAAGGCTTGAGGTTTAAAGAAATTAGATTCAGTAGTAGCCACATCCGCTTCCACAATCAGTTGATGCCCAATAATTCCTGCGTTAATGCTATCGGAGGAATGTATCTCTCCAAATACTGCTCCTGAATCCGCGTTAAAGTAAGAGTGTTCCATAGGGTCTGGGGAGATATAGGCTCGGTATCGAACACGAACATGATTCTGAAGTGTCCCTTGACCTGCGATGTTTTTACACTTTATCGGACTTGATTGACAAACTGCATACCAATCATCGTAAATCCAACTGTTCCACCCTAACCGTGAATCATTAGTGGGTTGGAAATTATACAAACCTACTTCCGAGATTACACCTTTATTAGAAGGCATCTGAGGAAGATTATCAAACCTAACTTTGTATTGCCACCATCTATTTATCCATTGAGTGTAATTAAAAGTCTTGGCTCGCATTAAAGGTGGGGCTTTTTTTACCATACTATCTAAATCGAAAGAACTAGGATTGGAGTAATTCATGGCCGCACCAAAATTACCGAGAATACCATTTAAAGTATTCCGAGCCATCAAAGGAACAATAACTGCTCCATCTTCTGTTCCTTGCTTTCCAAGATGACGCATATACGCCTCACGGTTAGCACCTTGAAGAAGAGAATCCGTAAGGCTTCTCTTAGGTATGATAGGTTTAGTTTCCTGATGGAAGACTTTTCTGATACTTTCAGACAATTTAGGATGTTCCCACATAGGATAACCTCACTTATATGAAACAGGCAGACTATAAGAACACTATGATATTAATTGGTGCGCTTGGGTCTGTCATCTTAGATGCACCAAGTCTAAGAAGTTGGAGAAAGGGATTCGGTCATACCCTTAAATTGCCGACAAGATTACCGTTTCAATCACGACAACAACCTACTATTGACAGTAAAATCACTTCCCGCAGACACTTGCCCGTTGGGGGGGTCACGACAACCCATAGCAGCACATTAGACCTCTTGCGTGGTCTTATTCTGTCATCTCCTTGTCCCCCCGCTAAAGGGAACAAACTATCGTAGTGCCACATTTTATTTAAGTCTTTCGACACATCCCTTTAGATTCCGCGCCACATTCTAAATATCCTCGCTGAAGGGGCATAATCAAGATTATTTAGTGAGTGCATCCTGATACATTTTCTGATACTTAGCATATTCTTTTTTAAACTGTGGATTCGCAAAATCGAACTGAGGACTTAGTGCATTAGAGTTCCAACCATATTGATTTGTTGTTTGCATATTGTTTTTATGATAAATCTGTGCATAGTCATACGGTTTGGAAGGGTTATAGGGACTCAAAGGGCGATTTTCGGGCCGATACCTTTCATTTCTCTTTAACCAATCCTCATATTCTCGTTTGACTCTGCTTTCATCTTCAAGAGAACTTGAACTTAAAGACGCTTTTCCTTTATCTTTGCGATTATACAGCACTAAATTGAAAAGACCTAAAGCCTGTGTGTATTGTATTTTGTTTTTCTTCTGATACGGCTTACCTTCAAAACTAACCCAATTGAACAAACCTTGCGAGGGTAGGTCTGGAAACTTAGCGTCTGGGGTTAAAACGGGTAAAGAGTGAATCATATTATAAGCCACATCCCCTACATTGTCGTTAAACAACGCCACAGTCATTATGTGTGTATCGGTTTCCTTATTTTCTCTTTTTAGCCAATCCCTCCACTCCTTTTTTAATCCCTGCTTTATTCTCTTGTAAAACTGCTTCTTGAAACCAGAGTTTTTTCCTTTCAACGGTAAATCCACCCAATCAGCCCATTTCATCTCATCTGCGAGAAAGTGAGCCATTACTTCAGGAAAACCTATGTCCATCAGTTTTTTCTTGGTAGCCGATTTAACTACCATTTGAATCCCTCAGTATAGTCCTTTTCCTAAGATAATAGTTAAACTTACAACGGCTAGTAATACTACTACGAACACTCTTTTAATCACAGCCCTGTAAACGCCAACGAAAGGAAAATCATCTTCTTTTCTGGGTTTAAACAGAGTGGGCATTCTAATAACCTGCTTCTATACCTGCTTGCTTAAGATACATAGAAGCGGAAATCAAACCTGCACCGACCGCAACAGGGCCGAGCAAAGTGTTATTCAAATTGGCCTCCCCGTTCACGATATAAGGAATCGTGTGTATAGTTTCCAAAGCACCTATGGCGGCTAAGGCTAAGGCGGCTGAATATCCGATAATGTGAATAGGTTTCTTCTCGGTGGCGTAGTATTCTTTGGGTAGTGCAAAAATGTCCATACTTAGAGGAAACAACACAACTATTTAATTACTTGCACTACAAGTAATCTAACATTTCAGGGAACTTGTTTTTCACAATCCTAAATATTCGATTTTCTGTAAGTAATGAGAATTACTCTTTACTTACAGAAACAGGCAATTCACATACGCCAGAAGGACAATCCGTAGCCGCCGCACCCTCAACTGCTTCGTCAGACTTTAAAGATTCAATAGCCTGTTCAACTGTTATAGGTGTAAGAGGCTCATTACCTCTTGAACCTTGACGATAAACCGTTATCCCTTTCAACTGTGGGCCGAACTCTAACATTAAATCACCGTAATCGGAAATATCATATTCATTGGGTATATTGATTGTCTTGGAAATGGAATTATCAATGTGCTTCTGACAGATAGCCTGAACTTCCATGTGATTCCTTACAGATAAATCGGAAGTAGCAATAAACGAACTCATGTCTGCACCACTTTCATACAGTTCCTTGAACAAAGGGTCAATGACCATTTCTTCTTTTAAGATTCTGTCATTGGATTTATTATCCGAGTCATAGTATCTGCGAATATAACCAGGTGCGAAAATAGGTTCGATTCCTGAAGACGTTCCCATAACCATAGAAGTTGTTCCTGTGGGTGCGATAGTCAATAGAGCACAGTTTCTTACACCGTGTTCCCTAATGTTTTGCTTGATTCTGCGTGGAAGTGTTTTAACGAAACCTGAATTAAGGAAATCTTCTGTGTAGGCTTCAAAAGGCCCACGCTCAACGGCGAGGAATGTGGATGCCTCATACGCTCTCTCTTTAATGAACTTCATCATCTTATCCACTTGGGCGTTGCCTTCTTCTGAACCGTATGTGTAGCCCATCTTAACTAAAGCGTGTCCTAAGCCCATGATTCCCAATCCAATTCTTCGGACTTTTTGACAGTTTATTTCTATTTCTTTGATAGGGTATTGATTAACATCTAAAACATTATCCAAAAGTCTAACACCCACATTAACAGTATCGGCTAAACTCTCCCAATCCATTTCTCCATCCGTAATGTGTTGAGCCAGATTAACTGCACCTAAACAACAGCACCCATAGGACTCCAACCAGATTTCTCCACACGGATTAGTAGCAATAAGAGGTTTATAATAGTGAATGTTATTCATTTTGTTAGCCAAGCCAATGTTTAAAATACCAGGTTCAGCCGAGTTATAAGAGTTCTGGATAATTTTATCCCACAACTCTTGTGCAGGGATAGTCCTTTCATTTCCTTCTGAATCCAAAACAGGTCTGTCTCGGAACTTAAGCACAATGTCATCATTGTTTTCCACTTGCTTAAAGAAATCATCATCCACTAACACAGATACATTAGCGTTATTCAATCTCTCAAGGTCAAGTTTAGCGTTTAGAAACTCCATAATATCAGCGTGGTCGTATCGCAGACACATCATAAGTGCTGTTCTTCGACCCCCACCTGCTTTGATTACTTCTCCTGTTTGGTTAATAATCTCCATGAGAGATACTGCACCTGTGGCTTCTCCACCTGTTCCCTTGATAGGTGTTCCTCTAGGTCTAATAGGAGAATAGTTTGTTCCTACTCCACCACCCGTTCCTGAAATAATGAGCATATCTTTAACAGTCTGACCCCAACCTTCTCGGCTGTCGTCTGTGGGAACTACGAAACAGTTCAACAACTGCCCTTTCGCACGACCAGACCCATACCAAATCCTTCCACCAGGAACGAATAAACCTTCGGAAAGTTTCTGATAAAATCTTCCACGCCACTTTTCTCTTGAGCCGTTCTCAGCCTGTGCTACATGAGTTGCTACTCTATCACACGCAGATTCCCAACTTTCTGAATCATAACGAGCGTAGCGTTGTTTAAAGATGGTATCACCTAATCCTTTTGGATTAAAACCCGCTTGGGGCAACTGTTCTTCGGCCATTACAACATCTATTGATTCACTCATATTTTCACCTTTAATTTACTTCCTAATATCCCCAACGATTCGGAAGTGATTCTAATAGCGACTCATACTAAATAAACCAAACACATCAAGAGTGTGCTTGTCATTCAATACGAGGCTTTATCAAGTCTGATTTCTGGGGGCTAACAACCATGATAAAGACACTTCACCGTCATTAGAAATTAATTTGAGAGGTTTATATTCTCCCCAAGATATTGTGACATCTTTACCCAATGTTTTAACCATTTGAACTAAATATCCCACAGAATAGAGTGCGGTTAAAGCCTCTTTAGAATGGATAGTAGTATTAGTCGTTTCCAATGGGGCTTCCACTCTCTCCATTTTAGAATCAACAGTTATTTTAGTCGCTTGACCGTCAAAGTGAAAAGTCACCACATCACCCACAGTCTTAGAGGCCGCTACTGCTTTCTTCAAAGAGTCAGTATCTAAATTATAACTCAAGTCAAAAGCGAGAACAGGGGCAGGAGGATTCTTAACTAAGGAAATATCTAATAGTCTAACAGACTTGGAAATCTCACCAATATCAACTTGTAAAAAAGTTCCCTCATTAATGATACTAAGTTTTACCACATCTTTCTTGTCTGCTAACTTTAAAGCGGTATCGAGATTAGTTAAAGATATGGCTATCTTAGTTTCTCCATTAGAAGTGTTGCTCGTAAAAGTCTTATTTGGAATAGTGACTTCTAACATACAAACGTGAGCAGAATCCACTACTTTAGAAGATAAACCTTCGGGGCTAAAAACTAAAACAGCGTCATCCGATAAAGACTTTAAAGAACTAACCATAGTCTTCAACGGAGGGGCTGGACAAACGATAACGGGCGATACTAAAGTGTTAGCAGATTCAGACATATCAATATGTGGGACAACTTACCTTTAAGCGTTTGCTTCAGTATTGTCGAATAAACCAAACATCAGAACTTTCAACCATCCTCTTAATGTCTTGCAGTATAGTCCAAACGCGAATATCCACTTCTCGACCACCCTCGTAGTTTTCCTTAATCTCTGGATTATACTCTTTTAACAAGTCTTGAAGCAAGATAGTGGAGATAGCGACTTCGTTAATTGTGTCAATATCTATAACATCAGGAATTAAATTAGAACCGTCATCAATCATACGAATCACTCCTATTTAGGTCATCTTTCTTATTAGCCTTCGTGTTTCCAATCTTGAGCCAAGAAAGCCTTAATAGTTTGGCGGTCTGGTTCGGCTCTTACTAAAGGGTCAATTTCCGCCACCCGTTCTATCAAATCAGGTAAAGAAGAAAAGTTATCTTTAAAATCCGCCGCCCTTTTTTTACCCACTTTCGGAATGCCCATCAAGAAATCAACAACCTCATCTGGCTCGGAAACCCTGTGGGTGTGAAGTCTGACCGACTGATAATCTCCTGCCTCAATTCTTTTGATTAAACTTTTTACTTGTTTAATAGCAGTTGGCTCATCACGGAATCTTAAAACAGGACAAAGTTCCATCGCTATCCTGTTAAGGTGGGATTCCAAATTAGGAATGTGAGAGGCGAACTTCCTGTAAGGGTTGTTAGGAGAATTGGAAATCCGTTTAGCAGGTTCGTCAATTATGAAAAGCATAGGATAATCCACACGTTCACTCAAATCATGGACTTGCCTGATAAGACGCTTGTTCATCCAAGAGTTTAAAGCGTCTGTTAAGGTCTTCCTCTCTATACCCCAAGTTTTAGTTTCACCCTCTATCTCACAGCGAATCAAAATGTCGCCCTCATAACCCATAGATTTCAAATTGTGTTTAAGCGGCTTACCCGTAGCGTCCATAAATCCAGACAGTTCTCTTGCCCATAAGTCAGGTTCAAAGGTGTCAATGAAAGTTTCCGCAGTAGCCATGCTGACAAGTAGCACACATCACTTATTACCTTAAGCATCGAACTTAGACTAATCCCAAAGGCCAATTGAACAAACCTAACTCCATCCCTGTAAGAGAGTAGGTTTCAGGAACAAACTCAGCAGGAACACCTAAAGACCAATTAGCGATATTCTGTGAAAGATATTTATTCCCGCGAGCGTCTTCAATCGCATTTTTAATATAAGGCATTTGATAATCTTCCGCCATCGTCTGAGCAAACTTTTTAAGTGACTCCCCTGAACGGTAAGGAACAATCTCTGGTAGTTTAACTAGGTCTTCTGTAATATTCTCAAAAGGCAAAATAATGCTGTCGAAATCAGCGTAGTCCTTTGCCTTGCGACCGTCAATGTGCGGTTGTCTTTGTAGTTTGAAGGTGCGAGCATTCGTGTTCAATAGTTTAAAGACCTTCTCAGGAACATTGGTAGGGTAGGTTTCAGAGGCTTTGTCAGTAGTGTAAAGGGCCACAGGTGAGTAATTAACAAAAATAGTTTTTCGATTATATTTTTCATCACGATATTCCACAGATTCTCTAGCAAGGGGGAAATGAACCTTATCCCCCAAAACAGGAAATACGCTGGTGTATTGAAACGGTCTGGTGACAGAAATCTTGTTTCTTTTAATGTTTAACGGAAGAGTGTTGATAGGGTCAGATACCGTCATTCCCGATTTTATGTGTAAAGCCGAAAAGCAATAATCATTAAAAACAGTATCTTCGCTAAAGGAAGGCAAATAATTTTTAGCCGACCAACCTTTAGCATCTTCGGGCCTTTCACCCAAGTTATCATCTTTTAGTAAAATTACATCGTAAGCATCCGTATCGTCTGTGTTTCTTCTCACCTCATGTATAAGGTAGGGGCGACTCTGGGATTTAAACAAGAAATCAATAATTGACTTGCTATCAGGATTAGTGAAAATCTGCATTAAATCATAGTTTTGAATAAACGGCTTCAACCTACGACTCGCCCTACCATTAGCCCTGTTGTGCATCAAAATACTAGGACTGTATGAGATAATGGAAACGCTCAAATCATCAGGGGCTATGTATAAGACTATGGAATACTCCACTTTTTTATCCTTATAGCCAGAGAACTCAAGAGCCTCTAAGTAATTTTCCAGAGTCTCGATTTCTATGCTTGAAAAGTTGGATTCAATAAAGCCAGCAGAAGCCCCAGAACGAGCCTTGAGAGTATTGAAAGTTTCAAGGTCGAAGTTTAAAGTCAAGTCTTGAGTTATCTTAACTGCCTTTCCTGATTTAACAGGAATACGAGAAACAGAAAAGTCAGAGAAAGTGTAATCTGTTGAACGAGTAATGTAGGACAACAAGCGATATATCCTAGAAAAGTTTTCGTATCTAGTTGCAGAGGTTTGAGGGCGACCTAGATTTCCAAAACTAATGGTATTAGGAAGCAACCCCTTGTCCAGAAAATCCCTTATTATTTCCATACCTTCAGATTCCAACCCCACCATATCGTAAGGAGGGCAGGATTCAACCCATCGCATTTCATAGTTCGCTCTGTCTTCGTGGGGATGAGACTCGTAGGTTGTCGTTTCCGATGAATAAATCAATCGTGGATAGATTACAGACTCGCTTAGTTTCAAATCTGAGAGTGAAGCAGAAGGCATTGATTTGAGAGCCGTCACAATCG
>NZVE01000001.1 GCA_002697345.1 Paracoccaceae bacterium | reverse complement strand
GCCATGATAAGCCGCATAAAAACCAGCCATGATTGCTAGCAATGCTTGGGCTGTGCAGATGTTACTTGTGGCTTTCTCTCTTCTGATATGTTGTTCTCTGGTTTGAAGGGCTAAGCGATATGCTGTCTTCCCGTGCTCATCGATAGAAGCGCCAACTAATCTGCCAGGTAATGATCTCTTGTAAGTTTCTTTGGTTGCCATAAATGCTGCATGAGGCCCGCCAAATCCGAGAGGCACACCAAATCTTTGAGAACTTCCAATAGCAATATCAGCCCCAAGCTCTCCAGGACTTTTTATTAGAGTGAGTGCCATCAAATCTGTTGCCATAATTGCCAGCCCATTGTGGCTATGTAGATTTGAAATGGCCGATGTAAAATTACAAATTTCTCCGTGATTATTTGGGTACTGAATTAATGCTCCAAAATAAGTTTCTTCTGACAGGCTTTCAAGGGTTATAGGGTTTCCAACCACAACCTCAATCCCTATTGGTTTTGCTCTCGCACTAACCACTGCAATGGTTTGGGGGAAGCAATTCTCATCAATAAAAAATTTTTGAGATTTAGATTTGCCCACTCGAGAAGCAAGCGTCATAGCTTCAGCTGCAGCCGTTGCTTCATCAAGCAGAGAAGCATTTGCAATCTCTAGACCGGTAAGGTCTCCTACCATGGTTTGAAAATTGATCAACGCTTCCAATCTTCCTTGGGCAATCTCTGGTTGATAGGGAGTGTAGGAGGTGTACCATCCAGGACTTTCAAACACGTTTCTTAAGATTACCTTTGGAGTGATGGTGCCAAAGTAGCCTTGTCCCAGAAAAGATCTAAATACTTTATTCTTTGCTGCAATCTTTTTTAATGTTTGCAAAGCTTCTTCTTCTGTCATGGGTTCATCCATCTTAAGATCTTCCCTAATAAAAATATTTTCAGGCAAGACAGCTTTCGAGAAATCTTCTAAGTTTTTGTAACCCAACTCAGAAAGTAAATCATCGATATTAGATTGATTTAAACCAATATGCCTTCGAGCAAAATTATTGTAATTATCCATAAATATTTAAACAGTCTTAACGATTCCTCAATTCGAAGTGAATTGCTTGTTTAATAGGACTAATCTTCACAGACCTCGCTGTAATCTTCTGGAGATAAGAGGTTTTCTATCTCACCTAAATCTGATGGAATCATTTTATAAAACCAACCATCTTCGTAAGGAGAGGAATTAATAATTTCTGGTTGATCTTCAAGGATAGAGTTAGCTTCTGTCACTTCGCCAGAAATTGGAGAGTAGATATCAGATGCTGCTTTTACCGACTCTACAATTGCAGCATCAGTTTCAGCATCTATCGATTGACCTATTTCAGGCAGTTCTACAAAAACAATATCTCCCAATAGGTCTTGAGCATGATCGCTAATGCCTATTGTTACCGATCCGTCAGGCTCTACTCGAACCCACTCATGTGAAGAAAGGAATTTTAAATCGCCCGGAATGTCGCCCATGGTTAGATTTTACCTTGTCTTAAGAACCTAGGCGATACAAAATCAATATTTAGTGTGTTTTTTCTAATCATTACTTGGCCCATAGCACCATGCCCTTGGTCTACTCGTGCCAAACCAATGCTGGCCTCAAGGGTGGGAGAGTAAGTTCCACTTAAAATAATACCTTTACCTTGGGAATGAGTAATTTCATAACCTGGTCGTAGCACTCCACGATCTTTTAAAAGAACACCAATAATTTTTTGACTAGCATCTTTATCAACTTTCAATAAAGCATTTTTGCCAATAAAATCTCTGGCTTCATCTTTCATGTCTATGGTCCAAGCTAGGTTAGACTCATAAGGATGATTATTAATTGTCATGTCGTTGCCATAGAGATTAAGCCCAGCCTCTAGCCTTAATGTATCTCTTGCACCCAGACCGATGGGCGTACATCCCTGGGCTAAAGCCTTTTCCCATAGATTTACTATGACATCATTGGGAACAATTAATTCAAGGCCATCCTCTCCTGTGTATCCTGTGCGGGCATAAAGGTGCTCATCTGAAAACATACATCCAAATGGTTCAAGATTTTCTACCAAAGAAGAAATTTCATTCATGGCCAGTATTTTTTTCATTGCTTCCGGCCCTTGGACAGCCAAAATTCCCATATCCTTTCTTTCAACAACCTCCACACCAAAATCCACAGCATGCTTTTTATACCAATCAAAATTTTGCTCTCGAGTTGAACAATTAGACACCAGTCTAAACTTATCGTTTGCATGGTAAATAATCAAATCATCTAAGATGCCACCATTTTCATTCAGCAAGACGCCATAAAGCGCTTTATTTTCATTGGCAATTTTTTTGATGTCATTGGCAAAAATCTTTTCAAAAAAACCTATTTGATCTCCTCCGTTAAAATCAAATACAGCCATGTGTGATACATCAAAAATACCTGCTGATTTTCTTACCGCATGATGCTCTTCAATTAAGGAGGAATATGTAATCGGCATCTCCCATTGGGCAAAGTTAACCATTTTTGCGCCTAAATCAATATGTGAAGCGTGCAGAGCAGTGTTATTGGATTGAATCATTATTTGTATCTATTGATTACTAAGTCGAAAAACATACTAACATTTTAATGTATTTAGGATGAGTTGAGCTTTAACTTTTAAAGAACTTTGTGCTATTCTAAATGAGAATGATTCTCATCATATAAAATAAGGAAATCAAATGGTTCAATTTATAATTATTTTTAGGGAAGTGTTAGAGGCCTCATTGGTGGTAGGAATTATTTATCTTTTAATAGAAAAAACAAACCAGAATGAGCATTTTTCTAAGTTATGGTATGGAGTATTTGCATCGGTTTTAGCCAGTATTGCAGTTGGTTATTTAGTGATTCAAGTTGACAATGCCTTGGACAAAAACGAATCTACGCAGGCTCTATTTGAAGCGGTGTTCTTGTACCTAACCGCATTCTTAATCTGGTATGTTATTTTCTGGCTGTCAAAAAATGTAAGCGATAAAAAAGTCCTTGAGGGCCAAGCGCTTAATGCAATGGAGCTATCTTCGTGGGGAATATTCTTTGTAGTATTTTTTGCGATCTTGAGAGAGGGTTTTGAAACTGCGATAATGTTAATATCAAGCGTTAAAATAACTGAAACTTTTTCTTATCTAGGATCTATCTCTGGTGCAGTTCTTGCAATTTTAATTGGTTATTTAATAGTAGCGCAGGGCAGAAAGGTTGATCTCAAAAGTATTTTTAAATACACAACTCTTTTATTAGTGTTTCTTTCAGCTGGAATGATTGCATACGGAACTCACGAAGCAGAAGAGTACTTGGTGAAATCAGGCCAAATAGAAGAATCTGAAATCTATAGAGTTTGGAATGTATTGGAGCCGACAGAAGTCTCCCCAGACACTGATAAAAAAATATCTCATCCTCTTCATGACAAAGGAACAATTGGAATTTTTCTTAAAGGCTTCTTTGGTTATAACAGTAACCCCAATATTATAGAAGTCATCCTTTGGGTATTATCGATGATGTTTGGATTAAACATGTGGAGACGTTTTTATTATTAACTAGGAATCTAGTTGGTCCATATTTTTAATTGCTTTACCCATCTGTCTTTCTCTCGTGGCATGTTCATTGACAGCCTTCAGCATTGCATCGGTTTTTTTCTGTAGTTCTTCAGTGGAGCCACCAAAATTCTCAAATTCCTTTTTAAGCTTTCCAAACTCTTGCATGATTTCACTCGCTCTCTCGTTGAGAGCGAGCGTTCTAAAGCCCATGTGAACACTTATTAGATATGCAGCAAGAGAATTTGGACCCATGATTAAAACCCTGTGATCTCTAAATATTTCTTCTCTAATATCATCTATTGAGTCTATAAGCTGCATTAAGGATTCGCTAGGTATATACATGATCCCTAAGTCTATTGTTACGCCTGACTGCATATATTTACTGTTAATATCGTTGGCATCTTTTAGGACATGTCTTCGAATAGCATCCTTGGATGTTTTAATCAATTGAGAGTCGCCGCTCTCCGCAGCCTCGATATAGTTATTAAAAAGGCCAGAAGGGAATTTTGCATCGATTGGCAAGAGCAGCCCTTCGGGTAATTTAATTGCAAATTCAACTCTTTTGCCCGAACCGGAGATGACTTCGGCATTTACAATAAATTGATTGGCATGAAAAATATCTTTGATAATGGCATCCAATGACCATTCTCCAAATTTTCCAGCAAGGGTTCCACCTGATAAAACTCTACTGAGCTTATTTAAAGGGTCTTGAAAAGATTGAATGTCCCTAGATAAATCAGACAATTTAACATCTTGTCTTTCAACCGCTTTATCCAAGTCCCTTAAAGAGTCTTTTGAGTTTAATGTTTCAGGATCAGATCGAACATGGAAATAAATTAAGATTCCTAAAAGGAGGATGATTAGGGTTAACAAAAAGATGTATATGTATGCCACTTATAAATTTATCCTATAAAATATATTTACCAATATAGCTAATGATACTATGGAACAATCTTTGGAATCTAAATTTGCTGCTCTAAAGTCCAAAGGTCTTCAAATTGACTTGACCAGAGGAAAGCCTGGGTCAGATCAATTGGATCTCTCGAATTCACTTTTAAATGCTCAGGTTTCATCGCATAGCCCAAGCGGTGTTGATGTTCGCAATTATGGCGATCCTTTGGGCATCTCTGAAGCAAGAGCACTTGGAGCAAGCCTGCTATCTGCTTCAGCCGAAACAACTTTAGTAGGAGAGCAATCGAGCCTTTTGTTAATCTATCAATTGATACTTTCTAACTACCTTTTTGGTTTAAAAACTCCCTGGAAAGAACAAACAGATTTAAAATTTATTTGTCCTGTCCCTGGCTTTGATAGGCACTTTAGGTTGCTAGAAGATTTTGGAATTGAGATGCTGCCGGTTCCGTTGATTGGGACTGGAATGGATTTAGAAGTATTTAATGGATTGCTTTCAGAGCATGAAAACATTAAAGGCATTATGTGCGTACCTCGTCACTCGAATCCTACTGGAGATATTTACAGCGATGAAAACCTAGCGGCAATCATGCAGGCAGGCAAGGCTTACTCTGATGAGTTCCTGTTTATTTTTGATCATGCTTATTTGTTGCATGACTTTTTGCCATCAGCAACTCAAACTCCTACATGGGAGTTAGCTCAAAGCATAGGTGTTGATGATCAGGCAGCAGTTTTTTGTTCATTTTCAAAAGTTACTTTTGGAGGGGGAGGACTTTCTTTTGCAACAGCAGGAAAACCACTATTTGATTTATTGGCTAGACAAAGGGCATCCATGATTGTCTGTCCAGACAAAGTAAATCAAATGCGGCACTTAGAGTTTCTAAGGGACAAAGGAGGTGTACTTGAACACATGACCAAGCATGCTGATATTGTTCGCCCAAAATTTGAAGTTGCTTTTGATGCACTTGATATTTTAAGCACAGAAATTGGAACCTACCAAAAGCCCACTGGCGGCTATTTTATTTCCTTTGATACAAAAAGACCTATAGCAAAAAGGGTAATAGAACTTTGTAAAGAAATGGGCGTTTTAATAACCCCTGCTGGATCTACTTACCCACATTTTTTTGACCCATCAGATTCTAATATTCGTCTTGCTCCTACATTTTTAGGTGTGGAGGACTTAGAGGATGCAATGGAGGCTTTTGTAACTGCAATAACGATTGCCCATCAAGAATTAGACTAGTTTACAGTTCTCGGAACTGGCATAAATTTTCCATTCTCAAAATGAGAGAATAAGTTTTTTATTTCAGGATGCTTAGGCAATTCCTTTGAATCGTCATCTAGTAAATTTTGCTCAGAAACATAAGCAATGTAAAAAATCTCTCCATTCTCAGCAAAGAGATGATAAAACGGTTGCTCCTTAATTGGTCGAATGGAAGAAGGTATAGATTGATACCATTCTTCTGTATTATTAAACTCAGGATCAACGTCAAAGATCACGCCTCGGAAATCTAGGTAACGATGTTTAACTATCGCGCCGATAGCAAACTTTGTTTCAACCAACTCTTGTTTTATATTGTCCATATAGATAATTAAATCATACCAAGTTTAAGGAATAAATAATGTTAGTTCTAACAACCCCATCAATTGAAGGAAAAAGTATCAAGACCTATCATGGCATCGTTACAGGAAGTACTGTAAGAGCAAGGCACCTAGGCACTGACATTCTAGCGACTTTAAAAAATCTTGTAGGTGGAGAGCTTAAAAGCTATTCAATTTTGTTAACAGCAGCCCGAGAAGAGGCGATGGAGAGAATGATTGAACATGCCACAGAGCTCAATGCCGATGCGATTATTAATTTTAGATTTCAGACATCAACCATTGCACCAGGAGCTTCAGAAGTAATTGCTTATGGAACAGCGGTAACGTTTGGTGATTAGTTCTCTTAAAGTTTTTGGTGAAAGACATTGTGGGACCAATGCCATAGGATATTTTGCTGCTAAGAATTTTAATCTCCAGTTTAAACATTATGATTTTTTAGGCTGGAAGCATCGTCTTGCTCCCCAGCAAACGGAATGGGTAAAATTTGATGTAGAAAATTGCTTATTTATTTTTTGTTTGAGAAACCCATATTCTTGGGTTCAGGCAATGCATAAAGAGCCTTATTATGAGCATTACCCAAAAATAAAAGAATTGAGTTTTGAAGATTTTTTAAAGTTTTCCATAGAAGATTATGAAAATTCTATTGTTATGTGGAATAAAAAAAATTTGAGTTACTTGCGCATGGCAAAAGAAGTTCCAAATTCAATTGTTATTAATGTAGAAGAATTTCATAGTGCCCAAGAAAAAATTTATGCAGATTTACAGCAAGTTCTTGGTAAAGATCATGCCTCTTTTGTCCCAATGAATGAATACGTTAATGGCAGGGGGCGGCATGATGATAAAGATATTGAGTCTTCATTAGCTATTCCAAGCTATGAAGAAAATATCACAGAACTAATTCATGCCTCTTTATCTGAAGAAGTTATGGAACAATGTAATTATAAAAAAGTTTAAAACCAAGGAAAAGATATGAATAGAACAGAAAAAACTGCGTTTAGGGAGAGCATTATAGTTGTCATAATGGGAATGGTTATAAACTTCCCTCTTCAAACATTCCTGCTTTGGCTTACCATAGACAATTGGAGCTGGACCAATACTTTGTTAATTTCTATTTTTACCCAGACAATTCTTACTCTCGTTGCATTGATTAGGGTTTATTCAATTCGCATGCGGTTTACCAGAGGTAAGTTCTAAGAATTTTTTGCTGCCAGTTTGGCTTTAATCTCTGCATGTGATTCTCTGGTAATTTTGTATCTGGCATAAAAGAACACAGCAATAAGACCCCAAATCATTGCAAAGGGCCCATCGATTAGACCTAATTTAAAAATAGTTTCTTCTGCAATTTCTCCTGGCACTGCCTTGGTGGGGAAGGCAATAAAATCTAGCGCAACTCCCGTAATTACATGACCAATGCCATTGGATGTTTTGGCAAACAAACTTCTGGCCGCATAAAAAATACCTTCTTGTCTAATACCAGTATTGAGTTCATGCTCATCTGCTATATCTGCCAGTGCTGACATGACACTAATATGTAATATAGAACCACATACTGATGCAAAAGATCCAAAAAAAATAATCATTATCACTAATTCCCATGAGCCCCTTTCAGGAGCGAGACCTAGAAGCGCAATGTTTGCCGATGCAGACCAGAAAATAGTGAGTCCAAGGACCGTAGCCACAATTACAATCGGTTTATCAAACTTTTGATGGAGTTTTGCCGTGAGAATAAACCCAAAAGCATAACCAAGGATATTATTGATGATCAGCCATCCAATTTGTTGAGGAGCCAGCTCATAAAAGAATGTGCCCATATAAATTGAGATAGTTTCATGGGTACCAATCAACATGGAAAGGAAGAACATCCCAACCAATAGCCTTGCATAATTCTTATTACTTATTGCCCCGATAATATCTTGAAATAAATCTCTTAATCGAACTTTTTGACCATTATGCGAAGGTTGTTTTAGGTATGGAATCCGATCTTTGGTGAAATAAGCTGATGAAAGAATGCAGATCGAAATCATCGCCATACTAAAAATGGCTATGGGTGTATAGGACTCTTGGTACAGCTGTCCTATTTTTTCGCCTGCAAAAAATGGAAAGATTAAAAACCAAACAAATATATGCATGATAATTACACCCATGTAGCCAAAGAGATTATTGAAACTCATGACCCTGCTGCGTTCTATGTAATCATCAGAAAGCTCAGCGCCTAAAGCTAAATGAGGCACTGCAAACAAAGTGATGCTTAGTCGTAAAATAATTGTAGAAAAAATAAGCCACCCAAATAGCCCGTATTCAGATAGTCCTTCCGGAGGGAAAAACATGAGATATATCGCAATAACCGTTGGGAAGGGCGCAGCAAACATAAACGGATGCCTGCGACCAAGCTTGGATACATAACGATCAGAAATAGAGCCCATCACAGGATCAGAAATTGCATCAAAAATAATGGCAATTAGCACCGCAAGACCGGTTAGCGATCCAGAAAGACCCAATACTTGGTTATAAAAAAAGAAGGTGAGACCAACAAAGACCCAATTAGTTACACCCTCCCCAGTAGCACCAATGCCAAAAGCTAATTTGGTTTTCAGGGTTAGTTTCTCTGCGCTCAAGTCGATCCTTTTAATTCATTCTAGCCTTGAAAGGTTGTTTAGGTAAAATAACTTTATGGAATTAAAAATGTACCAAGTTGATGCATTCGCTTCGAAATTATTTTCAGGCAATCCAGCTGCCGTTGTGATTTTAG
>NZVE01000095.1 GCA_002697345.1 Paracoccaceae bacterium | reverse complement strand
TCAATATTTGAAGATTCAACATTGCGCTTTTCAGTGTTTAGGTCTTTTCTCTCAAATGAATCCATAAACTAAAATTAACACAATCAGTATTAGATTGCTTAGAGGTCTTTTAAAAATTTAGTATACAGTAATAAGGTGGGATAAATTTAAAAATCTATTACGAAATTAAAATTTAGAATTTTGTATTAATCGTCTTTTAGAGACTGAATTAACCTTAAAGAATACCATCTATCAATTAGTTCATTCATATCTCGAACGTATTCTTTGTAAATTCGCTTAACAATTCTCTTCTTCTTATTAACAGTTGGGTCACCGTTAAGCTTAATTAAGCTAAGATCTTCGAGCGCCATCTCAGCATTTTCTTTTTCTTTTAATATCCAATGGACCGGTTCAAAAAGACTTGTTTCAACATAATTATTGCGTGATCCTCGCCGAAGATTTATCGGAACATCATCGCGCTTCATCGCACGCACTTTAGCTTTAATGTATTTTTCGGTTTTACCTGTATTGCTTGCTAACCTTTTAACCGATACAGCCTTTGGAAAACATTCTAAAACATCTGCTAAGATTTGAGACGAGCATTTATCAAGACCGCGTCTTTTAAGAGTATCTGCGTATTTAGTCAACATTATTTACTTACCTCGATTAATGACAAACTAGTATAATTTTATACAATATAATACGTAAATTTGCAGTGTTACTAGGTACTGCATAAACACGCAAATACAATCATGATTCAAAAATACAGATTTATTAAAAGTTCGTTTATCAATTTTCTTATACTCGGAAGCTTTGTATCTATTTCGCTGTCTCAACAGGACAGCTTTTTTACCGAAAATAACCAAGATGCAATTCGTGATTCAATAAATTCCTTAAAATTTGTCAATCCCAATCAAGCTGAAAAATTCGCGTTTGAAATATTAGAAAATTATCCAGTAAAAAAATCAAATCGTGTACGCGCTGCCACATTAGCAGCACTGGGACAAATTTATCATATTAAAGGATTAACGGGACCCTCGCTTGATTATTTTGAACAATCTGAAAAGATGTTTGTCGACGTTCTTGGATCGATTCCGCCTTGGATACAAGTTAGTATTGGTAATGTGTATTTTGCACAAGGACTTTTTGATAAAGCAGAGGAATCCTATCTTGAATCGTTTAATAATTTTAGCGCTATTTCCCCAAGTGAGGATATAATACTCAACCCTAGGAGACGCTCTGACAAGCTGCAAGGTATGGCAGTATGCAAAAACAACCTTGCTATGATTGCAGAAGCAAGAGAAGATTTTGACAAAGCCCGTGAATTTTTCATGGATGGATTGCAATACAGGCGCGAACGCGAGCAATTCGATGATCTTGCGCACTCCTATCTTCATTTAGCAAATCTAGGCCTAGCTACCAATAATTTTTCCCAAGTATCAGTGTATTGCGACAGTGCGGAGAAAATGATTGAGAACTTATTTAATACCCCTGTTCAGCAATTTGGAGCATCGGAAGAAAACAAGAATCGCTATTTAGGCATGAGCAAACAATTTCAAGCACAAGCTAGCTACAAACTTGGTAACATAAATCTCATGAAAAAATTTATTGATGAAGCTAAAAAATACTATAAAAATCTTCCGATAGAACTAACAGGTCTTTTAGACATTAGCGCTACAATGTATTTTGATTTAAATGACCTGGATGCTTCAGTTGGATTCATAGATGAAGGTCTCATTCTATCGGAAAAGCAAGGTTTATCTCGGCAAAAGGAACAGTTCCTTAAAACAAAAAAATTGGTCTTCACAAAAGCGGGAAACGAAGAAGGTGCCCAAAGAATAAACGAAAAACTTCTTACAATTAATCAAGAAAAGGTCTCCTCACAAAACCGCAACCTATTAATTAATATGGAGCTTCGAGAACAGCTACGTCTCAATGAAAACACTATTAAAGAGGCTAAAGAACAGCGGCGTCAATTAATTATCCTAGCCTTCATCGCATTGGTGATTTTTATTTTAATTGCCTCTACAATTCGCGCTCAATATATTACCGCTGAACAACAAAAAATTATTGCCGAACAAAGTAAACTTGTAGCTGAACTTGAGCTTAAATCAACCTCAAAGGAGCTTCAGCATGTGAGCACATCAATAATGGAAAAAAATGAAATGATTGAATCCATTAAAAAAGATATTAATTATGCATCAAATTTCCTCTCAGACAGTGACTCAAAATATTTATTGAACCCATTGAGGTCGAAGCTTGATGATGCTACTAGCGGGTCAACTGATTGGGATGAATTTCAAAAACATTTTAATAAATCCTATCCTGGATTTTTAGAAAACCTTGCAAGTATAAATAAGGCATTAACGATACCTGATCTACGTATTTGCGCCTACCTAAGATCTGGGCAAACAACCAAAGAAATTGCTCAAATGACAGGATTATCCGTCCGCTCGATAGAGAGTAGACGTTACCGTTTGCGCAAAAAATTAAATCTAAATCGCAACACGCCCCTTCATAAATTTATTTATCAGATTGAATTACTAAAAACTATTCCCGATTCTGCATAAACACCCTTCTTATTAAAATAAAATGCGTGTTTATGCAGTATTTTCTTAAGCATTGTATTTTCATATGTTCAATTGTGACATCGAAAACATCAAATCAAAATTGGGTTAATTTTTTTTCACGCTTTGAGCAAGAGAATAAAGGCTTTGTTAGCGATCTTTCTAACAAACATCCTGAATTAACACATTCGCAGTTTAGAGTATGTATATATCTGCGTTCAGGTTATGACGCAAAATCTATTGCCTCAGAATTGGATCTTTCCATTCGTTCAGTCGAAAGTCATTGCTTCCGTATACGAAAAAAGTTTGATTTGAATCACACAATAAATCTTGCAACCTACCTATATTCTATCTGTTAATATTATTTTATAAAAACATATCAATTTTAAAGCACTATTAAATGCGTATTTATGCAGTAGTATGTGTTAATAAATTTTGAAATATCTTTACCTTGTGTTATTGTCGATATAATATATCAAATTATAAGCTTTTTATTTGATGTGGAGAAAAAAAATGAATAAGAAAAAATATTTAAACACCCTTCTTCCTTTCGCGTTGATTGCGTGTGCGTTTTCACAACCCAGTGTTGCTGTACTAGATTTTGCTGCCAATGGACTACCTGCTTATGAAGTAGAAACATTGGTAGAACGGTTGCGCTCAGAACTTCCAAACACAGGAGCAGTTCGCCTTGTGGACCGTAAAATGCTAGAAAATATTCTACAAGAGCAAGGACTTCAGCAATCTGGATGTACTACCGCAGAATGTTCTGCTGAAATCGGAGAACTTCTTGGCGCTGAATTTATGATTAGTGGGTCTATAGGAAAATTAGGTGACAGTTTTACCGTTGATATGAAAATGGTTTCTGTTACCACGGGCGCTGCCGAAAGAGCGAAAAACCTAACGTTTGATGGAACCACGGGTGGCCTTTTAGTTGAAATGCAAATTCTTGCATGGCAAATTGTAGACCTCAAACCTCCACAAGCGCTTATATTGAAACGTACAGGCGCAGGTGGCGGTGAAAAGGTCACGGTTGCTATAATGGACTTTGATCCCAGGGGGATCAGTCAGCTGGAAGCGCAAACCCTAACCGATAGATTCGCCACAGAAGTAGATGCAACCGGAAAGGCAATTCTTGTTGATAGACGTCAAATGATGGAAGTCATGGAAGAACAAGGATACGATGAAGCAGGATGTACTTCGGAAGAATGTGCTGCTGAAGTTGGTGCTTTGCTAGGTGTTGGCTTCATGATAAACGGTGCGATTGGCAAACTAGGTGATACCTATACTATTGATGCAAAGATGTTCGAAGTTGCCACAGGCGCTGCTGCAAAAACTAAAAATGCAACCTACAACGGTCCAGTTGATGGGTTAATAACAGAAATTGAAATTCTTGCCTGGGAAATGATGGGTTTAAAACCACCTCGTAATCTTATTCAAAAACGGAAAGGTACTATCACCCAAGAAGCTGCTCCAGCTCCAAAAACGCCACTTGCTGCAGCATTCCGATCTGCGCTTATGCCTGGATGGGGACAGCTGTACACTTCAAACTCTATGAATAATGATCCGCTTGCCCGTAAAAAAGCTTTGTATTTCTTTGCCGGTGAAGTAGGTGCGGGAGCTATTGGCTACCTTATCTACAGCGGAATGAAAGCATCTAATGATGATACCCGCAAATTCCATACACAATACTTAGCTGCAACCGATGCCGCTGTCATACGATCCTTAAAAACAAAGTCGGATGATGCTTCCAGTAGCGCTGAGTCATCAAAAGGACAGTTGACCATTTTAGCATATCTACTCGGAGCTGCGCACGTATATAATATTATTGATGCATACATGAACGGTCCTAACGATGAAATGGCCTACACAAATAAAAAGATTGATCTTGTTTATAATCCTGAACTTAACCAACCACAATTGAGGTTTACCCTTGCGCTTGATTAAACTATTTATACCGACCATCACGTTTTTAATATTTGGCTGTGATCTTTACGATAACGCTGAGTTAAACCCTAGGGATTTAGATTCCAATTTCACCCCTGGACTTGTATTTGATCCAGTCGTACGAGCTACGACAGTGGGTGCAGCTGCAGAATTCGATGTATTTGTAGTTGCTGCAGAGAACATCTCTGGAATTCACGCTCAAATTACCTACGATGCAAACAGGTTATCGGTAACGAACGTAACTACTGGAGATTTCTTTAGCGATAGCGCTCAGGTTAACTCATCGTTCTTTTTGTATGACGATGATAATGGGATTCTAGATATCAATTATTTCTACCTAGGAAACGGCATTAATAAAAGCGGAACGGGTAAAATAGCTACCATTCTTTTCAACACGAAACAATCTTTTGATGCGACAACGCTTGAAATCACCGATGAATCCGAGCTGGTTGACCAGGATGACGTAGATATTCAGATCCTTTCTCGAGGAACTGCAACCGTTACATCAAATTAATATATAATTAATAACATCCTTTCTTTTCGATAGAATTTCTATCAGATATGCATTTGAATGAAAACAGCTAACTACATACAAAATTTTGGATTAGGGCTATTGCTAGCTACGGCGATGGCTTTCTCTCAGACTACCTACTCTTTTACAAATGCAAGTGCAACCGGCAAAAATGGACCTACACAATCCCAGATAAATTCTGCTTATGCTAGTACAAATCTTAATAATGCAGTAACAATAAATACTCAAGGAGTTCAGGAATGGACAGTGCCAGCTAGTGGTACTTATACTATAGAGGTTTGGGGTGCTCGTGGTGGTGGTTCAGGCAATTATGGAAAAGGTGCACGAATGAAGGGAGACTTTTCTCTTACGCAGGGAGATGTTTTAAGAATTGTGGTGGGTCAAATGGGTGGAGCGTCTAATTCAGGATCTGGAGGTGGTGGAACTTTTGTAGCAAAAAAAACAGGAAGCAATCTTTCGCAAAGCACCGCTTTGATTGTTGCCGGTGGAGGAGGTGGAGTCTATAATTCAAGCTCGGCATCACATCAAGAAGATGCCGTAACTGGAACATCTGGACAAGCAGGTAACCAATACTCTACTGGCGGAACGAATGGTGGCGGAGGAACCGGTAGTTCATCAAATGGAGCTTCTGGTGGAGGTGGATTTTCTGGAAATGGGACCAGTGGAAGCTGGGGAACCTATGGAAATGCTTTTGTGAATGGCGCTGTAGGAGGTAANACNAGTAGCGCTGCTCTATGTATTGGCGGATTTGGTGGTGGCGGCGGAACACACGGTAACACCGGTGGTGGTGGTGGTGGNGGTGGNTACTCNGGTGGTGGTGGTGGAAACCATGGGACTAGCGGTGGAAATGGTGGTGGTGGTGGATCCTATAATAACGGTTCAAATAAAAGTAGCGAAGCTGCTGTTTGGGATAGTCACGGTAAAGTAGTCATTGAAGCTTGTACAGGTTTTTGCTTTGAAGGGTTTAGTCCTTCAAACGATAATTCATACGCTGATTTAACATTAAGTGCGGGTGGTTACAATGCCAATAATGGATCTGGAGCTTTAGAAGCTTCGGATTTCACTCTTACCTTTGCTAGAAACGATGGCGTTGCTACAAATACAACTGTTAGCAGTATTAAAAAGAATAACAATACATCCGAAGGAAGCGCTGGTGCACTAACGGGTGGTGAAACCGTAATCCGTATGTTTTTAAATGTAACCGGTACTCCCGTGGGTATAGAAAAAATATCGGTTAAACCTGCCAGCAATACAAGTTTATATAATTCTAGCGGAACGGCCATGCAAACCTCTTCGGAGGTTAGCACGTTTCTCTCCGATCAAAACGGTCCCTATATTACTGGATCAAGTATCAACAGTGCAAATTCGCAAGTAATCGTTACGTTTAACGAAGCAGCATACAGCACCAACGGAGGTAGCGGTGCGCTTGCTACATCCGATTTTTCACTTGCGATTAGCGGTGGCGCTGCAACCATAAATAGTGCAACACCAACCTCTATATCTTCAAGTGGCAACTCCTACACGCTTGGCTTTAGTGTATCGGGTACAGCTAACGGGCAAGAAGTGCTTACAATTTCTGCTGTCGCAAATTCGATTTATGATGCAAGTGGGAATGCGTCATCCTCAGGTCAAAATAATAATACGGTAAATTTATACGATAAACGATTAGCTCAAAATACCAGCACAAATCACTATGCTTCCGCCTACAGCAGATACAATAATCTTATCAAAATGGATGAAGATTCTTATGTTCTCTCCTACCATGGTAGCAGCAGCGATGGGTATCTGCAGACCTTCACAATCAGTAAGGATGGTAATAGTATTACGCAGGTTCTAGAAAAAGAATGGGGGACAAAAAATGATGTACATTACCCCTCATTTATTCGCATGTCAGAGGATCTATACCTCATGGCCTACTACGGTTATAATTCAGGAACCAGACATGACGGTGTTAATGTTTCCAATACATGGGGACATTGGCTTACCGTTTTTCAGATCAAAAGCGATGGCAGCGTAATCAGTGAGCTTGGTAACTACCTTCACGATACCTATGGAAATAGCACCCCCTACAACGCTTTATTCAAAATAGATGACGACACCTATGCTCTTGCGTATAGATCCTTAAACTATGGACCACAAAGCTCGAGTCAATGGGGTGGATGGATCAAGACATTTAAGGTTAACGGCGCAAATATTAATCAAGTAAATGAGCTGAATATTAGAGTTAATGATTCGGAATTTTATGAGCCTTCTTGGGAATACTTGAGCGGAACAAAATACGCTGTAGCTTCCTCAGGATCAGGTAGCGACGGATATATTACCACACTTTCAATTTCAGCAGATGGAGAGACAATCTCCCAGGTTGCACAACTAGAGCACGATACGGACTATACTAGAATGAGTCAACTTAAAAAAGTTGATGAAGATACCTTTGTACTAGCCTATGAAGGAACCAGTGGTGATGGATTTATGAAAACATTTACCATTCCTACTAGCGGAGCGACTATAACAGAAGTGAAAAAAATTGAACATGATACGGAAAATGGTCAATGGAACTCCATGATCCAAATAGATAAAAACAAATACATGCTAGCTTACAAGTCTGAAGGCAACGATGGAAAGGTGAAATTTTTCACTGTTCCAGATGATGGAAGTTCGATTACCGAAGGATTAGTTCTTGAGCACGAAACTAATATAAATGAATACAACAGTCTTGTAATGATGGACCACGACAACTTTGCTTTAGCCTACCTTGGACAGTACTATTCTGGATACGTAAAAACTTTTAATTTCTCGCAAACCGCAACTACTATGGAACCAAAAATTTCTTCCATTCAAGTAGCGGATAATAATAGTACGATAGCTGTAACAATGAACGAGCCTGTTTTTCGTACAACCGGCGGTAGCGGTGCGCTTGAAAAAGAGGACTTCGCACTATCTATTTCTGGTGGAAATGCAACTTTAGCATCTGCTACACCGACGTCTATATCCATTAGTGGCAACGTCCACACACTAGGAATAAATCTTTCCGGTCAAGCATCGGGTTTTGAAAAGATCACCGTTCTACCGGCTTCAAATAGCAGTATTTATGATGCATCCAATAATACTGCCTCAAATACCGATCAATTGAACAATTCAACCTTTTTAAAAGCAACTGGGAGCCCGATTATTACCCAAAGCGCAATTGACGCATTCAACACCGAAATATCGGTTAAATTTTTAAAACCGATTTATAATACCGATGGAGGTAGTGGACTGCCCCAAGTATCCGACTTTTCATTGGCGCTTTCTGGGGGAACTGCAACTCTCACCAGCGCTACCCCGACTTCTATATCTGGTGGATATGGTCCCGAGATTATTTTACAGTTTAGCACCAGTGGCGTTTCTGACGGCAATGAAACAATAACAATAACACCAACTGCAAATGCGTTGTGGGATATCGATGGAACGGTAGTTTCCGCCTCGCAAAGCAACAACACCGTTGACATGAATCTATCGTACATGAACCCAATCGTAAATTTTGAACATAACGGTAGCAACGCAACCTTCAACTCCATGATTCACATTGCTGATGATGTCTACGCTTTAGCGTATGAAGGAGCTAATAATAAAGCAACAATTTCAACAATCAAGATAACCGCAGCAGGTTCGGTCACCAATAGCAGTTTTATTACAACCGAAGAGCATGATGACAATAACGGTGAATCCAATCAATTGGTTCACTTATCTGGTGATAAGTACGTTATTTTTTATAGAGGGCAAGCTAACGACGGATTTGCGAAAGTATTTAAAATAACCGCTAATGGTGAAACTATAGAACAGCTGTCTTCTGTTTTGGAATTTGCTGTTCACGATTTTTCCCAAAGTTCAGCACTTAAAATGACTGACTCAACCTTGGTACTCGCGTACACTGGTCTAAGCAACGACGGTTTTATATTAACCTTTAAAGTTTCCAGCGATGGATCTTCTATAACTAATACGAAATCTTTAGAATATGATAATACTTACGGTTAT
>NZVE01000094.1 GCA_002697345.1 Paracoccaceae bacterium | reverse complement strand
ATGGGGTTTCCATTCTCTTTATCTTTCGCAACAACTCTTTGATATGTCCATTTGCTAAACTGAACATCAGTCTTAAAGTCATCTTCAACATCGGTATTATTATTGTTGGTTTGATCTGTTGAGTAGTTTAATGATATAATCCACTCTTGACCACTGATTGATTCAGCATCTATATTCTGTAAGGATAACCAAACGTTATTAGGGTGCTGTTCACTACAGAAGAAACCGCTGTGACTAATAGCAACACTGGCATCAGTGGCAACTTCATCATATTTCACATACCAAGTTTCTTGGAGTTCTGTTGACTCGGTTGTTGATGATCCACTTGCCCCGTCTAAGAGGCATTTCTTTTCTAAAATAATCATGAATTTAAACCCGCTTCTTTAGGTTGGTTTTTCTGTATCTTCTCAAGAGCTTTTAATTGTCTTTTAGCAATATCAAGTTCTTCTTTACGTTGTGCTGAAACAAGATTAAACTCTTCTATACTCCCCGCAGTTGCTAGAGTGTTGCTATCTTGTGTAACTTCAATAGGGTCATCTTTGCCATTTTCATCATTGAACCTTTTTCTGCCTTCATCAAAGTATTTATTAGGTTTAGCCATAAACCCTAGAGCGTCACCGATTGCATCAGTTGCTTTGTTGACACCCTTGAAGATTGCACCGAATAAGCTAGGCTCACTCTTGGTTTTGTTATCCTTTTCTTTCTCCCTCTTCTCTTTTCGTTTCCTCTCTAAATCAGAAACCATTTTATCATACTCTTTTCTTGAGTCATCAATTTCTTTCTTGATTGAGTCTGTAAGAGTTCCATCAAAAGCTTTGGTTAAGCTAGTTACATCATAGGCGTCAACAGCATCTTGAAGTTCACCTATTGCTCTGTCAATCTCTTTGGTTTCTTTGCCTAATAATTTTACTGCTTTTCTAATAACCTTAAAAATAACCTGTACAGCCTTAACCATACCCGCAATAAATACTCTAAATGGATAAGATAATGTTGATAATATTTTCTCAATACCTGTCTTTATACCAAGCATCAAATATTTAAAAGTATTTTGGATAAAGAAAGCAGTATCTAAAAAAGCATCTTGCCAAGTGTAGAACTCATCAATTATACCTAAACTCTCTAAAATGTGTCTCATTCCATCAACAGTATTATCAAAATAACTAGCGATTGAATCAAATAAAACTTTTAATTCAACATCTGAGTCCTGTAAAACTTCTGTAATATCATTAGTCAACTTAGTGAAAGTTGGTGCTAGTTCCGCAGATATGTTTCTAACTGATGCAGTGATTTGTGTACTCAATCTCTCAAAACCCATCATGGAATCTTTTAAATCTTGCACTTTATCATCGGGAAGTATTAACCCTGCACGTTCAGCTTCATCACCAAACTTTTTGAATAATGCACCATTGTCTTCAAGTAATGGTTGAAGTAAGGTTAAATCAGAAGCCATTGCTTCTAAATAGAAAACCATCTCAGCTTGTGAAAGGTTAGCTTGCTCTAATGAATTATAAAATAGTTGCAGTGAATCTTTACCCGATAAGTTTTTGAAAGCATCAGCAGTCAATCCAATCTTAGGAGCGATATTTTCAAAGAAATCTTTCATTGGGCCTCCACCAGTAGCCACAAAATCACCCACTCTATCTTTAACGTCTTTTAGTATATCAGATAGTTTTTCAGATTGGATACCAAACCTTTTAGCACCTTCCGACATTTTAACAAAGTCAGCAAAACTAGTGTCCGCAACTTTAGCTAAATCTTCAATCTCTTTGATTGCCCTACCTGTTTCTAAAACCATTGCACCAAGAGCAGTTGTCATACCCGCAATAGCACCTGTAGCCACAGCGAAACCACTAGAGATAACTTTAATAGATTCAGAGACAGCCTTTTGTGCCTCTTTCATCTGCTTCTTTACTTTCTTGACACCTTTCTTAAACTCGTTTGAGTCTAATTTGGCGCTCCATGAAAGTGTTCCTACTGATCCACTGCTAGCCATTATTAACTACCTTAAAATTATTTTTGTTCTCTTTCTCGTACTGTTTAAAACTGTCTGCAAGTCTCTCTTCTTCGGTCTTACTTGCATCTACGTAATCAATCTTAAAATCTTTGAACTTTAATTTTTGTTTCTTACCCTGCGATGTTCCGTAAATAGTTTGTGCAATTACAGCCCCTACATTACTTATGTGATCCCTTATTGGTGGGTTAGTCCTAAAAAATAAAAGCCAGTCACAATATTCACTGTAACTGACCTTTTGTTTTGCCTCGTTGACTGATGTACCTATCTCGGAGGCTATGTGAAACCAAGTCAGTTCCTCATCACTTAGCTTTTTTTTTGCCCGCTGTTAATCTTTGCTATAAACTCAAAAAGGCTTGTTGCGATTTGCGCAGGAAGATCAAAGATTTCTTCGTCTTTTACTTCTACCTTTTGACCTTGTTCATTGCAATAGGTTCTCTTGAACAACTCAGTAGCACCAACTTCGGCATCAAGTTCTTTGATAGCTTTCATATCTGCAATGGTTGCTTCCTTGAAGAAAAGTGTATTTCCTTCTAGTTCGATTTTGTGAACGGGTAAATTAAAGCCAAGTGACATATTAAGCCTCTGCTACTTTAGTAACAATACTTGTTAAGCGAACTGTAATTGTTTGCTCCAAAGGTGAGTCAGAAGTGTACTCGCCATCAACTGTACCCGCATCACGAATAAAGCCATCGAAAGACCAAGTGGCATTTGTAGTGCTAGTAGGATCATCAAGAGGAAACTCAATTTCCCAAGCACCCGCAGTACCCGCTTCGAGTGAATTGACCGCAGGATCTAAAATGATAGTGAATGTAAACTCTTGAGCTTCTTGAAGTGTTGAAGCTTGGTAAGTCTCAATAGTAGAGTCAAGACAGGTTACATCTACTTCCTTAACAGTACCCGCAGGAACAGAGAAAGAACGAACACACCCGACAGTTGAAGCATCAAGTGAGATTGTTGTTTGGTTTGCTACAATAGCCATGTTTATGACTCCTATATAGTTTTGTATGTTATATTCATTGAAAAGAATGATTGGTAAATCTTGGTATTAGCTTCTGTATTGAACACCGAATCAGAAGCCGTATTAAATTGTATTTTCTGTACGTCTATTTGTGCAATCAAATCACCATCTAAGGTTCTAAGATTGTCCTGTATTAGTCCTCTTACCTCGTCAATTTTCCTTTTTTCAACTTCTGCTTTTGCACGTACATTTGCAGACTTTGAACGGAGTTTCGTAGTATCGACTTGGTTGTAAATTGCGAAGTCTAAAGTTTCTGTGTATAGGTTTACATCTTGGCAGTTTAACTGGTCATTAAAGTTCATGTAAGAAGTCGTAACTGATACCGCAGGGAAAGAGAACCTATTTGCCGAAGCGTTGTATAAATCTTCAAACTCAAAATCAATGTCTTGGATATCCTCTGCATCAACAAGCGCAAGTATATTTGCATCTTGTCGGAGGTAATCCACAACCACTGCTCTAGCTGATTTAATCATTTTACTTTGAATCCTCTACTCTTTAAGTAATCTTTCTGAGCCTTGACAACTGCAAACTTAATATCTCTATCCATTACACTTTTCTTACTCTTAAATGCGTTTGTAACCTTAGCAGAAGATGATGTGCCTCGTTTAAAGTTCATAGGGTTTGAATATGGAACATCCCAAACCATTGACATTTTTGTGACACCTCGTTTACTCTTACTTTTTACCTTGACTGATTTCTTTGCTTTACCACTTTTCTTAGGCGTGACAGATTTAAAGAAAGGTTTGTAAGAGTTCATTTCTCTACGCATTGCTTTGCGTGATTCTCTAACCATATCACCCGTTGCTTTTGTCTCTAATTTAGCAACAGCTTTAATAACCTCATCAATGTTATCTGTCATCATTAAGTTCAATTACACACCACGCATTTTATTACGGGTGAAGATTGTCCCTGTGTAAGAACTCCCGCTTGTGTTGGCTGTCATGTTTGAACAAAAAAGATTCGCTTTGGGCTCTTGAACCGAATCGGGCAGAAGAAGTTTCCCACTTGCTAAGTCTTTCAACCGCATAATGGCATCCATATGGTTATTCTCTACTGCTTCGGGAACTCTACTCGAATCGTATCTCTCATAAGCTTTGGATTTTAAAAGCTTCTCAGAGATTGACTTGAGCAAGTTAAGAGATTGTGCGCCAGTGATAACATAATCGTAAGCACGTTTAACATACGAATCAACGAGAGCTGTNANNCTGTCAATATCTTCTGTTAATAGTGCATCNTTAGGNGTACCATTGTCATCATAAGCAGACTCATATAAGTNCCCTAAATAATCCTTAGCTTGNTCAAGTGTTATATACGACATTCTTATTCCTCAGAAATCTTTTTACGTCTACGTCTTTTTGGNTTCTCTTCTTCAACNACNGGNGACTTTGCAACTCTNTGAGTCATGTGACCCGACTTTGACATTGAGCGTGAAGCATAACCACTTTGTTGAAATAAAGCAAGATACTCATCTTTCTTNATGATGTTCTCTTTGTAAATCTGTCTAGCAACCCCACGATCAGCGCCCATGTATANAACTTCGTATTCGCCTTCGAGGTTGATTTTTGCTACTGTTTCAATTTTCATAATATACCCTTAATTAAATTAAAGCCCGTTGATATTATCGCAGGGCTATAAGATCTAAACTCTATACAGATGTAAGAAGTTTAAGACCCGCAGAACGGAGAACTTCTGTACCGAAAAGCATTACTGCGTTCAAGTACCATCCACCAGTTGCACGGTCATAGTGACGACGGAGTTGTAAGCCAATACCGCTTTCGTCCATTACAGTTGCAACATCAACATCACCTTCACCAGTGTAAGCAGGAGTACCCATTGCAAGACCAAGAGCAGAAGAGTCAGTGTAGAAACCAACTACATTCTCACCAGTTGCAGGAGTAGAGCTTTTGAAAAGGCTAGATTTAAGAACGTCAAAACCTGCGATCTCTTCAAAGTAAGTCCAAGACTGACCCGGTGCTCTTTCTTGTTGCATAGTAGCTACAAGGAGATTGTCCTTTTTCAAGTTAGCCATGTAAGTATTAGCAAGAAGACAAACACGACCATCATCAAGACCTGCATCGTCAGCTTCAACTTCGAGGTCAATCAAGTCATCGAAAGTAAAAGCAGTAGAAGCACCGACAACAGTACCTGCGCCAAATGTAGCAACAACAAGTTTGTCGTAAGTACGTTTTACAGCTTCATTAGCTACTGCATAACCGAGGTCTGCAAGTTTCTTTTGAATGTCGATTTTAGAGTAATCTTCTTCGTCAACAAAAGCAGTCTTTTTGATTTTGTCAGAAAGGGCAACGTCTACACCGAGAGTAGTATCATCACCGACATCTTCGTAGTTGTTAGTTGCAACATCAAAATCATTTGCATCAAGAGTCATAGAGTTTACAAATACTTTTGCGCTGTCATTTTGACGAGCATCAGAACGGAAACCTGTTGACCATTTAGTTAGTGGTTGGAGTCCAACTTTAAGAGACTCAAGAGTAATGTTTGCGAGGACATTGATGTCCATATTAGTAGTCACGGAAGCCATGATTATTTATCCTTATTAATTTCGTTTAAAATGATGTCTTTATGTTTAGCAAAGAAAGCAGACTGATCAGAACCTTTAAGAGCTTTATACTCAGCATAATGGTCGATTGACTCAGCAACTGGTGCAGAACCTTTCTCGTAGCCACTAGGTGAAATACTAGCTTCTTCAAGTTTTGCTTGAACGTCCTCTAAACCTAAAGCCATTACATCACGACCTTCTGCAAGAGTAAGCTTGTTATCTTTGATTGCCTCAAATACGAGGGATTGTTTTTCTGCTTCAACTTCTTTATCAAGTTTAGCTTCAAGAGCGAGTTCAAGTTCAGCAACTTTAGCCTTGAGTGCTTCCATCTCTTCATCAGAGTCTTCTGCTTCCTCTTCTTCTTCGTCCATTGCTTCTGCTTCTTCTTTCTCTTCCATTGCTTCGGGAGCTTCTTCGGATTCTGCTTTTGCGTCTTCCTCTTCTTCTTCATCCATTGCAACGGGTTCTTCTGATTTATTGAAAAATTCTTTACAAAGTGCAAAGAAACCTTTTACTTCTTTTTCTTCTATATCAGACATATCTTCGTCCTTTATTTTATTATTAAATTGGGCTACCATAGCCATTGTGTTTGCTTTGCCTGTGGCAAAACCTAGTTCAATAGCTTGTTCAGCATTGAGTTTTGTTTCCACCTTCATCATAGACTCAAGGTCTTCACGACTTAAAGAGGTGATTGATTCATATATTGATATAAGCTTTTGATCTTCATTATCTAGCTTGTTTACAGTTTCCATTAATTCGTATTTATTACCACCTGTACCATTTACTAAAACATTGTGAATCATAAACTCACTGGCATCACCAACTAAACGAACATCACCCGCACTAAATATTGCACTAGCTGAACTAGCGCCTAAACCTAAAATTGTTGTTGTAACTTTTCTGTTATCATTTTTAAGTGCATCATATATTGCTAAACCTTCATATAATGAACCACCAACAGAGTATATTAAAACATCCAACTCTTCACTCTTATCTGCTTGGATTTGTTCCATGACATCTACAAAACCGACATCTTGACCAATTACACCGAAAATATTAATCATTGACTTACTCCTTGAAAATCTTTCTTAAATACTCTAAAGCCTAGTTTCTCGCTAAGGTCTAAAGCGTTTACCTCGTACCCTGCATCTGACAAGGTTTTAATTACATCGGCTTGAGCCTGTAAATCTTCTACACCTTTAAGGATAAACTTAAATCTAGGCATATCAGTCATATCTTTGCCATAGGTTGCGAACATCAACGGCTTAATAATTTGATTGTTCACAGTTTCTTCACAAGCTAGAGCATCAGCATGAAGCAAGTCTTGACGTACAAGATTATGTACTTGAGCTGTTGACCTGTTTGAATTGTCAGCTGATGAAGTTGAGTCTTGCCCAAGGATCAAACGGAAGATTTGTTTCTCCGAGTGCTCCAAGTAACGCATAAAAGTTTCAACGTTAAAATTAGCTGATGCAGTTGGGAATTGTAACTCAATGTCACTGTTGCTAATTGCGTAGCCGTCATAAGTCCAGTTAGCTAACATTGCCTCAAGATTGCCACGTTGTTCTGAATCTTCGTAAAGATCATCGGGAACATTAGCCCAAGGCATCGGAATCCCATACTTTTCAATACCTCTTAAAAGCTGAATCATAACGTGTCTACGGAATGAATATAAATAAGCTAAAGGTCGTACAAGTCCACTTCTTAAAGGTTCTGTGTCTCTTGAATTGGTTGCAGTGTGGTAAATCCAACGAGGGTATTCAATTTGTTTCTCTACACCTTCATTGCAGTAATAAGGAATTACAGCCCCATTACTATAAGAGAATAAACTTTGATTGTATAATTTGAAACCATCAATTTTAGAAGCTCCATCTGCCCACTCCGTTTCTGCAACTGTGAAACCATGCATAACTGCGCTTTGTAAATTCTGTAAGAGTTCTTTAAATCCTACTAACCCTGTTTCGTAGTTGGGTTGGATACGCATTAAAGAGTTGTGAATAAATTCGTTCTTGGATTCATCAGAGCCTAAAATTTCAAAAGGACATGAAGCAATAGACGCAACACGAACCGACCAAGCCTGTGACATTGCAGGGTCTTTCTCTAGCAAGTCAGAAGCTAATCTTGATTGTCTTCTAGTCGAACCACCATTAGCAGACTGGAATATTGAATTGACAATTATCGGCTCTAAATCATCAGCAACGTTATAGTTGTTACGGTCTATGTTTTTAGGCATTTAATAATCCGAAAATGTTAAAAGTAATGTAACCGAATGTTATATAAATGTAAACTAATGCTAAACAAATGTAAATTCAATTAGCTTTTATAAAAAACTTTGAGCGGTAAAAAAAGAAATATTAAAGAAAATGCAAAAAAAGATTAGAAAACGTTTGGTAAACTATCTAACATGATATATAATACATACATCAAACAAAACAACGGAGACAGAAAAATGAAACTCAGCCAAGCAATCAAAGAACTAAACCAAGTCGCAGACAAAGCAAAAACACTTTTAAGCGGATTGGGAATTGACCCATACTGTGTGAGACTCAACTTAATAAACTGCGATATGACAGACTTATACGATGTTGAAATTACTACATCATTCATAAAGGACACTATTTATCATTACAACAGCAAGTAAACTCAACGCCCTTCGGGGCAACCAAGGAAAGGAAAATAAAAAAAGAAATATTAAAGAAAATGCAAAAAAAGATTAGAAAACGTTTGGTAAACTATCTAACATCATATATAATACATACATCAAACAAAACAACGGAGTTAGAAAATGAAACAAGAAATCACAACACAAGACAGAAAAGAGTTAAAGAAATCATTAAATATAATTACTAACGCCAAGGGAAGCACTTACAAAAGCGCAAATCAAAATGGCAGAAAGCAAGTTGGCATCTCAGCAAAAGGGAAGTATTCAGCAATAGTTAAAATAAGGGAAGAGTATGCGGGAGACAATGGTTTTCAAATGCTAAAGAATATCTCGAACGACTACATAGAGAATATTCATAAACTTGGCTATGATTCAGAAGTGGTTGCAGGCGGTTTAATAGTGACAAAAAAGAGTCCTTTACATTCAGCTTTAGAAAAACTATTGCCATAAACAAAAACGGGGCGAAAGCCCCACAATCAAGGAGTAAACATGAAAGAAACAAAGAAGCCACACCAAATCCAGTTCAAGCCATCTGTACACGCTAAAGGTAAGCAACTGGCACAAGAGTTAGAAATCAGCTTCC
>NZVE01000093.1 GCA_002697345.1 Paracoccaceae bacterium | reverse complement strand
CAAGCTCTCAAACATGACTTAACTAGAGAAGATTCGTCATTAGGCATGAATTTAGGTGCCGTAAATATTATTAATGAACGCTTTGTCCGGCATTTCAAGGCAGGCATTCTGGAAGTTCTCCGCTCGGAAGCAAAAGTAGTAGCAGAGAAAGTAACGGTGATGCCTTACCGCGAATATATAGCCAGTCTTACCGCCCCAGTCGCGGTTAATACAGTGAGTTTGAATCCATTGTCAGGGAGTGCACTTGCAGTAATAGATCCCTCGATTATTTTTGCTGCTTTGGATAATTTTTTTGGTGGTCCGGGAAGAGTTATGGATGGCCTGCTGCCAACGCGTACCTTTACTCCCACAGAAATATCAATTAACAAAATCATAACAAATATTTTATTTGGGTCTCTGCAAGAAGCATGGGCCCCAGTTATGCCAATTAAGTGCGTTAGTCAGGAGCTCATATCAAATCCGGCTGCAGTAAAAATTGCTGAAAAAGACGAATTGGTTGTTGTTAGCCGGTTTTCAACGGAGATCGGCGAGCGCGCTAAAGGAAATATTGATGTGGTTTATCTCTACAGCACACTTAAACCGATCAGGGAGTCTTTAGAAAGCAGGGTGCAAGCTAGTGCTGAGGCTCCAGGTTCTAAATTGTCATGGACGAAGGATTTAATGGCTGCTGCCATGGATGCCGAAGTTGGTATTTCCGTTTTTCTTGGGGATATTCAGTCGACGTATAAAGAATTCGAAAATTTACGAGAAGGCGATATTTTGTATTTTAAAAAGCCTGAATATGCAAGAGTCCACGCTAACGGTATCGCAGTTTTTGAAGCAGATATCGGAACTAGGGACGCGCATATGGCGGTACGCTTTGTTGAACCATTGGTTCCTGCATACTAATAACAGTTAAGTTACATCAATAATTAAAGACATCAAATTATTAAAGAGAGAAAAACATGGCGGAAACAGAGATTAATAAAACGGAAGAACTGGACCAAAATAAAATTGATTCTGAAGTGTTACAGAATATCCCCGTGACTATTTCTGTAGAAGTTGGGCGAACATCGCTAAAGATTCGTGATTTGATGCGCCTTGCTCAAGGCAGTGTGGTTGAGTTAGACCGGTTGGCTGGTGAGCCGCTAGACCTAATGGTTAACAACACACCAGTTGCTCAAGGAGAGGTTGTCCTTGTTAATGATCGGTATGGAGTGAAACTAACTAGCGTCATTCCAACTGTAGATCGTGTCAAGAATCTCTAGCAGGGACGAATAACGATGAATTCTCTTGGGTGGACAGATTATGTATCGATGATGGGTTCATTTGTTGTTGTCCTATTACTCCTTATAGGCACGCTGATAATGATAAAAAGAATGGGCCCAAAGGTTGGAATGTCAAACGGTAAAAAGATTCAAATACTGGAGGCTCAAAATCTTGGCGGGCGCCAAAAATTAATTTTGGTGGGTGTAGGTCAAGAGACGATTTTACTTGGCCTATCGGCAACAGGCATGACTAAGCTGGGGCAGTTTCCAAATGATACCGATTTCACAAGTCATGATGAAGGTCGGCCTGAAGAAATAAGTCAAACGGGTTTCCAGAGTATTCTCTCGAGAGTATTAAATAAATGATAAACCTTTCCAAAATCTTGAAGCCAACGATCATTCTGGCTCTAATATTGGTCTCAGGACCGGTGTTTGCTCAAACCGGCATGCCTGTTGTTAATATGATCGATAACGGCAATGGTAATACAGAATATAGTCTAACCTTGCAATTGCTTGCGTTAATGACCGCACTGACTCTTCTGCCGTCAATAATACTCATGATGACTTCCTTTGTGAGGATCATCATTGTTATGTCCCTTCTGCGGCAAGCACTGGGAACGGCGCAGACCCCTCCAAACCAGGTTTTATTGGGGCTAGCCTTGTTCTTGACAATTTTTATTATGTCGCCAGTGATTACAACTGTCTATGAAGATGCAGTTCAGCCTTATTCTGAGGGCGCCATTAGTTTCGAAGCAGCACTTGATGCCGCTGAAATTCCAGTGAGAGGTTTCATGCTCAATCAAACCCGCGAAACAGATATTGAAATGTTTGCTGAGATAGCTAGGAATAGCGATATTGATACAGCAGCCGATGTTCCATTTACAACATTGGTCCCAGCATTTATAACTTCAGAGCTCAAGAGTGCCTTTACCATTGGGTTTCTCATATATATTCCATTTATTGTAATCGACTTAGTAGTGGCAAGTGTTTTGATGTCCATGGGTATGATGATGTTATCTCCAATGATGATATCCATGCCTTTTAAGCTGATGTTATTTGTATTGGTGGATGGCTGGTCTTTGATTATGGGATCTTTAACCTCAAGTTTTGTGATTGGATAGGAAAAATTATGGATGCGTCACAAGTTATCGAGTTAGGAAGGGAATCACTGTGGGTTGCTGTGATGGTTGCATCGCCTTTATTAGGTGTAGCTCTCGCGGTTGGTCTTCTTATTGGTATATTCCAGGCAGCTACATCTATTCAGGAAATGACGTTAAGTTTTATTCCTAAGCTTGGAGTCATGGTCCTTGCTTTGATGGCTTTTGGAAGTTGGCAGATAGCTATTATGGTCGATTTTTTTGGGCGCATTTTTGAACGCATTCCTATGTTGTTTATGTAATGGAGCTTCTAGTTGCGGAAGTGGTGGAGCGTTTCTATATGTTGCTATGGCCCATGATTCGCATCTCAGCTTTTTTGTTGACCGCACCATTCTTTTCAATAAGGGCCGTATCGGTCCGTATTCGAGTACTGTTAGCGATCGTGTTGACTTGGATGGTATACCCTCTCTCAGAATGGCCGTCACTTGACCCAATAAGTGCTTCAGGCTTGAGAGAAGTATTTTTTCAAGTTTTTATAGGTGCGTTAATGGGGTTGTTGCTTCAGATAGTTAATGCAGCTCTTGTGGTTGGAGGGCAGGCTATTTCAGCCTCGATGGGATTAAGCATGGCTAATATGGTCGACCCAAACATAGGAAATGTGCCGGTATTGGCACAGTTTTTAATTATTTGTTCTACCCTGATTTTCTTAGGGCTCGGTGGACACGTCTTAGTAATCTCATTACTGCTGGAGACTTTTCAAATTTTACCGATTGGAGAGGAAATAGCCGTTCAAGGGCTAATTCAGCTTGTGATTGAATGGAGTTCGATGATATTTCTTGGTGCTATTCTCATTGGAATGCCATTAATGACATCTCTGTTGTTCATCAATATTGGTCTCGGTGTCATTACCCGAGCAGCGCCAGCTCTGAATATTTTTGCTGTGGGATTTCCCGCAATGATAATGGCTGGAATGGTTTTGTTATCGCTATCTATGACTAGTATTGGATTTCGCATTCAGTGGTTGTGGCAGCAATCGTTTGAAGTGATGGGTCAAGCCCTAGGAGTGCAGTAGTGGCAGAGCAAGATACTACAGAAGAACGCACTGAAGAACCTACCGCGAAAAGACTTGAGAAAGCGCGTGAAGATGGGCAGGTAGCTCGATCTCAGGAGCTTTCGGTAGCGGCAATGATGATTGGAGTTGCGTGCTTTATGTATTTGTTTGGCGGGATACTAATTTTGCAGCTTGGGGATGTATTTCGAGCTGGATTTGTATTTGATCGCAAAGATATTTATTCAGAAGCACTATTACCGTCAACATTTGGACACCATGCTGTGGACAGTATGGTTGCTACCCTACCTATATTTGTACTCGCGGTCGTTATTGCGATAGGAGCCGCGGGTATGATTGGAGGTTATAACTTTTCACTAAAATCTATGGCCCCAAAGGCCAGCAAGGTAAATCCATTGCAAGGATTTAAGAGAATGTTTGGCATGCAAGCATTGGTAAACTTAGCAAAGGCACTTGCAAAGTTTGGCTTGGTGGGAGGCGTTTTATATTTAGTCGTGAGCAGTAATTTCAATGACCTTATTGCTTTGGGGTTTATGGATGTGAAGCCAGCGATGGCTGATGCTGGGGCGCTTATCGGAAAGGGGACAGTTTTTGTTACCCTCACTCTGATCATAGCGGCAGCTATTGATGTTCCCTATCAAATCTATGAGCACAATAAAAAATTGAAGATGACTAAACAAGAAATTAAGGATGAATTTAAAGATACCGAGGGTAGACCTGAAGTAAAAGCGCAAATAAGAAGAAAGCAACGAGAAATGGCAATGGGGCAAATGATGGAGGCCATCCCCGATGCTGATGTCATCATCGTAAATCCAGAGCATTTTGCAGTGGCTCTAGCATATGATCCTTCCAGCTCAGGAGCTCCGATAGTGGTTGCGAAAGGTGTTGACTACATAGCTCAAACAATTCGAGAAAAGGCTAAAGAAGCAAGTGTTCCTATATTCCATGCGCCGCCACTGGCTAGAGCAATTTACTTTACAACTGACTTAAATAAGAGCGTACCAGAAACCCTCTATTATGCCGTTGCTCAAGTGATTGCGTATGTCTTTAGTTTAAACAGCCTGGGCCAAGGCGCTCAGGTTGCCCAAAAACCAAACCCTGAAGTGCCCGATGGCATGCGCTATGACGCTGATGGGAAACTTTTAATTTAAATAAATAGATAGTGCCTCAAGGAGGCTATTAATATGACATACGAACAGGACACCTCACCATTAGACTCTTCAAAATGGATTGATCAAGGAGATCTTTTTTACCGACCAAATGATAAGGTGGAATTCCTGGAGGGACTTAATGCTGTTTACCAAATGGGGCAAGGCATTGCTGTCGTAGCTTCTAACGAGGTAATGTTGAATCATTATTGTCGACTGATGGTGTCACGTCTTCGAAAAGCAAAGGGATTCAAGGTAGAAGTACTATTGCCAAGTACGACTGATAGTCTATTAAAGCGCTTCAATCACATTATGACCCAGATGTCCCTAGATGAAGCCCTCAGGCCGCCTGCAGAGAATAGTATGGTCACATTAATGGTGGTCAATGATGCGCACTTAATTGATCAACAGCAATGGGTTCTGCTTTCACAGCTTATTTCAGACTTTCCGGGGGTAAATGTACGGTTAGTTGCGTTTATCGATACAGACGAATGGATTGAATACGACCAGGCATTGAACTTATTTGGCCAAAAGCTGCATCGCTGGGAATTTGAACAACCATCCATGAATGATGTTAATAGCTTGTTTAGTATCGCTGAATCTGTCGGCAGGGGTGATGAGGCAGAAAAGTTGTTGGAAGGTTTAATTCAAGACGTATTTATAGAGCATAGTGAATTAAACTTTGAAGAAGTTGACTCTCATGATAAAAATTCAATTGATTCAGCACGCATTGTCTCTGAGGATACAAAAGCTCAAAACTGTGAGCAAAATAAGGATATCGTTCAGGACTCCATAAAACGTAAAGGGGCATCCCCTTGGTTGTGGGCGTCAGCAATGATCCTGATTTTCGCCACCTCATTAAGCGTCACGTCGTTTCTGAACCCTAAATTCTTCAATAGCCATATAGGACCTTTATTCAGTTTCGAGCAAGTGGTCCATGGGACAAAAGAGTTGGGTACGTCTCAAAACTTGTTAGAGAACAATATTCAGAAAGCGGCGCTAAAAACCACTAGTGCCTCAATGGGCGATTCATCCGAAGTTAATGGACAAGCTGAGATCAATTTAAGTTTAAGTTTGGATTTGGACTTGCAGGCGTCTGAATCTAAAAAAATTGTCACCGATGCCAAGCCGAATTCCTATTTTGTACAATTTAATCTTTTTAAAACAAAGGAAACGGCGCATGAATACAGTGAGCAAACAGGCATTGTTTCAAAGTCATTAATCGTTTCGCTGCAGAGTGATCAGGGAATAGTACACGGAATCATATCAGGACCCTTTTTGACTAAAGAAGAGGCTCAATCTTTTGTAGTAGCCCCTGGAATGCCCAAAAATTTCTGGATCCGATCAGCTCAAACTCTGCAGTCCAGAGTTATCTAGTTCAAAAGATGAAAGGGTCTAAAGTTGATTGAAAGACTGTCGATTATAAGGACATAAAATGAAGATTATTAACCTACGATTTATAAAAACTCAGAGTGGTTATTGTTTTGGCAAAAGATAAAAAGGAAAAGTCCACGGCAGAAGAAAAGCCTTCAGACAAAGCGCCTGAGGACAAAGTTTCCTCTGAAGACAACTCAGGCGAAGATAGGGACGCTTTATTGCTCAGTACATTAACCTCGAGCATGGAAAAGAGTAACAAATCATCGAAACTAATTTTAATCGGCTCCTCAGCTTTTCTTTCTCTGATTGTCCTCGGCTATGGCGTGATGAACTATCAACTATCGACTAGGATTTCCGAATTACAAGAGAGTTTGACAGTAACCTCGTCGAGCGTAGTCGATGTTAATACCATTATTCAAGATTTAACCGTATCTCAAAAAGAGGTTGTCGAAAAACAAGCAGAGCTCAGCGCGGCGGTTGAAAAAGCGGATTTAAGTGTTGCGGAGCTAAGAAACAGCATGCCAGAGGCAGCTGCAAAGCGGATAGCCATCGAAACTGATAAGGTTGCTACGGAAGTTGTTGCACTTAAGGAAGAGGTGAATCATGTTCACCAGCATATTACTAAAGTTTCAAACGTTACCGATTTGTTAAATGAACAAATCAGTAAAGTTGAACTTGAATTAGCCAACGCCAAAAAGCTAAATTCAGACGTAGAAGCCTTAGTAACTTTGGAGCGAGAAAAATACTTAGATGTATTGGAGCGACAGACAGACCTTCAGCAAAGGCAGAAAGGGACAGCGGTAGTGCCAAGGGATCCTAACTTAATTTTCTACTCTATCGAAACAACCAAGAAATAACAAAGGTACCTGTTAGCTAATCTGATAAATGTTTTCTTAGCTGCTTAATTGTTGCGGAAAGCATTTGACTGACTCGTGACTCACTGACCTCTAAAACCGCACCGATCTCTTTGAGATTCATCTCTTCAACATAATATAGAGTCACAATGGTTTTTTCTCTTTCCGGAAGACAGTCAATTGAGTCTGCAAGTGACTCCATCATTTGTTTTGTAGCAAGCTTTGCTTCAGGTTCGTTATTTTCACTTGAGGGAAGATCAACAGTGTCTGGAAGTTGTGATTCTAAAGAAACAGTCTGGAACCGATGCGCGTGAGCTCGCTCTTTATGGAAGCTTTCTAAATCTTTCCCCATAAAGTCAGCCAACTCAGATTGCGTTGGTTCTCTCCCTAGCTCTCCAGACAGCGCTGCTGTTGCTTCATTATGGTCTCTAATGCTCACCATCGCAGAGCGAGGCAAATAAGAAAGCTTTCTTACTTGATCTAGGACTGCCCCGCGAATACGCGTTCTAGCGAATATTTCAAATTCGACACCTTTACTTTTATCAAAGGATTTTGCAGCTTCAATTAGACCAATGGTTCCCACCTGAATAAGTTCGTCAAGTTCCATGTAGTTTGGTAGCCGGCTTTTGAGATGGATACAAACGCGTTTAACTAGACCAATATGCTCCATAAGCGCATCATTTGACTGGCCAGCGTTTCCAACTTCATCGTATAAACCTAGATCTGTCACATTAAGCCTTATCAGTCTGGTGAGCAGCCATCCGCTCAACAAAAAATTGCAGTCCACCTGAGATTGAATCGTGTTTTGGCAGTGCTTCCACAATATCCGCCACAGCAGAAAAATCACGCGCTGCAGGGCTCGCAGGAGCAAAAGACAAAATAGGCTGTGATGCTTTGATTGCTCTTAGCAACATTTCATCTTCGGAAATGGAGTGCAGATAGTTTACCTCACCACCCAAAAAGTTTTTTATCACTGAGTTGATACTTCGGTATAAGTGTCGGCCTTCATTTTGAGACAAAACACTGTTAGGAATAACGAAAATATTGTCCAAACTATAGTCTTGAATCATGACTTTTATTGTAGCGTAAGCGTCGGCAATCGAAGACGGCTCATTTTTAAGAACAATAAAGCGATGTTGGCAAGCTGCAAGAAAAGCCATCACTGAGTCCGATAATCCAGCTGCCATGTCAACAATGAAGTAGTCAAGCTCGTCCTCAAGTTCCGAAAAGGAGTGAATGATACCAGCCACTTCAGTGGCACTCAAAGACGCTAAGCGTTGGATACCACTTGCGCCTGGGACTAGCTTCACTCCTTTAGGACCTTCTACGATTATTTCTTTTAATGATTTTTCTCCAGCCAATACATGGCTAAAGTTAAAAGGAGCCTTGCACCCCAAGGCAAGCTGAGCGTTGGCAAGACCTAAGTCTGCATCGAACAACATTACATTGTTACCACGTTCTGCCAATGCCACTGCAATGTTTGCCGAGATAGTAGTCTTCCCGACGCCACCTTTGCCGCTAGCAATGCCGATAATTTGAGTGGGCGAGCTATTCACTGTGTTATATGACCTCGGGGCAAGCGCTGTTAGCTAAGCCTTTTGAAAGATTTCCAGCTCTCTTCATTTTCCTTCATCCCTTGGTGGTAGTCAAACAAAACTCAATGGTAGCCCGCAGAGACTATTCTCTACTAAGCTAACACCATCAATTAGTGTCGCGTGTTCGTTTATCGATGGGGATCCTACCGCTAATGAAATAGCAGCACTATTGTTGATCATTACATTTATAAGAGACCAAGGCCGAGCGTTTTCCTCAAGCTTCGAGATCATCACCGACATCCAAGATTTACTATTCATATCGATATACTTTTTAATGCCACCCTCTGAGGAGTCAGCAGCAACAACCAAATGACAATTAGCTTCAGGTAAAAGATTAGTGAGGGTATTTAACGTTGTTTCGGCCCCAACACCAGGTGTATCAATGATAATTAGTTTTCGCGAGGAAAGTTCTTGTAACAAATTATTTAGTGTAGTTTCAGAGTCTGCCTTAAAAGTATCGACTCCTGCCTGAGATCCCAATAGTTGAAGTTGACTCCAAGCGCCAAAGCGAGAATCTTTAAAACTCACTATCGCGACAGAATTCTCTCCATACTCTAAAATCTTTTGGTAGGCGAGCCTAGCCGCCATCAAAGTTTTTCCTGAGCCAGAATTCCCGCAGATAATATGTACACCCTGCATATCATCAAGAATATCTGTGCTATTAATGTTTACACCAAGAACTTTAGCAATATTATCCAAGGCTTGGTCATATGTGTGACTTTGGTTAATTGTGTCCGTTACCATTGCCTGCAGGGATAAGGGCATGCCAGAATCATTGAGAGCAGCCACTAAGGGGCGCATTGATTCAGAGACAATTTGAGAATTGCTCCATGCCTCCAACTGGCTCGATAATTTTATCTCTCGACGCATAATGGCGAGTTCATGTTTAACTAAGTCAACAATTTCGCGAGCATGCAATTGCTCACGTTTTTCGTTTCCAACATCGGGCTGAACTTTTGTATCGTCTGCAAAAGTAGATAGGAAAGCAGTAGAGTCTTTTGTATCGACATCACTGTCTGGAATGGTTTTGAAAACCTTGGATTCCATTACTTGATCAAAGCTAGTTGAATCTTCTTGTAAGTTTACTAAAGAATCATCTCCCTGGAATTGCATTTCCTCGAGAGCCGCCGCAGAACCTTCTTCAAGTTCAATGGCAACAATGAGTTCGGTTTTATTCCTGGCACGTTTGTTGGAAACGACTAAGGCATCCTTACCAAATTTTGCATGCACTTGCTCCATTGCAGTACGAGAGTCCTTAGCCAGTATTCGCTGTAGTTCCATGTTACTTTTCCTTAAGATTCAGTAGTGTCAACATCAATAGTAGCGACCACATTTACCGATTGGTCATCCGGGATTTCGCTGTACGAGAGTACCGTTAGATCAGCTAGGCGATGCCTTATTAGTTTTGCTAACCAAGGACGAATGTTAGGTGACACAACCAGTACAGCTGCGTGACCTTGATTTTCGACGTCTTGGGAGTTTTTCGCTAAGGCGTTAAAGAGGCCCTCAGCTAATTTTGGCTCGATAACCACACTTTGAGTGGAGCTGCTTTGCTGCAAGATATTATGTAACATTTGCTCTAAGGCTGGGTTTAGCGTCATTACTGGGAGACTATCGTTTACATCAACTAAGTTTTGCATAATCATTCTGCCTAGCCTAGGTCTTATAGCTGCTGTTAGATCTTCAACATCCTGAGTACGACTGCTTTCTGTTGAAAGGACTTCAATAATTGTGCGCATATCTCGGACTGAAATAGATTCATCAAGAATGTTTTGTAGGACATTGGTTATAGTCGCTAAGGGTAATTTTCCAGGGACTAAGTCCTCCACTAGCTTAGGAGCGCGTTCGGCCACTTTATCCAGCAACTGCTGTGTCTCATCATGACTTATTAGTTCTGAGGCATTATTTCGCAAAAGAGTATTCAAATGGGTTGCGATTGCAGTAGCAGGATCAACGACGGTATAGCCTAGGGTTCTTGCATAGTCCCTCTGAGCTGGATCAATCCAAATAGCATCTAAGCCAAATGCAGGCTCTTTTGTAGGTTCGCCCTCAAGAGATCCATGAACTTGTCCTGGATTAATTGCCATTTCTTTTCCGACTTTTATTTCGCCTTTTCCTCTCACCACGCCATTCATAACAATGTTGTATACGTCTGGCTCCAGATCTAGGTTATCTCGAATACGGATGGGCTGAATAAGAAAGCCTAACTCAGCAGATAATTTTTTCCGAACACCTTTTACTCGAGGTAAAAGTTGTCCTCCCGTTTCTGGATTGACAAGTGGTATAAGGCCATAGCCAATATCTAGACCTACAAGGTCAACCTGCTCAACATCATCCCAATTTAATTCCTCTCCCATAGGATCAGCAGGAGATTCAACTTCGGCCAAATCAGAGCTTGATATGTCGTCAATTTTTCCATTGGACTTAGACAAACTATATCCAACACCAAAGGCACTCAAACCCAAGGTTAAGAAAATAAGAGTTGGCATTCCTGGGACTAGACCCAGCAACACTAATATGCCTCCAGCAATCATCAAAGCCATGGGGTTGGCTAATTGACTCTTAGCTTGAATAGTCATTGATTCTGATGTCGTGACTCTCGTAACAATTATGGCAGTGGCAAGGGAAAGAAGCAGAGAAGGGATCTGCGCAACTAGCCCGTCTCCAATCGTTAATAGGACATATATTCGCCCAGCTTCAGTAAAGCTAAGATCATGCTGGGATATGCCAATAATGAGTCCGCCTACAATATTGATCAATAAAATTAACATGCCGGCAATAGCATCCCCTCGAACAAACTTAGAGGCACCATCCATTGATCCAAAAAAGTCAGACTCTTGAGAAATCTCAGCTCGTCTATGTTTCGCAGTTTCTTGATCGATCACACCCGCATTAAGGTCAGCATCAATAGCCATTTGCTTTCCGGGCATAGCATCCAGAGTAAATCGGGCAATCACCTCTGACACTCGACCAGCTCCTTTAGTAACTACAATGAAGTTAATAATCATCAGAATTGCGAAAATGATGAAACCGACCAGATAGTTCCCGCCGATCACAAACTCGCCGAAAGCCTCGATAACCTTGCCAGCCGCATCTGGCCCCTCGTGGCCTTTTACAAGAACAAGCCTTGTGGAGGCCACATTTAGGCCAAGCCTCAGCATGGTTGCAAGTAAAAGGATTGATGGGAAAGCAGAGAAATCTAAGGGTTTTGAGCTGTTAATAGCGATCATAATGATGATCACGCCCAGCAATATATTAAACGTAAACAAAAAATCTAATAGAAAAGGGGGTAGAGGTAAGATCAACATAGAAATAATAAGCAGAACTAAAGCGGGAATACCGAGTCCAGACAGTTCGATTTTTGACATGTCCTGACGTAGATTCGACAGTATGGCATTTTCCATCTTTGTAATTTTCCTATTAATATCAATCGCTTGCATAACTATGTTTCGTTTAACAGAAATTGTTCTGCTTGTGGGTAGGGAGGTTGCAATATGTATGCCAGGTAACTGCCGACATCTTTTAATTTGATTCCACGTTTTCATTCAAGACTAAGCAGTTAATGTCGATATTAGTAGAGAGGTAAGTAGAGCACGGGCAACGTGTGTATCGAGATGGCCATCAGATTAAAACAGGAAAACTAATGAAAAATTTTAGCGCTCGACAGCAGAAACTTAGAGATCAAAAATGTCTTAGACCGGGATTGCTCCACTTAGTCTCTTTCCTATTTGTGGGGCTTTGCTTGAATGGCTGTATAACTACTGATATGACTGCTTACAACGAAGCCGTCATAAAATCAATTGTCGATAAAAACCAAAATTTGGTAGCCACAGGCTACGCGGTGATAAGTGTTCAAAAAGCAGATACCCCTGCCCAGCAAAGACTACTATCAATTCGAGCGTCCAAGCTCGACGCTTACCGTTCTTTGATGGAGCAAGTTTATGGACAATATTTGGATGTTAATACCACCGTCGCGGAGATGGTAATTCAAAGTGATACCTTTAGATCCAGAGTTCAGGGTGTTGTTTACGGTGCAAAACTAGTGAGCATTACGCCCGTAGGAGACGATACCTACGAAACTACTTTGTCACTGAGTAATGATATTGTTAATGATTTACGAAAGCTTTATTTGGCAGCAATGGCGGGCTCAGACGTTTCCGGCATGGGCGTTTAACCGTTACTAAAGTGATTTATTTAAATGGTTGATTGTCAAAAGTATCCTTCGTTATGGAGTTATAGATATGTCTAATCTGAATCTCTGGAAAGGCCACAAAAACTCCATTAAAAGCGGTGTAAGCTTCATAGTATTGAGTGTTTTGTGGGGTGCAGTGATCAGTAACTCTTGGGCTACCAATCTTGCGGCTGAACATAAGCTTGAAGCTATAAAACAATCACTGATCGATTTAGCCGTAAAGTCTAACCTAAAGCTGGGTAGTTCCGCTTATTTAGACAGCCAAGGGGTCCTGCACGAGTCTTCAATCATCTCAAGCGATGCTGATGTAAGAGGTATTCGCGTTCTGTCGTATTTGCAAGAGGGCGGTATACCATCAGCAGAAATCACAGCAGATATTTTTTCTGCCGCCCAATGTCCCGGAACAAGACCTAAAATAAGGCGGCAAGCGGTTTTAAGAGTGTCTGCAGACAATTTGAATCTTAGCCATAATGATCGTGTTGGAGACCATTACCTCAGTGAGTTACTCCAGGTAGCAGAATCTAATTTTTTAAGTTCACTGGCAGGGTCTAACGACTGGTTAGTTTCATCGGAGATCGCGTATCCGTCAGAGTATGACCATTATGTTTCAGGTCGTTCCCAAGATAATGCCTCATACCGATTTGATCTAACAGTAAGACATAATCGATTACTAAAAGATCGACAGACACAATTTGTCTCAGACAGTTTAGACGCAACTTATGAAATGGCATCTTGGGTGGCAGGACAAATTCCTGAACTAGACTATACCAAGCCATGGCCAAGTCAAGATTTGGTCTACGAGTTAACTCTGGTCGACCGGCAAACCAATAGTGCGATTTGGAGTAACAAACATGTATTCCGTTACCCAAAGGTTGACAGAGGCTACCATAAGAACACGATACCCTCATCAGTAAAGTTTGATCTGAAGAAGATAAACAGCTCACTTGTTGAGCAGGTGACTAAAGCCGTAGACTGCCGCACAGATTCTTATCGGTTGACTGTTGTCCCTGGGAGATCAGACAAATTTAAAATTTCTGCCGGGTTGTCTGCTGGAGTGGCTATTGGTGATCAGTTTCTTATTAGTGCGGATGCAAATATTTTGAGTCAATCGTTAAGCTTGTCCGGGCTATCAGAGTTAGGCTTAGCGGAGGTGGAATCAGTTACTAGAAGAACAGCGACATTAAAATATGTGGCGGGTCCAAAGCCCGAGGGCATGGGTGCTATTAGTAATAGTGTGGCGTTACACTTTTGACTTTTATGCGTCGATTTCTTGGCGATACTGTTAAGTAAAAAGAGAAGAATATAATGACAAATACAAAATATATCGTATTAACGGCGATATTAGTAACAACTGTGCAGAGTGGACCCCTAAATGCTTCGATGTTAGAGGCTGAAAAAGCGCTTAAGGCGTTATTGTCTGATGTTCAGGATGTAGAAGCTGAACTGGAAAAGTCTCCAGGCAGTGAAACACATTATAAAACTCAGTATGGTGACACCTTAGATGAGATCATAATTAAACACGTTGCTAAAATGCCTATCAGGCGAGACATAGTTAAGCGAGCTATCGTCCACGCTAATCCCCACGCGTTTAAGCGAAGCAATCCCAATTGGATGTACTCTGGGCGAAAAATAAAGTTACCTGACGCTGAAGATATTCGTAATCTAATTTTTACGGATGAAGCTAAAAAGAAAATGGCGCGAGGTAAAAATCGCGATGAATGGATTAGATATCCATGATGTGCTGATGGATTTCTTGGTTACTTTTGTGAGGTAAGTATTGTGTTGGGCCCTGAGCAACTCAATTTTGCACCAAAGACAACCCCGGTGCTTTTGGATAACGCCGCGGCTGTAAGGGTAAGTGAGCAAGTCGCCAAGGGCATGGGTCTTAGAGACAATCAAATTGTCCGTGGCATCATCGAAGATCGTGGCGGGCTTCTTAAGTTAGTACTTAATAATAGAGAGTTTGATTGGAAGGCGAGTAAGAGGTTCAGTTCCGGAGATCAAATCGATTTTCGGTATCAAAAAACTGCGAATGGCAGGGTACTTCAACCCCTTGCTCACGCTCCGGCACCAACCCTGCAAAGTTCGATTTTGTATCAATCAGCTGGCCTCGAATCTCACCGAGTAATGGGACTGCTTTACCGACCAGAGCAAGCATCATCAATGGCCAAGTTTTTTGCGCCTTCTACTTTAGGTCGGCTACTGTCAGAAGCGAAAGCTATTCCAGCAAACATTCGTCTTGATCAGCTCGTTTACATGCTCTCAAAAATTTCTCCAGAGATGGTCCGCAGCGCACTAGTAAATTCAGGCCTATTTACCGAGTATGCCTTGGGGCATCAGCTTCCAGTTCGTTCAGATCTGAAGCAAATTTTACGCAGTCTGCTGCGCAACAATTCACTGCAGAAGTCTGAAAGTGAGTTGATCAATAGTGCTGTTGATGAAATCGAGAGTCGTCAGCTTGAAGGTCTGATAGCCCAGCAAAACAAGGAGGTGTCGTATCATTTTGTGATACCTTTTTTTGATGCAGATCCGGTAGAAATACATTTTGAGAGGGGTCGGGCTACGTCTTTACAAGATGAAGATGATTGGGTTATTAATTTACATACCAAGTCCAGCGATCTTGGAGAAATCTGGTCCAAAAGTACTATTAAAGCATCATCAGAAATTGAAATGATCTTCTGGGCAATTGACGAAAAGGTTGCTCAACTAGCGGGTCTGGGCAGAACAAAATTAGCTGATTTGCTCAATGAATTTGGTCTTTCACTGACAAAGTTTTCGGCACTAAATGCGCCGAGGCCCAACTTAGACCCGACTTTGTCAGGCCCTGGCCAGGTCCTGGATGTCACCACATGAGTTATAAAAATAGAAAAGCGGTAGCACTTGAGTATGGAGACAACCCGGCGCCAATTCTAACAGCTAAGGGTGATGGCAAAATGGCGCAAGCGATCATTGAGGAGGCAGAGCGCCAAGGAGTTTATATTGCAGAGGACGCAAGTTTGGTCTCGCTGTTAAGTGAGTTGGAATTAGAGCAGGAGATCCCTGAGAGTTTGTATGTCTCCGTTGCTGTCATTTTATCTTGGGTGTATTGGTTAAAAGGTATGACACCAAAAGGACAGGACTAACCATAACTAAACCTTACCCATGCTTCCTCTGTGGCGGTTGGGTCTTACTTTCCCAAGGCGATCATATACCTCGACAGTATTTAAAGGATCTGGTGACTGGATCGTTTGCAGGGCACCCTTTATGGATTCTAATTTTCGTAACATAAATATTTCATTTCTTTTATGCAAATCTCTGCATTCAGAAACTACTGTCACTACATCATCCCATATCGATATACTCATCGAAGCCTCAGTTGGGGACGCATGTTGATTTTTGACTTTTGCTGCAAGCTCATCACTTGCCAGAAGACTCAAGATTTCAACCTTTTCTGGCTGGAGATTGTCGAAGGCATTTAAATCTTGTTCTTTTAGTGCAGAAAATTCGGTCTCGAGGAGCTCCTTTAATCGATTTGCCTGATCCAGAGCCAGCGAAAGGTACTCAAATTCGCGTTTTGACATGAATTATTCCTATACAAAAAAAAGTTATAAAAAAACCGCAAGCGGGCAAACAGCTTACGGCTTTATTTTGTCTCTATCAAGAAACAGGCTAGTTGCTACTAATCATTCCTTCCAGAGCAGCAAAGCTTTCAGCAACCTTCTTAGCGTCTATTGGGTAGTTACCTTCTTGAATTGCAGCTTTTATTCTAGCGACTTTGGCAGAGTCAAACTCCGCATTGGCAAGAGCAGTCTCAGCTGTTTCGCTTAAAACGAGTTCATCACTAGCTGTCTTAGCCTTGATCTGATCATCAACGCTCTTAGAGACAGTACTCGTTTTCTCATTTTTAACCCCGCCGCTATTGGACAGCTGAGCCGCAGTTCGGCCGAGGTTTGAAATTGGATCAGTCATGGTTTCTCCCATTGGGATATAAAAAATACACCTTCTCAACAATTATATCGGCACTAAGCCAGTTTTCTATAGTTTTTTTGTAAATTTTTTTCAGAGCCCTCTAGCTCTTCCCGGCCCAGTGACAAGCGCCCTGACTTTTTCATTAGACTCTGCATTAAGCAAAATGATCTGCTGATCCAGGTTACCATTTTCTAGAGCTACCATTGTAGAGGTGATGACCAAAGGTCCAGTTCCAACACTAAGATAGACAGTATCACCTTTTTTAATCATTAACGAAGGCTTTAGATCAGAGCTCCGTATAGGTTGCCCTGCTCGTATCACTCTAATTGTTTCCATCTGTTGAATATCATCTAACGAGGTTAATGCATCTTTTGGCAGCTTACCAAAAAATGCAGTAACTGCTGTGTTGTCTGCATTAATTTTGTATCCACGCGAGATTGCTTTGGAGCTTGTTAAAACGAAATGCCGAATGTTTATGTCACTCCGCGACAACGTTGTGCCTGCAACAAGATCCCGAGCTGCAATCGCATCATTGAGCAAAATTTTCGGAAATAGCGTTCTCGCGGCAGCTTTCTTCGAACTCGCTGGTTCAAAAATTACATCAGCACTTGAAATTTTTGAGCCTTTTAAAATGTCTTTTTTTAGCTTCGCAATGGTTACACTTTTGACAAAGTGATGCTTGAGCACTATCTGTCCTTTTTCGACATTCTTTACTAACAATAGATCTGCAATATCATCCAAAGAGGTGACTACATTCCTAGTCGAGCCAGAAACTTTAACTGCTTCTACCGAGCTCTTGAGCACACTTTCGCCCGCATCTTGTGCAGCTATATAGGCAAAACCCGCTTGGTTATCTTGCAGTCGAATACCCACATAAGCTATCCACTGTGAATCTGGACATGTCACCAGCACAGTCTGTTGACTCGTCTTGTAAGGAAAACTCACATCAAAGTTTGAAGGGCAAGTGGGGACTTGAAGTCGGCGATCAAGCGCTCGTACTTTAATACTATCTTCTTTGAGACCTGTTTGGCTGGCAGCCCAAGATTTCACTGCCTTGATCATAGTTTCCTTTGAAGAAGGCAAGTCTTGCGCATTTGTCGCAAAGACCATTAGCGAAAAAATAAAAGCAAAAAGGTTTATGTGTTTGTACATAACGACAAAGTATGAGCCACATCGTTGGGTGACGCAATACTGACATAGTGGCAAAACTAGCGGCAATCCATTGCCATAAGAGTGGCAAAAATGCGTGTCTAATCTAAGAACGATCTAGCTTACTATCTGATATATATACAAAAAATGTACTAAAAGTGGCATGCCTTTACTACTTGGCATCTCTTTTGCATTCATCTAAGAGAAGAAACCTAAACCGGTGGTTTAACGAGATATCGGCAAAAGGTTTAAAAACTTTAATGGGCTTGATATGAAAATACTAGATTCAGCATTTGCTTTCAGTGAACGTACTTTGTCAGTGCGCGGCCAGCGCATGGAAGTGCTCTCTCGCAACATCGCCAACGCTGATACTCCAAACTTCAAAGCGCAGGACGTAGATTTCAAAAGTGTTTTAAGTGGCGCGCAATCAGCCAGAACAATCAGAGCTACTCAAGCAGGTCACATCCACCAATCGACAGCTGCCACAGATGCCAACTTGGTTTACACCATACCTCTGAATTCATCCGTTGATGGAAATACAGTAGAGCTCAGCGTGGAGCAGGCCAAATATGGTCGCGCCGCGGCTGAATATCAGGCAACACTGCAGTTTATTCAAGGCGATATGAGCGGAATTCGCAAAGCCTTAAAAGGAGAGTAATAGATTATGTCTATGAATAATATTTTTGGAATCGCCGGAACAGCGATGAACGCACAGATACTTCGAATGAATACTAGTGCCTCAAATATGGCAAATTCAGGTGCTGTAGCCGGTAGCGAAGAAGAAGCTTATAAAGCGAAACGTCCAGTTTTTGAGGCTCTTTTAGCCGAGCAACAAACAAATTCCAAATTCCCCACACTTGGTGGTGTCAAGGTCACGGAAATAGCCGTGGACAATACACCAAACACCTCTATGTATGACCCAGGGCACCCCAGTGCAGATGAAAATGGCATGGTTTTTCTCTCGAACGTTAATGAAGTTGTAGAGATGGTAGACATGCTAGCCGCAGCTAGAAGTTATCAAAATAATGTAGAAGTTGTTAACACAGCGAAACAGTTAATGATGAAAACGCTAGATATCACAAAGGCTTAAAGGATAAATCTTATGGTTAACACTCTAACAGCATCATCTTTCGCAACAACGGCGCAATATGCAAATCAGCAGAACGCAGGGATGGCCTCTGAGGATGATCTTGGCCGTGATGCTTTTCTGACTCTCCTGACAACACAGCTGACAAATCAGAGCCCTTTGGACCCTATGGATAATGAAGCGTTTGTCGCGCAGTTAGCACAGTTTTCATCCGTTGAGGGTATCAAAGGCATGCAGACCTCACTTGAGGATATGGTTTCTGGTATGCGTCAAGATCAAATGATGTCTGGTGCTAATCTCGTGGGCAAGAAGGTTTCAGTAGAGGGAGGTTACTTTTTTGGCGGTAACGGCCAGACATCTTCAGGAACAATTAACCTGCCAAATGGTGCTGATTCAGTGGTACTTAGCGTTTATGACGGTGAAACAGGGGACCTTATTTATCAAGAAACCCAAGGTAGCAAAGATCCTGGCACTGTAGCACTGGACTGGAACGGACTGAATTCTGAAGGCGAGAGAGTCCAGAGCGGTAGTTATGTAATGACCGCTAGCGTCACCAAGGATGGGCAAGCACAAACGGCTTTGGTAAAAACACTTGCCGAGGTTAAGAGTGTTAAGTGGAACCCCCAGACACAACAGTTATCTTTAGAAATTGGCAATGGAACATACGTACCCCTGTCTTCTGTAGATAGTATCAGTAGCTAATAACAACTTTTTTACGAGGAATAACCATGTCATTTTATACGTCACTTACAGGCCTTAATGCGGCGGCGGCTGAGTTAGCCGTAGCGTCCAATAATATTGCCAACTCAAATACCACAAGCTTCAAACGTTCTGATGCGAATTTTGGAGACATTTTTGCTATGTCAGCTTCATCCAATATGGCAACAGCACTCGGTGGTGGTGTCCAGTTGATTGGAGTTGATCAGCAGTTTTCACAAGGGGGGCTAGAGCTCACAGACAATGCCTTGGATATTGCTATTTCAGGGGATGGATTCTTCCCGGTTTCTACAGTTGATGGTACCAATATGTACACCAGAAATGGTTCATTTATGTTGAATGAAGACAATCTTGTCGTTAACAGCGCCGGACATATTTTGCAGGTCCATCCTCTTGGAGAAAATGGAGATAGTGACTTTAACCAGGGCCTCCAGGGATTGAGCATTGAAAGAACAATCGCACCAGAGCCAACAACCAATATTGCCCTTAACGTAAAGCTCCCCGAGTCAGCCACGGTCATTGGAACCGCTGGAGATACAGCGATTGATCCAAATGATCCGTCAACCTTCAATCAGTCACAGATCATGACTTTGTATGATGATGCTGGAGAGTCTTACACAGCCACAATCTATTACCAAAAGATTGGCAACGACGTTGCTAATGGAGCGAATACTGAAGACCAGTGGAGAGCAGCAATCTACGTTGGAGATGCCGGTGCACCCTCTAACACACTCACCTTTAATTTTGATCAAGACGGAGTGGTCACTGCAGCGATTGCCGATCAGACAGTTGCGGCGTCACCTGTTGATGGCCGAACTCAGCCCATTACGGTTGGATTTGAGGCTTCAACACACACAAAAGGATTTGAAATCGCTAGCCAAACCATTGACGGCCTACCCCAAGGGGAGCTAGTAAATATCAATGTTCAAGAAGATGGCGCCGTTATGGCGATCTATTCCAACGGCAGCCAGTTGACTTCAGGACGGATCAATCTTGCTAATTTTACCTCTCCAAAAGGACTAAATCAGGAGGGCAACACTATTTATACCGCGACAAATGCTTCGGGAGCACTGACATTCGGTGAGCCAGGAACTACAGGTGTCGGCAAATTAGCCGGGGGTGCGAAAGAGCGTTCAAATGTAGATTTAACTGACGAGCTGGTGAAATTAATTTCTGCCCAGCGTAACTTTCAGTCCAATGCTAAGGCGCTAGAAACCTCGGGTACTTTGACGTCAACACTAATCAATATGCGCGGTTAATGATAATAAGGATGATTAGGAATTCATAATGGATAGGCTTATTTATACCTCTTTAGGGTCGATAACAAACCAATCTGCTGTAAGGGCACAAATTACAAATAATTTGGCTAATGTGTCCACTGTTGGTTTTAAAGAAAGCTTCGCTTTAGCCAGCCAATCATCAGATGTTGAAGGGGAAGGCTTTAATTCTCGTTCATCTGTAAAGATGAATATGGAAGACATTATTGATTTAAAGCCAGGGGTGCCAAACCGAACTGGCCGAGCTATGGACATAGCACTGCAGGACAAGACTGTTTTAGGAGTCCAGGCACAAGATGGAGAAATTGCTTTCACTCGTCGAGGTGATTTACGAGTGTCACCCACTGGGCTGATCGAAAACGCAGCGGGACATCTCATTTTAGGTGAAGCAGGCCCCATAAATGTCCCACCAGGACAAATGGTTACCATCAGTCCTGATGGAGCTGTCTTTGGATCCCTTCCTAGCGAACCAGAAACGCCTCCTGTCAGACTCGGGACTCTACTATTGCGTGATGCGAGTGAAACACCACTAACACGCAGGACAGACGGATTGTTCGAACCTTTAGATCAAGAACTTCGAGGAATTGATTTTCCAACAGGACCCTTACCAGTATCACTCCAGAGTGGATCTTTAGAGGGCAGTAACGTTAATCCCATAGAGGCGATGGTTAATCTTATGGATTTTAGTCGCTCATATGAATCACAGATAAAAATGATTAAAGAAATTAAATCAATCGACGAAAACGGCGCATCAATGATGCGAGTTCAGTCATAAAGAATTGTAAAAAGAGGACAATGATATGGACGCATCACTTTGGATTGCCAAGACAGGATTAACAGCGCAACAAACACGCATGCAAGTTATTTCGAACAACTTGGCTAACGTAAACACAACAGGTTTTAAGAAAGATCGAGCGGTTTTCGAAGATCTTCTGTATCAGAATATCGTTCCCGCCGGAGGGCAGACAGATGCACAGTCACAAACTCCTACGGGGTTAATGCTTGGCACAGGTACTCGTGTTCTGGCGACTGAAAAGCTTCATGGCCAGGGCAACATTATTACTACTGAGAATGCCTTAGATATTGCTGTAACCGGTGAGGGCTACTTATCGGTTCAGCAAGCGGACGGCACTCTTGCCTACACTCGAGATGGTTCCATGAAGTTGGACGCTCAGGGTCAGTTGGTGACATCAGGTGGTGAGGCTATTGTGCCTGCTATTCAGATTCCTGAAAACGCAACAAGCGTAACAATAGGTCGTGATGGAACAGTCACAGCTGAACTTGCCAATGGTGGTGGTGCAGCTCAGATAGGTCAGATCCAGTTATCTTTATTTATTAATAATTCAGGCCTTCAGCCGGTGGGTCGNAACTTNCTTAAACCCACNGANGCCAGTGGTGATGCAATCGTCAATATACCTGGCGAAGGNGGCACAGGAATGTTGATGCAGGGATCNCTAGANGCTTCAAATGTNAACGTTGTCGAAGAGATGGTNAACATGATTGAAACNCAGCGAGCCTATGAAGTTAANTCCAAAGCNATCTCAGCGGCAGACGGCATGTTACGTTTCTTGAANAACAATTTATAAGGATATTCTGATGACTGCTTTGAGANNTTTTNTACCTNTAGCNNCNNTNTGCTTGCTTANCGCTTGTGCTGCGCAACCAAAAATGATGCCGACTGCTGAATTCTCNCCGATTCAACCCATACCTGCCAAGCCAAATCGGCAGGTGACCGGTGCGATCTTTACAAATGGTAGAGACCTTTTTGGCGATTTACGCAGCTATCAGGCAGCAGACATTCAGGTGGGTGACCTAGTCACGGTCCTGTTAAATGAAACGACTCAGGCCTCTCGAACATCTGGTTTAACCACTAGTCGGACAACAACCAATGACGCCATTGGCCTAAATCAGAAAAATTCCATTGTCGACAAAATAGGCTTTGGTGAAGGGTTCTTCGCCGGAGTTAAAACTGACGGCGCAACGATAAGTAGTGATGGTAACGGAACGGCGGGACAGGCTGCGAGCCTAACAGGATCTATTTCAGCAATGGTTGTTGAAATATTGGCGAATGGCAACTTGGTGATTGTTGGAGAGAAACAACTAGCACTGACAGAAGGAAGCGAGTTTATTCAGGTCAAAGGCATTATAAGGCCTGCCGATATTCAGCCAGACAACACAATCTTATCCCAGCGAATTGCACACGCACAGATTTCGTATCGCGGGACCGGCGAGCTCGCCTCAGCCTCCAAAACATCTTGGGGCAATGGCCTGCTACTAAAATTCTGGCCATTTTAAAAAGACTTGAGAAGATACTATGTTAAAACTTAAATTTATTTTACTTCTAGTGGCCGCGATGGTCGTGACGCCAGGTCATGCAGATCGAATAAAGGATCTCACAGATGTCGCAGGTGTTCGATCGAACCAGCTAGTGGGTTTTGGTCTTGTATCCGGCTTAAGTCAAACGGGTGATGGCAAAGATCTTCCCTTAACTGCACAGGCATTAAAAACATTACTTTCAGGCATGGGTGTAAGTGTAGATGGGCCAGTGACAGATTTTGATCTTGGTGATCAGATGGCAACGCTGGCGGCCCAAAATGCAAAAAAGGAAGTTAAGGTTGAAAACTTAGCTGCAGTGATGGTGACAGCAGAGATCCCTCCATTTGCTAAGCCAGGGCAGCGTATTGATATCAATGTTTCAGCTATAGGTGTTGCCGAATCTCTGCGAGGGGGGACATTAATTATGACCCAGCTTCGCGGGATTGACGGAGAGACCTATGCCATTGCACAAGGGCCTCTAACCGTAACAGGTGTGTTCTCAGATGCTGCCGGCAGCAGTGTACAAATAGGTGTGCCCACCTCCGGACGCATCCCAAATGGGGCGACCGTTGAGCGAATGATTGATACACCGTTTAACACCTCAGAACATATAGTACTCAATATTCGCGAAGCAGACTTTTCAACCTCTACCGCTATTACTGAGGCGATCAATGTCGCGTTTGGAGCAGGAACAGCCAAGGCTATTGACGGTGTGTCTGTTGCTGTCGCTGCTCCCATAGACTCATCTCAACGGGTTACCTTTCTCAGTATGATTGAGAATTTGGATGTTGCTCCAGGAGAGCCACCAGCGCGGGTTGTTATTAATTCACGAACAGGAACCGCTGTAATTAATCGTAACGTTAAGGTAACAGCCGTTGCTGTAACCCACGGAACTATTTCAGTAAGTATCTCTGCGACAAATGAGGTCAGCCAGCCAGGGCCATTCGCTGAAGGGGAAACTGTTGGCGTTCAAAACGCCGATATCGAGGTAGCTGAAGCAAATAATCCAATGTTCTTGTTTCAACCCGGTGTTGATTTAAGAGAGATTGTTGATGCGGTCAATCAGGTCGGTGCGTCCCCATCGTCCTTGATAGCAATTTTAGAGGCTTTAAAAACATCGGGCAGCCTACGCGCCGAGTTGGTGGTGATCTAAATGCAAGATATAGCCCTCTCAGCAAAAAGCCACCTTGATTTTTCAGGTCTTGGTGAGCTCAAAGCTAAAGCTCAACAAAACCAGCAGGGTGCTGCCGAAGAGGTTGGCCGCCAGTTTGAGGCGATGTTTGTGCAGATGATCTTTAAGTCAATGCGTGAAGCTAACCAAACAATGAAGAGCGACCTTATGAGCTCATCAAATGCAGACACGTTTGAGCAAATGTACCACGACGAACTATCTCAAGTGATGGCTCAAAAAGGCGTTTTTGGTCTGGGAGATTGGCTAGTAGATCAGGTCAACGGCCAGCCCAATGCCGCCAAGGCGGTGAAGGCTTATGAGCAGGATTCATTGCCTTCGATCCCTCTTAATAGAATTGATAGTGCCAAGGATCATAGGTTTCCTCTACCAGATGGTAGGGTAACAAGGAGAGACCATAATGGTTGATATCTTATCTATCGGAGCCGGTGCAACACAGTTATATCGCTCTGCATTAACAACTGTGAGTAACAATATCGCCAATATGAATACCGAGGGGTATACCCGACAGGTGACTGACAGCGAGCAAAGCATGCCCGTGCAGTTAGGTGGTATGTACTTTGGAAATGGTGCTCATCTTAGCAATATAACAAGAGCATTTAGTGAATTTAATGAAGGCAATCTACGCAATAGTAGCAGTGAGCTTAGTACCCAAGACCCACTCATCAAGTATGCAGATCGGATTGTCGACCTCATGGGCTCAGGAACCTCTAGCTTAAGCAGTGCTCTGGATCAATTTTTTACCGCCGCCAGTAACCTAAGTTCTGATCCAGCATCAAGACCGCTGCGAAATTTGTTTTTACGCGATGCAGATGGTTTAGCCATTCGCTTTCGTGAATTATCAGGACAACTCAGTAATATCGAGCAAGAAACACAGGCCGAGATAAATTCAAAACTGACCACTCTCAATGAGCTGGGTAAGCAGCTAGTGACAGTAAATGAGCAGTTGGCAAAAAAGGCGACCCTCAACGGACAGCCGCCAGACCTGTTGGACAAGCGGGATGGTATTTTGAGAGACATGGCTGAAATTGCAAAAATTCATGTTAAGCAGACTGCCTCTGGCACTGTTGAGGTGAAACTTGACGATCAAAACGGCACCACAGTAGTGGATGTGAGCAGGGCAACTGTTTTTAGTGCAACCTTTGATGCTGAACAACCGGGGCAGGTTGAAATACTGGCCAATGTTTACGGTGTAGCAAGTCCTACAAGTTCTGTTACTGGTGGTGCACTTGGCGGATTAATGAACTTTCAAAGCCAAGTACTAGCGCCAGCGGTGACGGGATTAAACGAGTTGGCAGTAATGACCGCCACAGAAATTAATGCGCTTCAGACCACTGGTGTAGATGCCAACGGCGAGCGTGGTACGACACTGTTTGATGAAGGTGTCGCAACAGCAGGGGCCGCAGGGTTTACTTTATTACAATCTGACCCCGACAAGGTTGCTGCAGCGGGGCTGTTACAGATTTCACCTAACGCAACAAACAGTGGTGGTGCCATCTTGGATTACAACCAAATCGCGGCTGGCACACCAACGCCTGGGTTTACTCTGAATTACTCCGCAGCAGATGGTTATAACATTGACGGTACAGCGGTTGCAGTGGATGCGAATGGCAATTTCACCCATGAGGGCGTCAGCTACGCCTTTACCGGTATACCAGCAGATGGAGATAGTTTTACCGTTGGATTAAACACCTCAGGCTTGGGTGATAACCGAAACATGCTGTTAATGGCCCGTTTGCAAGATAAGGCCACCTACGCAGATGGAAGAACCATGGGTGAGGGTTACCTTGATTTGGTTCGCAAGGCAGGCAACACCTCGGCATTGGCAAAGATTTCGCAAGACGCACTTCAGGCAGTGCATGACCAAGCAGTGGTCGAAAAAGATAAATTATCTGGAGTAAGTTTGGATCAGGAGGCAGCTGATTTAATTCGATTCCAGCAAGCCTACCAGGCATCTGCCCAGATTATTCAAACCTCAACCAAGATGTTTGATTCCATTCTTGGTATTCGGTAAAGGGACGGAAACATGAAAATTTCAACCTCACAATTATTTGACGCCTCCATTGCACAGATGAATCGACAGCAATCCAATGTTGCTGAAATGCAGGCAAAACTCGCATCGGGTAAAAACTTAGTGAAGCCGAGCGATGATGCTGAAAAAGCTGCATTGATTCAGCGTTTAAATTCGGCTATGCAGCGCCAAGACGTTTTCGATTTGAGCTTAGATCGTGC
>NZVE01000092.1 GCA_002697345.1 Paracoccaceae bacterium | reverse complement strand
GCAATAAAACGCTATAATTATAAGGTAATAATAGATTTAGGAAGACATCTCAAGACTTTGCAATGGCAGACTTCGTCTCTGCCACTACACACCTGTAGTGTCTTGATTTAATTAGATAAATTAATTTCTAATTCTCTACCCACAACATTTCCCACGACGAAATATCAGATCAAAACAGATAACAGTGCTGTCAATCCAACTGGGTGACACCCTAGCTGGTAGTAAGATTTGTTACCCCGCTTTATCACGGATCCCGATTCGGGGGGTTACTGAGCCCAATCCATATCAATGAAGGACGTTAGGCCACGTACTCAGGGCCCCCAATCAAGTGCCGCGCACCTCGCACCTTTAGTGCTAGAGCGGTAGATTCGTTGGGGGAGGGTTTTGTTTAGACTAAGCCAAATAGGCAACCCTTTCTATGTCCTTCAATTTTGAAACAAAGCAGCATCCCACTCTCTTAAGAAAGCGGATCGTTTCAATTTGTCGAGGAAGACCAGCAACCCTGAATCTAAACGTATTGGCTTTCTGTTTGCTAGTTTAGAAATTTCAAAGTTATTTAATGAGGGTAATTTGGCCAATTTGTCTAAAATATCTTGTCCTTCTGCACTAATAAGATAATCAAGAAACCGCGTTCCCAGATCAGGGCGTTTGGATGCCAAAGGAACCACAGCAGTTCTTAGAAGGATTTGTGTGTAGTCCTCTAACGCAATTACTTGAGCATTGCTATCTAACGGTAGCTCAGCGTTTGCATAACTACCAAGGACGTTATAAGCGAGTGCTAATTCTCCACTGTCTACCGCTTTAATCATTTTTGAGGTACAACAATACAGTTTAGTATTTAGTCGACCCATTACTTCAGCTAAACGCCAGAAAGTATCTGATTGGCGTGAATCTTGCGTTGAAAAAAGATAACCAGCCCCAGAGATTTTTGGGTCATAAGTCCCAATTCTATTTATAAAAATATCTGGATTATTCCGCATCAAAGCCAGTAAATCGCGCCTAGTTTTAGGGAGTTTTAAGTCAAAAAAATCCTGTTTAGAAACTAACAAAACAATAGGTTCTTGGGCGAAACCAAATACTTCAGAACGCCAGCGAGCCCAGTTTGGTACATTCCCATTTCCTGTTAAGGTCACTTTTTTTGTAAAACCATCATTTGCTAGCTTCATTTGCAAATCCATCGCAGATGAAATTACTAAGTCAAAGGTTGTATTTTCATTAGCAATAGCAGTATAGATTTCTGTTGTGGAGGCTGTAACATAGTGAACTGAAAGTTCTGGGTTACGTTTAATAAACCCATTTATTACAGGCCTGAAACGTTCACTATCTGTCGAGGATAATATTTGTATAGTTGAAACTGAATTGTTGTCACCAAACGTTTCCTCAAATTCAATTTCGAATGCCGCGACGGGTAATATATTAATCACATATATTAACAGACAGGTAATTGTAATATTGCGCACGCACCAACTCCTTTATTGTTCTTCAGAATAAAACTGCCACCGAGAATAATGCAGATTTCAGAAATAATTGCTAATCCGAGACCAGAACCAATCACGTCATCAACATTACTGCCTCGCTTAAATCGTTTGTGTATTCCTTTAGTTTTCACACCTTTAATACCTCTTCCATTATCTAAAACTATAATTCTAACAAAATTTTGGTCTAAAACTATTTTTACAGATATCAGTTGATCGGGGTTTGAATATTTAATTGCATTATCAAGCATGTTGCGTAATGCAACTTCTAAAAGCACCCGGTCAGCCATTACGAAAATATCATGGTTGTTAATAATTTCTGTCTTTATCATAATATCTTTTAAATCTGCTGCCGGCTGAAGATTATCGGCCACATGTTGAACAATAACTGTCAAATCAAGGCGCTTCTCGTCTATTTTTTCTGATCGGTATAGTACAAGTGCGTGATCGAGCAACTGTCCAGCAGACCGGATACTCATATCAACGGACTCAATGATATTATGTAAGTGCTGCCTGTTTTCTGAAGACTTGGATTTACGTAGAGCAAGCTGAGATTCTGATTTAACCAACGAGAGAGGAGTTCTTATATGGTGAGCTGCTTCTGCAATGAAAGTTTCTGTTTGCCGCAGTGTACCGGTTAATCGAGAAATAAATCCATTTAAAGATAACATAAGAGGCATTAATTCTGGTGGTGTTGGTCCCTTAACCGGTCGGAGATCATGCGCCCCACGACGACTTACAGTACCAGCAAGTGAGTTTATGGGTCTTAGGAAAGATCGAGTTGCAAGCAACGCAACAAGAAGAGCAAATCCAAAAAAGCTAATACCAATAACCCCCGCATTGCGTGACATATCTCTAAGTATTGCCTCTTGAAATAATTGGGTTTGAGCGACCGTTATTTGAATTAACCGTGATTTTCCATTGACGAGGAATAATTGTTGAACAGTTGCTTGGCGCAGCTTCACCCCTCGGAATATTGTAGAGGAAAAAAATATGTGTTCGTTATCAACTGTTAAGTTTTTTAATGTTAGGTCGTCATAACCGGTAAGGAATAGGCCATCGAGATCAACTCGATAATAAACTTTATCCTCACTGATTGCCCCTAGCATGGTAAAGATGTTGTACGGTAGGTCTATTTCCACATTGCTTTCTGTGAAGCGTGTTTGCTCTAGTATAGATGTAACAGCTTTTTCCAGCAATGCTTCCTGAGTGGCTTGAACCGTTTGTTTTGTTACTTGGCGCATAGTGAAATATAATAGTGCAGAAGTAATGATCGCTGTTATTATTAGTGGAACTAGAAGGCGCCACCTTAATGATATTGGCTTCCTCATTTTGGTAAAAAGGTTTCGGTTAATCTATACCCGATACCACGTAAGGTTTCTATGTGCATATTACATCCAATAAGTTTTTTTCTAATTCGAGCAATATACACTTCTATTGTATTTTCGTTAACAGATTCAGAAATATTAAATAACCGATCAGTAAGTTGCTCTTTAGTGAATAAAATATTGGGAGCATTCATGAAAATTTCTAAGAGCCTTAACTCCCGGTTACGAAGCTTAAAGTTTTCTACAGGGGTACGTAATTCAGCTGTTAGTGGACTTAGTTCAATGTTTCCCAGCATGATGTTTGTGTAACCTCCCCCTCCATGACGACGCAAGACAGCACGACATCTAGCCTCGAGTTCTGCAATATCAAAAGGTTTAATGATGTAATCATCAGCGCCTATATCTAGAAGATCAATTCGATCTGAAATTTCTGATCTTGCAGTCATAACTATAACCGGAACAGAAATTTTTTGAAGTCTAAGAGAACGTAAAAATGTATGGCCATTACCATCAGGTAACATTATGTCGAGAAGCATTATGTCATAATGGGTAAGTGAAACTAATTCGTTTGCCGCCTCAACTGTGCCTGCAATGCTATAGCTATGACCCACAAGATCAAAATGGTCCGCTAATGATTGAGCCAATTTTTTAGTATCTTCGACTATAAGGATTTTCAAATAAAAAGTTTTTCATGTCAGGTTAGTGTCAGGTTAAAATTATATAGTATCCAATATGATCGAATTGTCAAAAAAAATATACCGGTCATTATTATAACTTTTGGAGGAATATAAAAAATGAAGATATTTTCGAAAATGGCCCTGGCGGTTGCTTTCAGCACAGGCTTGATTAGTCAATCCTTTGCCGCAGAGTGTATAGCACCGGCTAATCCGGGCGGAGGGTGGGATTTTACCTGCCGTAGTATAACAAAAATCATGTACGATATTGGGGCTGTAGACTCTCCTGTGCAAGTTACCAACATGGCTGGCGGCGGAGGTGGGCTTGCCTATACGCACGTTGTAAATGAACGAAATTCTGACGATGACCTAATAGTAGCGGCTTCTTCAGCTACTGCCACACGATTGGCTCAAAATGCTTACTCGGGCATGACGTCTGACCAAGTTCGCTTTTTAGGTGCGATTGGTGCTGATCCAGGTGTTATCGTTGTTGGAAAGGATTCTCCATTCCAAACCCTTAATGAGCTTCTAGATGCCGTAATTGCCGACCCATCAAAACATGCATTTGCCGGTGGATCTGCAGCGGGTGGATTTGACCATCTTAAGGTATTAATGGCTTTAGGACGTAAAGGTTTCAAGGACATTCTTAAGGTCAAGTACATTGGTGTTGACGGTGATGCAGATGCTATTACGCAAACAATTGGTGGTTTCACATCTGCTATGACTGGAGATATATCGGGAGTTGTTGGTTTTATTAAGTCTGGCGATGTTCGTGTATTGGCATCTTTCACTGATGAGCGCATTCCAGGCTTCGAAAATATACCAACTGCTAAGGAGCAAGGTATTGATGTAGTGGCAGTAAACTGGCGTGGTCTTTATACTCCAAAAGGAGCATCTGACGCTTCTTATGCTAAATGGACAGAGGCATTACGTACAGTAGGTGACTCTCCTGAGTGGAAAGCTGCTATGTTAGCTAATGGTCTTGCACCCTTCAATAAAGTTGGGGATGACTTTCAAGCCTATTTAGCTACTGTAATAGCCGAAGTTAGAGCCCTTTCAAAAGACATAGGGGTTATGAAATAATGTCTGACCGAATTTTCGGTCTTATTATTGCTGGTGTAGCACTTGCTTTTTTTGCAAGTGCTACACAGTTAGAGCAACCATTTTTTGCGGATCCCTTAGGACCTAAAGCATTTCCATATCTAATATCCGTTGTTGCTTTTATTGCTGCTTCTATGATGATTTTCTCACCAGATAAGGAGTCAAATTGGCCAAATTTTAAAACACTTATTAGAATAAGTGTGGCGGTAATTATTTTGATCCTATATGCAAACTCTCTTAAACCGGTTGGTTTTATATTTTCCACAGCCGTAGCCGCTGGAGCACTCTCTTATCAGATCAGACCCCGCAGTATAGAATCTGTGGCAATAGGTGTGGGACTTTCTGTAGTTTTATTTATTATTTTTAAGTACGGGTTAGGTCTAGGTTTGTTCGCGTTTCCTAGATGGTTGTAAGGGGTAAATAACATGGATTTATTTTCGAATTTAGCTTTAGGGTTCTCTGTTGCTTTAACACCCACTTGTTTAGGCTTAGCAGTTGTAGGTTGCATTCTAGGTACTATGATTGGTGCCCTTCCTGGACTTGGGCCTTCAAATGGGGTGGCGATACTCATTCCACTTTCTTTTTCTTTAGAACTTGATGCAATTCAAGCTCTAGTACTGATGACTAGCGTCTATTATGGGGCAATGTACGGAGGTAGAATTTCTTCTATTTTGTTGAATATCCCTGGGGATGAACCAGCGATGATGACGACATTGGATGGGTACCCGATGGCAAAGCAGGGCAGAGCAGGAGACGCTCTTGTCTTGACAGGTGTGGCATCCTTTGTCGGGGCGCTCTTAGCTACTTTTGGTTTAATGATACTTGCTCCTATTCTAGCAAGAGTAGCATTTTTATTTGGACCAGCAGAGTATTTTGCCCTGTATATGCTGGCATTTTGCACCCTTGGAGGTATTGGGTCAAATAATCAGGCTAAAGCAGCAATTGCTGTTTGCTTGGGGCTCGGAATAGCCATGATAGGAGTTGATAACTCCACTGGATTGACGCGGTTCACAGGTGGCAACTTACATCTGTTTGATGGTGTGAATTTTCTGGTAGCGATCGTAGGATTATTTGCAGTAACTGAGGTTTTCGTCTTTATAGAAAGTCATGGAAAAGAGACAGCTATTGGAGTTAAGCTTAAAAAAGTTACTATTCCAATAAAAGATATAATTTATACTAGGTGGTCTATGTTGCGAGGTACATTAATCGGCTTTATCGCTGGCTTGTTACCTGGTGCAGGTGCATCTTTGGGGAGCTTTTTGGCTTATACGTTTGAAAAAGGTGTTGCTAAAGATAAATCTAAATTTGGTAAGGGTGATGTACGAGGGCTTGTTGCACCTGAGGCTGGAAATAATGCTGCAGCTGGGGGTGCATTAGTTCCAATGCTGACCTTAGGTGTACCTGGTTCAGGAACTACTGCTGTCCTCTTAGCCTTGCTAATGACACTGAATATAACGCCAGGCCCATTATTGTTTTCTGAGCGACCTGAAGTTGTTTGGGGTTTGATTGCATCCTTATTGATAGCAAATGTAGTTCTGTTAATTTTGAACGTTCCGATGGTAAAAGTTTTTAGTCGTCTATTACAAGTTCCCCCGTCTATTTTGTTGCCAGCAGTTACTATGATCTCATTCGTAGGAATTTTTTCACTTTCTGGAAGTCACTTTGATTTATTGTTAATGATAGGGTTTGGAATTCTTGGTTATATTTTACGCAAGGTTGATATTCCTGCTGTACCTGTAATACTTGGTATATTGTTAGGGGAGCATATGGAAGTTAGTTTACGGCGAGCCATGGTCTTATCAGACGGTGATTGGTCTTATTTAATAGGATCTCCTATTTCACTAGGCCTTTGGCTCGCCGCTATAGTTGGCTTTGTTGCTCCTATATTTCTTCGTGGTTTTTTAAAAAAACCACCTCAGCCTCAAATGTGACTAGAGATGCCAACTAGAATACTTGTTCCTTCAGGTGTGCTAGGCTTGGGATTTGATGGCCAAGCTCTAGAACGAGGGCTCGAGTTACGACCGGATATAATATGTATTGATGGGGGATCTACTGATAGTGGACCTTTTTATCTTGGGACCGGATCATCTAAGTATGCTCATGAAATATATAAATCTGAATGGCGAGAGCTAATGATAGCGCGGGAACGCGGAGGAATTCCATTAGTTTTAAGCTCATGTGGAACATGTGGCACAAATAGCATGGTTGACCTGATGTATGAATTAACCAAGGAGATAGCTAAAGACTTGAAACAAAATATTAAAGTAGCGTTGCTTTACTCTGATCAATCAATAGAATACGTTATCGAGGCCTTCAATGCTAGTAAGTTATCAGAGCTAAGCCCTGCTCCAAAGTTAAGTATCGAACAATTAACCCAGTTTTCAAATATAGTAGCTCTTGCTGGAGCAGAACAGATTACGGAAGCTTTAGATACTGGTGCTGATATCATATTAGCTGGCCGCACTACTGATACTGCAATTATATCAGCTTTACCTTTAAAAAATGGTGACTTGGCTGGAGGTGCTTGGCATGGGGCTAAGATTGCTGAATGTGGCGCATTTTGTTCAACAGTTCCCAATAGTGGTGTCATATTAGTCGATTTTGATAAGACTGGCTTCACTGTTGAACCAATGGCTTTAGAAGCACGATGCACCCCAGACTCTGTTTCTGCACATATGCTTTATGAAAATGTTGATCCCTTTATTTTACATGAGCCTGGGGGTTATTTGGATGTAACAAATGCAAAATACACAGCACTTAGTAATCGGAAAGTAAGGGTTGAGGGGGCTAAATGGATTACTTCCGCTGACTACACCGTGAAATTAGAGGGTGCATATGTTTCTGGTTACCAGACCATTACTATGGTTATAGTGCGTGATAGCAGATATGTAAAAAATATCCAGATTTGGATAGCTAAATTGACTAAATTTCTTATAAAAAAAATAGAGATAAATACCAATGTTTCTCTGAATGACTATAGCTTAGATTTTCATTTAATTGGTATTAATTCTACACTAGGTGATCTTGAGACAAAAGTAATATTACCCGTTGAAGTAGGTGTTCAATTAATCGTTACAGCTTCAAGTCAGAAAATAGCTACGGAGCTTTCAAAACTGGTTAATCCTTATATACTTCATTTCCCTTTAACAGATACGGAACCCTTGCCAACTTTTGCATTTCCTTATTCACCGGCACAAATTGATAGAGGTGCACTTTACGAATTTGGGCTCAATCATGTGATGTCCATAAAAGAGCCGATGGAGTGTTTTCAACTAAAACTACATGAGTTATCTTATGACTAAACTAGGAGATGTGGTTGAAAGAATACGCTCCAAGAATGCGGGGCCTTTTTGGATAACTGTTGATATTTTTTGTGGAGACTTAGAGGTTTTCAATTTAGTACGCAATACAGTTACAATACCATTGGTTCTCCAGTTAACCAAAGTTCCTATTGAAGCACTAAAACGTTTTGAACTTGAAGATTTAATGGTGGTAAAGTTCAGTTTTCATAGGCAAGAGATCCAAGGAAGTCGAGGAGATCGAGATATGCATGGTGCCCAAATCGCAAATTTATTCTTGGAACTGAATATAAAAGTACTAGTTTAAAAAGAACAATTTATTTAATAAATCCTACTTATCTGGGGAACCGTTTGAGCCGTCTTAGAGTAATGGGTGTGAGGATTTGAATTTTTCATTGGCAAACCCCACTTTTTGTTCTTTAATTTCGATAAACCACACTGAACTGATTGAAAAATCTGAATGGAATGAATATGACTAGTGGATTAAGACTTAACAAAATAATTTTATAGAAATTGGATTTAGATGAGTGATTTATATTATTTTAATGAGAATATAAGTTCTAAAAACCTATCTTTTCAGGATATTAAAGAGCTTGATATTCAAGACCCTCTGGCTGACCAGGCGAAAAAATTTGATCTTCCTGAAGGGCTTATATACCTCGATGGAAACTCTCTTGGTGCAATGCCTAAAGGTGTTCCTGACTATTTTAATAAAGAAATTCGAGATGGTTGGCGAACTGGGTTGATAAAAAGTTGGAATGGAAAAGGCTGGCATAATATGCCTCTTACGCTAGGGAATCGATTGGCTCCTATGATGGGAGCAAATGCTGGTGAAGTTCTTATAGTTGATTCTACATCTTTGAATTTATTTAAAACGTTAGTCGCAGCTCTTAAAATGAGGTCAGAGAGGTCGGAAGTTTTATCTGAAAAAGGAAATTTTCCTTCTGATATCCATGTTGTTCAAGGAGTATTAAATAATTTTTTCCCCGAAACTAATTTAGTCTTGGCTGGGCATACAGATGAAGAAATAATTGCGGAAATTAATGACAACACTGCAGTAGTTACTTTAACCCATGTTAATTATAAAACTGGCGAAATACATGATATGGAACGAATTACACGAAAAGCTCATGAACATGGCGCTTTGATTATTTGGGATCTAGCCCATAGTTTAGGTGCTCTTCCAGTAGATTTAAATTCCTGTAATGCAGACTTTGCAATAGGCTGCACATACAAATATCTGAACTCTGGGCATGGCGGTCCCGCTTATTTGTTTGTGGCTGAGCGACACTTAAAACAAGCGTCCAATACACTGACAGGTTGGCAAGGTCACGCAAACCCTTTTTCTTTTGATATTAACTATGAGCCAGCAGAAACGATTGAAAAATTTCGATGTGGTTCGCCTGCAATATTATCTTATCTGGCTTTAGAGAAAAGTTTAGATATTTTCGAGACGGTAAATTTTTTGGAATTAAGAAAGAAATCTCAAAATCTAACTCAATTATTTATCGAACTCGTAGATCGCAAATGTAGTGGTTTTGGTTTGGAACTGTACAGCCCAAAAGATGCTCAGAATCGGGGTAGCCAAGTTTCATTTACGCATCCAAATGGGTGGGAAATAATGCAAGCACTTATTGCTTTAGATGTCATAGGAGATTTTAGGGCGCCCAACATCATTAGGTTTGGCTTCACCCCTTTATATACATCTTATGAAAATGTCTGGAGAGCTGTCGATATTTTATCTAATATTTTACATAAGGAAATTTGGAAAGATCCAGCTTACTCTGTGAGGTCTTTGGTAACTTAAAATTTGTAAACTATAGTAAATTTATAAGTATATACGTCTCTGAATTTCTTTAGTTTTTTTAACATCTAGATAGAGGTTTAAAAATAATTTAACTATCGCAGAAAAAAATTAGGGAAGAACTTAGTTTGGTTGAAGATTTAAATTGGCAAAATTTAAATGCTGAACAATTGGAAGAAGAGTACTCTCCCAGTTCAGTAATCGGAGGAAATTACCTTCCTTTTATACAGGAGTATATAGAAAGAAGTGATGATGTTGCTTCTTCTAATAGTATAATTGAGTGCTTTTATGGGCCAATTCAATCAAATTCGATTGACCTTATTTTGCCCGAAAATATTACTGAAGATAAACCGGTCCCATTATTAGTTTTTATCCACGGTGGTTACTGGCAGGAGCTGTCAAAGAAAGAGTCACTTTTTGCAGCAAAGGATATTTTATCTGAAGGTATGGCCTTCGCTGCAATAGATTATACGCTTTGCCCTGAAGTTACTATTGGAGAAATTGTAAATGAATGTATTGGGGCTTTGCNTTATTTGAAAAGCATTGGGCCTAAATATAACTTTGATCCCAATAAAATCGTTTTNGCAGGGAGTTCGGCAGGAGCACATCTAGCTTCTATGTGTGTATTANAGAGTATAAAGGCTAAAGATAATAGTTCTTTGAGGATAGCTTCAACTATTCTGGTTTCAGGAGTATATGAACTGGAACCTATAATTCAAACTAGCATAAATGACGCTATCAAAATGGATAGAAGTGTTGCAATCTCAATGAGTCCAATGCTTAAGGAATTAAAAGACTTCCCTGATACTCTTATTGTTTGGGGTGAGAATGAAACGGCAGAGTTTAAAGGGCAGAGTAGTAAGTTTTCTAAGAAACTAGTCGAGTACGGCATAAGTGTGAAGGCTTTTGAAGTACCATCTCGAAATCATTTTGATGTTATATTGGACCTAACAAAAAGAGATACAGTACTAGGAGAAGAATTTTACAAATTAATAACGAAAGTGAAGAGTTAAGTGCCAAAATTTACACCATATGTTACCCACGTAGTTGACCCTGTTGGAGTTGATACTTCGATAGAGCCACGACCTATGGAGATGGGTTCTGATCAAAGCCGGGAGTCAGTTGTCGCCAAAACTAGTGGGAAACCTCTGGTGGATTTCGAGGGTAGAACCAATCCCTATATAGACTATCAAAGTATCGACATCTTGCTTTCACTGCAACATCCGAGAAGTGGGGGTTATGATGAGATGTGTTTTATTGTAATGGGACAAATTAAGGAAATGATTTTTCGTGGCCTTCATTTTGAACTTAAAAATGCCCAAATACAGATTCGAGAAGATAACTTGGGCAATGCGATGCAAATTTTAGAAAGGGCAATAGCCTATACCAAGTACCTTGCAGATACTTGGAATGTATTATCTACGATCTCTACCGAAGGTTTTAGTGAGTTTCGCAACAATCTTGGAACCGCCTCGGGGCAGCTTTCATTTATGTATAGGCATGTCGAATTCGTTTTGGGAAATAAAAATAAGAGGTTAGCTACAGCACATAAGAATGTTTCCCATGTTTGGCCGGAAATTGATAAAGCCCTACATTCGAAGAGTTTATATGATGATGTCATAGCTTTATTGAATCGAAGGGACTTAAAAATAGATGATGTTATGCTAAGTAGAGATTGGAGCGAGCCCTATAAAGCGAACGATTCTGTTGAATCGGCCTGGCTGGGTATTTATGAGGACGCTTCGCTAGACAACGACCTTTATACTTTAGGGGAAAAGTTAACATCTCTTGATGAGAATTTTTCTATCTATAGATGGAGGCATTTCCTAACGGTTCAAAAGATAATTGGATACAAACCTGGAACTGGTGGCTCAGCTGGAGTGGGCTGGTTACAAGAAGTTACTGGTCACCGATTTTTTCCCGAACTGTGGTCAATACGAACAAATTTGTAATAATTATTAGGTTCAATTAAAGATTGTTTTAAACTAGTTAGAAAACCCACCTTTTAGGAAAGCTCTCAAAAAATGAAAAATTTATTTTATGTTATTTTTGCAGCAGCAGTGATTAATTCAGTAGTTTTTGGAGGGCGGCAAACAATTCCTCTGTCAATTGAAGGAATCAGCTATAAGGACACGTTGAATTATCTGCAAATCAGCTTTGCCTTTGCACTGGGCCAGCTAGTTAGTGGAGCAATAGGTCCGGTTGGAGGGGCAATATCTGATAAGTTCGGATCAGGAAAAACACTCTTAATTGGAATTACTTTGTCTGCACTTGGGTTGTTTTTAATACCAATTTCAGATACTCCACTTACTCTCGCTTTATCTGTAGGTATCCTTTCTGCGGGAGGTGCTGGTATAGCGGGCTTACCAGTAGTTATGTCTGCTGTTAACAAATTGTTGCCACCTGAAAAAGCTGGATATGCTTTTGGAATAATTAACGCGGGGGGGTCTGTTGGACAGTTTATTTTTGCACCGCTCGCCGCATTAATAATAGTGAATTATGGATGGCAAACCAGTGTTAATGCTCTAGCAATTTTACTTGTATTAATTCTTCCTTTTTGTTGGATACTTCGTACTTTACCAGAAAAGATTGACACAAAAAAAACAATAAAAACTGTTGCCGCATCTTTGAGTTTGATCGAAACTCTTAAGCTTGCTTTTAAAACACCTAGTTATATATACTTAGTTGTAGGTTTTTTTACCTGTGGATTTCATGTTGCATTTGTAATCACCCATATGCCGGGTGTTATAGCAATGTGTGGTTTGGCTCCGACAGTTTCGGGCTGGTCTTTAGCAGTAATTGGTTTTTTTAATATACTGGGTAGCTTATTTGCAGGTTGGTATATTTCTAAACGTAGTATGAAAGTCTTCTTAGCGTACATCTATGGAGCACGAGCAGTAATTATAGTATTATTTTTGTTTAGCTCAAAAGATAGTTTTTCAGTGATCGCCTTTTCGGCTGCCTTAGGTTTTACATATCTGTCTACTGTTCCACCAACTGCTGCGTTAGTTGGAAGAATGTTTGGACCTAAATTTATGGCTACTTTATTTGGGTTAGCACTGTTTTCACACCAAATTGGAGCATTTATAGGAGCTTATCTTGGCGGTTATTTCTTTGATCTTTCGGGAGATTACACAGTTGTTTGGTTGATAGATGTATTGTTAGCAGTTTTTGCGGCACTTATTCATCTACCGATTAAGGAAGTTTCTGTTCACGAAAAAACTGAAGTTACTGCATAAATTAGCACTATCTAATTAATTTCATAGGCCCATGGACCATCTAAGCCTAATTAGTTGAGTTTTTATATAGTAGTTTTCTCTTGTTATTTATAATAATATATTATTAATATATTTATATTATTACTATTTATTAGAAGATTTATATATAAACGAAAATTTATGTAAATTTTTTTAGTTAAAGCATTAAAGTATGGAGGTTCAAAATGCACAGAATTTTATCATTTTTTATAACATTAAGTTTAGCCTTAACATTTAGTTTGACGAGTTCATTCGCAGATGTTTCGTGGCGAATGGCTCATAAAATGCCACCTGATAGTCCTGAAGGCGTAGTTTTTCAAAAGTTTAGTGATCTGGTTGATCAATACTCAAACGGTGAAATGAAAATCAAAATGTTTCCTAACGAACAGCTTGGGAAAACAAATGCTGTGATGGAGCAGTTAAAGATTGGCACCGTGCACATGTATGCTGAAGGTTCAACATATATGAAGAAGTGGGTTCCTGACATCACTTGGACCAGCCCAGCGTTTCTTTTTGATGATCGAGATCATTGGGTAAGATTTATGAATACTGACATGGTCAAGGGTTGGTATGATAAAGCAGCACAAGAAGCAGGAGTTATGCTCCTTGGCGATCCTACTGCTATCCTTAGAGGTCCATATAGAGTGATGGTAACAACCAGAGATGTAAAAGAATTTGCAGATATGAAAGGTTTAAAATTAAGGATGCACCCAAATAAAGATGCGGTTGCTACTTGGACCACAATTGGGGCAGATGTAAAAACACTTGCTTGGACAGATGTATATCAGTCAATTCAAAAAGGTATCGTAAGCGCAGTTAACAGCCCAATTGCACTTGTAGAATCAATGAGATTTTATGAAGTCGCACCACATATTATTAAACATGACGAGTACTATCAATCTATTGGATTTATGGTTCATAAAGAATCGTATGATAGCCTGCCAGATAATTTAAAAGCTGCTGTTAACAAGGCCTATACTGACACGGGTGCATTCAGCTTCGAAGTAATGAATAAGGCAGCGGATGAATCGATTGTTCGAATGAAAGCTACAGGCGTCACTATGGTTGATATCGATAGGGCACCTTTTGTTAGTATTATGGCAGATTGGTATAAGAAAAAAGAGGCGGCTGGTGAGCTTCCAGAAGGGTTCTTAGCGACTGTCATGGCAACCAGGTAGCTGGTGAGTTAACGAGATGATTTTATGAATTCAAAAATTGAACCTGGACCGTTAAAGCTTGCGGTCCAGGCAGTAGATTTACAGCTCAAAAGAATATCAGATATATTTCTGATATTTGCGAACGCATGTTTAGGTCTAATGTTAGTTGGTACGGCTGCTACAATTCTTCTAAGATTAATTAACATTTCTTTTTATTGGATTTGGCCGTGGACAATGCAATTCTTTGTTTGGATGTCCTTTATAGGGTTTTATGTTGTTTACCGTAGAGGAAAAGACATTTCAGTTAATTTTTTAGTCGTCAAAATTGGTCCTTCGATGATGAAAGTCACTAAAATAGGGGTGCCTCTCTTAATTATAGCGATAATGTTAGTTATATTACTTCAGATGCCTACAATTCTTTCAAGTCAAGTAGGAGTCATAGACGGTGTCGTTACTCCTTGGGGTGAATTAGAGAGGTACACATTGTCTATACCTCTAGGTGTATCTTGTTTTTTAATTTTATTAAATTCGGTAGTAACAATACTAAAAATCTATGTTGGGATAGAAGATCAAACTAACTCTACTTATGAGGATGATGGTTAAAGATGTTTGCATTTCTTTTTATAGGTTTTATTGTTTTAATACTTTTAGATGTCCCAGTCTCTATGGCAATTGGTGCCGCTGTCTTGATGACCTTTCTCACAAGTGACTTCTCTGACGCACTTTATATCATTCCTCAACAAATATTAGAGGGCGTAAATAAGCCTTCATTGGCCGCTGTGCCATTTTTTATTATGGCTGGTAACTTAATGAACACGGTTGGAATGACTGATCGAATATTCCATTTTGCGAATGCTTTAGTTGGTCATTTTCGGGCAGGTTTGGCGCAAGTTAACGTTCTTTCATCAATGATTTTTGCTGGTGTATCGGGAGCTGCCGTGGCTGATTGTGCTGGCCTGGGAGCGATTGAAATTAAAGCAATGAAAGAGCGTGGTTATAAACCTGAGTTTGCCGCAGCCTTAACCGTTTGCTCGGCAGTAGTAGGGCCCATAATACCCCCATCAATCGGCCTAGTAATATATGCATTTCTGGCACAACAGTCTGTTGAGAGGATGTTTTTAGCAGGTCTCATGCCTGGTCTAATAGTAGGCGCATCACTAATGATTTTTAATCGCATATTAGCGATTAAACATGACTTCCCTACTCAAGAAAGAGCTACATGCCCGGAGGTTCATAAAGCTGGAATTGATGGAATATTGGCCTTAGTAGCGCCAGGAATTATTTTAGGATCTATTCTGGGTGGTTTTGTAACTGCAACAGAAGCGGGAGTGCTTGCATGTATTTACACTATGATCCTTGGAGTATTTTATAAGACTTTGACATTCAGAAAGCTTTGGGACGCGTTAACTGACACCATGTTAATGACATCAGTTATAATGATAATCATTGGATTTTCGATTGCTATGGGTTGGTTGTTAGCAATTGAACAAGTTCCACAAAAAATTGGGGAAGCTGTTTTTTCTATTACTGACTCTTCGAGTGTATTTCTTCTTATGTTGTTAGTTTTTATTATTCTTGTGGGTTGTGTTGTCGAAGGAGTACCAGCAAAACTAATGCTTGTTCCGATGTTACTTCCTATAACAGATAGTTTTGGAATTGACCGGGTTCACTTTGGTATCATTATTCAGTTGGGGTTATTGATTGGTATTGCTACGCCTCCAATGGGTATTGGTCTTTATATTATGGTAGAGGTAGGAAAAGTTCCCTTTGAAAAAGTTACTATGGCCGTCCTTCCATTTTTGATACCACTAATGCTCACACTTCTATTAATTACTTATGTCCCACAAATAAGTTTATGGCTCCCAAATCTTCTATTAGGTCCAGATATCCCAATTAGATAGTTATTGAAGCTTACTTTCCACTTTTTGAGAAGCCCCAGATAAGACACCTAGCTTTTCACCTGCTAGCATTTTCTTATGACCGTCAAACTCGACACTCATTTTTGCTAGGGCCCAGTCTACATCTGCCTCAGCGTCTGAAGGACTCATTATCAACACTCCTGAAAAATCAGCAAGGACCAAATCTCCTGGGTTTATTACTGCACCACCAACAGATATGGGTACATTAAATGAACCACCATTGTCATATATGCGAGTTGTTATTGGTGAGGTTCCTTTACACCAAACAGGAAGTTTGTACTCCTCAATTTCAGGTACGTCAGTGCATGGGCCATCAAGGATCACTCCAACACATCCAGAAGCGACTATGGCAGCAGCGACACCCCCCCCTAAACAAGCATGTTTATCGTCCCCTAATCTATCTATGCATAAAATATCACCAGGCCTTAGAAATTGAATGACGTGATGTAACAACGTTGAATCCTGTCCAGGTATGGCTAGTGTTACTGCAGTTCCTGAGATTGTTAAGTTATTATTCAGGACATTTTGTATTCTGCGATCAGCAAAACCCATATTTCGAATATGACCTATGGTAGCGGTTTCAGCTTTAGAACACTTTTCAACTAACTTTTTATTAATCTGCTTAGGCATTTCGTTTAATATATAACTCATTTTTTTACCTTCTATACTGTTTCTAATTTCTCTCTTATTAATTTATATGTTCTCTTTCTATGCTCATCTAAAATAAATGAGGCTTCTTTAAAATTCTTAGAAATTGCGGCTGACATCAAAAGATGGTGCTCATTTTGTACTTCGTGATACTCTGAACTTGAGGTATTTAATGTAATATCTAAAACTCTACGATACCGCTCGATATGGTTTGTTAAATTACTTATAATTTTTAGCTCCCACCAAGATTCACATGAAGCGAGTAGTGCAAAATGGTAATTTCTATGCACCTCTTCCTTTTTTTCATTATACAGATGCTCACTATCTAATTCTTGTTTTGTTAAGTTTGCCATTCTGTGATAGGCTACTAAAATGCCTGCTTCCCAATCAACGTCACCAAGTATTATTGAGGATTTCAAGGCCTTTACCTCAAGGTATCTACGAAGACCAATTAATTGTTCGTAGTCATAAGTAGAGATTGGGGATACTTTGTACCCTGACTTTCCAGTGGCTGTTACAAAGCTTTCGGATGCTAGTCTTGCTAACGCTTCACGCAGAGGACTAGTCCCAGTTCGGTATTTACTCTTTAGTAGGTCTGTTTTCAAATGTTGTTCGGGTGGAAGTTCTCCGCTTCTAATGTCTTTATGTATTTCTTCGTACACCTTCATAGCTAATGTTGAAGGTTTAGAATCCATCAGATTTAATTTGTTAATATTAGCTAGAACAGAGTAATTCATGAGACTTCCTAACTGTATTACTTAATTATTATAATTGTATTAGTTATACGAATAAACTAAAATTTTCGTAAATAAAGTAATGTACTCATCGCATAATTTAAAAATAATAAAAAGAAGGAAATCTCACATAATATTTTTGTTTAAGAATTGATAATGTTTTTTGAGAGTTTAGGAGGAGGTATTCAAGATGAATAGAAATGTTGAACAGTGGGACATACGAAAGAATGCTGTAGAATCTGACGGAGGAGTAGTTGCTTCTCAAAACTGGCGCGCGTCTGCTGCTGGAGCTGACACATTGGCAAGAGGTGGCAATGCTATAGATGCAGCTGTTTCTTGCGCTTTTGCTCTAAACGCAGTGGAGCCATGGATGTGTGGTCTGGGAGGCAGTGGCTATATCGTAATTTGGCTTGCGAAAGAGAAAAAAGCGGTAGCTATTGATTTCCAAGGAACTTTACCATCTGAAATTTCATTTGACGATTATCCTTTAGATCCTAAGGTGCCTGAATCGATAATGGGGTTTCCAGGGGTTGTTAATAACCAAAATGTTGATGGATATAGATCTATAACAGTACCTGGTGCGGTCGCTGGTCTATCTGATGCTCAACAGAAATATGGAAAGCTTGGGTTCGATAATGTTTTAAAGTCAGCTATAGAATTAGCAGAGCAGGGCCTTCCAGTTGACTGGTTCACAAATCTGCAGATCTCCTTAACGGCAGCTGAGCTTTCAAAATTTAAAGCTTCGTCAGATGTTTACCTTCCTTTTGGTTTTCCCCCTCAACCTGAACAGGTTTTAAAGCTCGGAAATCTTAAAAAAACTCTACGATCTCTAGCAGAAAATGGTCCTGATGAATTTTATAGGGGAAGCATAGCGAATGAGTTAGTCACTGATTTAAATGAAGGCGGTAGTCGTATCACTTTGGAAGACTTACACAATTATATCCCATTAGAAAGTGAACCTCTAAGAGGAAAACACCGTGGACATGATTTATATACACCAGGTGTAACAAGCGGAGGTCAACGTTTAAATGAAGCTCTCGAGTATGTAGAGGAAAATTTAAATTATAGTGATCCGTTTGGAGCTAATACTTACATTGCCTACGCTAAGGGCTTAAATAAAGCTTTTAAAAGTCATAAAGAGAAACTTGGAAGAACTATTAATTACGGTTGCACCTCTCATATGAGTACCGTCGACTCTGAAGGTAATATGGTCTCATTAACGTATACGTTGCTCAATCGCTTTGGGTCAAAAGTTGTTCTACCTAGAACTGGTGTATTAATGAATAATTCGGTGTCATATTTTGACCCTAGACCAGGATACCCTACGTCTATGGCTGGTGGAAAAAGAATAAATTCGTCGAATATGTGTCCGACAATATGTGTAAAAAATGGTGAAGCAAAATTTGCTGTGGGTGCGTCTGGAGCTAACCACATTGTACCATGTACCATGGAATTAACTGCGTTTTTGATTGATTACGGGCTATCCTTAGAGGATGCCTTTAATTTACCAAGAATAGATGTGAATGAGACAGACCTTATTACAGTAGACCCTAACCTTGGTGAGGAAACCATAAACCAACTTAGTAGGCACTTTAAGATTAATGTTGCTCAAAATTTAGTATTTCCAAAGCTCTACTCTTGTCCTAGTGGCGTTTACAGAGATAACAAAAAAGGAAAAACTTTTGGAATAAGTGATAAGAACAGCCCATCGTCGGGCGCAGTTTCCGAGGGTTTACATGACTTTACTGAGACAGCTCAAGGTATGAGTAATGTTCCACGAGCATAGAAATTAATTTTAGTAATTTTTTCCGGGTGGTATTAACTCATTAATAGTATTTCCCAAAACAAAATTCTTTATGTTGTCGGCAATAGCTTTCCCACCTGCGACTGGATCGATGAGGCTAGCGATATGCGGCGTCACTAGTACATTTGGATGCTTCCAGAAGGGGTGTCCTTTTTCTAAAGGTTCATTATTAAAAACATCCAGTGTAGCGGAACGAATTTTCTTACTTTTAATTGCTACTAGTAAGTCTTCTTCATTTAGATGAGGTCCCCTAGCCACATTAATAATACTGGCTCCATTTTTCATTTTTTTAAAAAAAGATGCATTCATTATGTCTGTGGTTTCTGGAGTTAACGGTAGCATGCATACGACAATGTCAGATTTACTTAGAAAAGTATCAAAGCCTGAATTTCCAACAAAGCTCTCAACTCCTTCGAGTGACTTTTTACTTTTAGCCCAACCCAGAACATTAAAGCCTATTTTTGACAGAATTTGAGCACAGTCTGCCCCTAGATTCCCTAATCCCATTATGCCTACCGTTCTATTATTTGCTGGAGGCTCAATGATTTGATTCCACTCCTCAGTCTTTTGAGATTCTTCTACCTCAGGCAACCTCCTATGCAATCTTAACACATGTAAAACAACATATTCCCGCATTCTTGTGCTTAAATCTGTTCCTGTTAGGCGTACTATTGGTAAATGTTGAGGAAGCTCTTTATCTTTTAAAATGTGATCAATTCCAGAACCAATTGAAAAAATACACTTTAGATTAGGAAATGACTTTAACCAACCTGGTTCTGGAAGCCAGACAACAGCAAAATCAATTATGTCTTTATCAACAACTTCTTCGGCTAGTATAACTTCATATTCGGGAAGTAATCCTGCCATATGATCTTTCCACCAATCGGCTCGTGCCCCACCAACTTTTAAAACTATTTTCATTGTAATAACCACGCACCTTTAATTTATAGGGTAATATACTATCATTCGCATATTATTAAATATTCGTAAATATTATAAATTTATTTTTAGAAAGCTTTAAAAGTTAAAGTTGTAAGGGTTCGCTTGATACCCTTTATACTTAATAGGTTGTCATTAATGTAAGTGCTAATGTCTACATTTTCTGGGATATAAAGTTTTAAAAAAAGATCAAAATCACCACTTGTTGAGTATAACTCGGAGTGAATCTCTTTAAGGGTTATTGCTTTAACCACTTTTAGACTTTTTCCTGGTTTACAACGAATTTGAACAAACACACAATTCATAATTTTTTCTCCAATTAGCCATTAATATTGGTTTAATTTTCTTTTTTATATACTAACTTAAAGAGCCAGAAAGGCTATTTATTATTACTTTTTCTATGGAAGTATCTCTTTTCCATCCCAAGCAAAGCACTTCCCGGTATCTTTAGCTCTTAAGGTGCTGATGACTTTTAGCAATTTAGAGGCAGCTAATTCTGGAGTGAATAATTTTCCAGGTGGCACGCCTTTTTGAAAAGGTTTTGATAGGTCACTTGCAACGGTTCCAGGGTGCATGCCAACCACTATTGAGTTATTATTCCTTCTCGATGTTTCTATGGCGGAGTTTTTAATGATAATGTTTAAAGCTGCTTTAGAGGACCGATATGCATACCAGCCTCCAAGCTGGTTATCGGAGACACTACCAACTCGTGCAGAAAGTGTCGCCGAAATAGCTCGTGTCTCCCTCCGTAGTAATGGAAGAAAATGTTTAGCAACGAGGGCTGGACCAATTGTATTAATTAGAAATAGTTTTTGAAATTTTTCAGTGGATAGATCTTTAAGTGACTTCTCTGGAAATAAATTAACATCGTGTAGTATGCCGGTTGCTACAATCATAAGATCAAGGCCTATGAGCTTTGGAATGCAACTAGACGCTCTAGATATACTATCCTCGTCTACAAAATCTATGAAATGAGTTTGTACTTTTTTTGAATTAAAAAAAACTTTTTTTCTTGAGAAAGCAAAGATATTTTCGGTAACACTATTTTGAGATAAACTTTCCACTAGTGCTTTTCCTATTGCTCCACTGGCACCTATAATCGCAACGTTTTTAGTTTTTAAAATTGACATTTATTTCTTTGCCCTAATAATCTAGTATGTAATGTGTCTCTATCCTGGTAGCACTAACTGAAATAAATTAAGTTATGAAGCTAAATAAATCAATAATAGTTGTAACTGGCGGAGCTAGTGGAATTGGTAAGGCCTTGGTTAGGCAGTTTAGTAGCGAAGGCGCAACTGTAATAATTGCTGATCTGAATCTTGAAAGTGCTGTTGAGTTGGCCAAAGAGGTTGGTGGCTTTGGAGTTTTTTGTGATGTTAGAATAGAGAAAAGTATTATTGATCTTGTTAAAGTTGTAACTGATAAGTTTAATAAAATAGATATTTTCTGTTCGAATGCAGGGGTTCTTTTTGAAGAACTTGGGGATGCAACTTCTACGAGAAATGTGGACTGGCAAAGTTCTTGGGAGGTCAATGTTATGGCACATGTCTATGCGGCACGTGCTTGTCTTCCATGTATGATTAATCGCCAGAAAGGATATTTTTTGCAAATTATTTCTGCAGCTGGATTATTGAGTCAAATTGGAAATTCAGCCTATTCAACGTCAAAACATGCAGCTTTAGGATTTGCGGAGTCTTTGTCTATTACTCACGGTGACGACGGAATAAGAGTTTCAGTTGTTTGTCCTCAGTATGTTTTGACTCCGATGCTGGGACAGTTTGATAGTCAGGTTAAACGTGAACTAGGAAAGGTCATGACCCCAGAGGAAGTTGCAAAAATAGTAATTTCAGGTGTCTTAAAGGAAGAATTCCTTATCTTACCTCACCCTGAAGTAGAGAAATACTTTTTGAACAAAGCAACTGATTATCTAAAATGGCTGGATGGTATGAAAAAACTTAGACAAAAAATATTAAACGTTAATGGAGACTTGGATATTAAGTCTATAATAAAATCATTATAGCTTATATTCTTTAACCAATGGGAATATTAGAAAGCTGTGCTGGGATATTATAGCCCTTCTGAACGGGTTCTCTAGCTAAAATTTTCTTGTACCAAGACCTGACGTTAGGAAATTCTGACAAATTTATTTCTTGCCATTCATATCGTGACACCCACGGCCAAATTGCAATGTCAGCAATTGAGTATTCTTCAACTATGAATGGGGACTTGGAGAGATGCTTGTCTAATACACTATAGAGCCTTTTAGCTTCTGCTCGGTAACGTTCCTCTGCATAGGGCGCCTTACCTTTGTTGTAGTGTAAAAAATGATGTGCTTGCCCTAACATTGGACCAAATCCGGCTTTTTGCCACATTAGCCACTCAATAACTTTGATACGTTTTTCTAAGTCTTTTGGCAGTAGTTGGTTGGATTTTTCAGCTAAATAAATCATGATAGCTCCAGATTCCATTAAACTTATTCCAGTATCATGATCAAAAATTGCTGGTATTTTATTATTTGGACTTAGTGTTAAGAAATTTGAAGTAAATTGTTCTTTATTGCTAATATCTATTGGAACTACTTGATAGTCTAACTTTAATTCTTCCAGCAGGATAGAAACTTTTCTACCGTTCGGTGTTCCCCAAGTGTAAAGATCAATCATTTTAGTTCTCTTCCATCAAAGATTTCTTTGTAAATCTTTACTATGCTTTGAGTTAACTCAATTTTAAAGGACCCTAATAAAAAAAGAGCCCACATTTTGTAGACTCTTTTTTCTTACTTTTATTAGTATTTATTAAAATCCTAAACCATCGTATTTGGATTTGAATTTAGATACTCTACCACCAGTATCTAAAAGCTTTTGATTTCCCCCTGTCCAAGCAGGATGCGCCGACGGATCAATATCCAACGAGAGCTGATCTCCCTCGGCTCCCCAGGTTGATTTCATTTTGATTATATCACCATTTGTCATTTTGACATTAATCATGTGATAGTCTGGATGTGTATCTTTTTTCATGATCAAATTCCTTTAAGTTTTATTGTTACTGGCAGGTTTATAATTTGTATCTTCTGAAATTCGTGCAGATTTACCTCTTCTTGATCTAAGATAGTATAGTTTAGCTCTTCTGACGCGTCCTCTTCTTATGACAGTCAAGCTATCAATGTTTGTTGAGTGAAGTGGAAAAACACGTTCTACTCCCTCTCCAAATGATATTTTTCTAACTGTAAAAGAACCGGCTATGCCTTTTCCATTATTTCTGGCAATGCATACACCTTCATAATTTTGGATACGAGACCTAGTTCCCTCTGTCACTTTATATCCCACGCGAATCGTATCGCCAGCTTTAAAGTCGGGAAGTTTGTTTTCAAGCGCCGCTATTTGGTCCGCATCTATTTTTTGTATTAAGTCCATTAGACTCTTCCTTTTAAAAATGCTCGTAGTTTTTCTACGAAGTTATAATGCACCTTAGAGCTCTTGGTCTTCGCCCGGATCCCTATTATTTTTTAAACAATAAGCCCGCCAGAGGTCAGGTCGCTTTTCTTTAGTAAGCCTTTCAGCTTGTTCTTTCCGCCAGCTCTTTATTTTGGCATGATCTCCAGAGAGAAGAATTTCTGGAATATCATAACCTTGCCAGATGGATGGTCTAGTATATTGAGAATACTCTAGCAAGTCGTTTTGAAAACTTTCTTCAATAATCGATTCCTGATTCCCAACGACCGAGGGTATAAGCCGAACTGTCGAATCAATCAAGGCCTGGGCTGCTAACTCACCGCCAGTGAGTATGAAATCTCCAAGTGATATTTCTTCTATACTGAAATGGTCTATAATTCTTTGATCTAAACCTTCAAAGCGGCCACAAATTAATGTTATTCCTGCACCCTGCGCCCACTCTTTAGCCTTTGATTGAGAAAACCTTTCACCACGAGGGGAAAGGTAAACTAAAGGCCAGTGTTTCCTATTTTTTGGTACTTCTGACATTGCGCTTTCTATTGCTTTTTCCATAATATCAGCGCGTAATATCATACCTGGTCCACCACCGTACGGAGTGTCATCAACATTCCGATGTTTACCTTCTCCGAATCTTCTTAGATCTACTGTCTCCAGTCCCCAAAGCCCGTCTTGAAGAGCTTTTCCAACCAAAGATGAACTCAAGGCCCCAGGAAAGATTTCTGGAAAAAGGGTGATTACTTTAGCAATCCATGCATTGTGATTGGTATTACCAACTTTAATCAATTCTCTTGGAATTGAAGATGGTTTAATTGATAATTTACCGTAGGACTTCCCTGGAGATTTCATCGTTTATCCCCTACTTCTGACGGTAAATTTACTATAATCACCTTTTTTAATAGATCGATAGTTGGCACAGAATCCTTAGTGAACGGTAAAAGAAATTTGTCACTTTTTAACGTCCTAATTTCTATGATGTCACTTGCCCCATGATTTAAAATTGCAGATACTGTACCGATTTTTTGACTATTAGGATCTAACGCTGTTAGCCCGATTAGATCAGAATAATAAAATTCATCATTTAAAAGATTAGGAAAGTTATCTCTATTGGCATAGAGCTTAAGTCCCTTAAGAGAATCTGCATCTTCTTTATTCGTTACACCTGAAATATTTGCTACTAATGAGTCTTTTGTTACCTTTTTTATTTTCAACGTGTATGTTTTATTATTGTCTGCATTAAGAGGTGAATATGCTTCAATGTCTCTTGGGTTAGTACAAAAGGATTTTACTCGGACTTCACCTCTTGTTCCAAATGAACCAGAAATAGCACCCACGATAACCCAGTTAGCTTCCATTACTTTTTTATCTCCATGCATAGAGCACGATCTTGTATAATGCCCCCAGCTTCTGTACAGCGACTCTGGTGCATCGATCTTTCAACTTTAATTCCAGCTATAAATGCTAACCCGCAAAATAATAATATAATTGTACGGCGTATCATTTCATTTTAGTTTGTAATACTAAATGCTTCTTTATTCCTGGTACTGTCATCGAGGTTGAAGCTCCTAGAATATCTTTTAGATAAAAAGAGATTTCAGACATTTTTTACCTCGATGACTTATTTTATTTAAACTAAACTACTTTTCGTCTTCTGCTGGAGCTTCTGGTGCTGCCTCTGCTTCTGCCGGGGCTTCGGCTACGACTTCTGCTGGAGCTTCTGGTGC
>NZVE01000091.1 GCA_002697345.1 Paracoccaceae bacterium | reverse complement strand
CCAAGGGAAGTAAGTCATGTATGACTTGATTGTTATGTGGGAGTGGATCGGTTTTCTATTAAGATGGGTTCATGTTATAACTGCTATTGCCTGGATAGGGTCTTCCTTTTATTTTATTGCGCTCGATTTAAGTTTGAATAGAAATATTAAAGGATTAGCTGATGGCGAGGAATGGCAAGTTCATGGAGGTGGGTTCTACCATATACAAAAATATATGGTTGCTCCTTCTGAAATGCCTGAACATTTAACTTGGTTTAAATGGGAAAGTTACTTCACTTGGCTAAGTGGATTTGCGGTTTTAATTGTTGTCTATTGGTTTGGAGCAGACCTCTATCTTGTAGACCCTCAGGTCTCTGATATCAGCTCGACTATGGCTATATTTATTTCAGGTGGGTCACTTGTCGTATGTTGGTTAGTTTATGACTTCTTGTGTCGGTCTAAATTAAAAAATAGCCCTACAACATTGATGTTAGTACTCTACTTACTGTTAGTAGGATTAGCCCTCTTTTTTTCTAATTTTCTTTCAGGAAAAGCTGCGTTACTACATTTGGGTGCAGTAACTGCAACAATAATGACAGCTAACGTTTTCCTAGTAATAATGCCTAATCAGAGAGTCGTAGTGGCTGATTTAAAGTCAGGAAAAGTCCCAGACTCAAAATATGGAAATATTGCTAAAATAAGATCTACACATAACAATTATCTTACGTTACCGGTTATATTTCTTATGCTCAGTGCCCATTATCCGCTTGCTTTTGGAACACATTATAATTGGATAATAGCCAGTATTATTTTTATTATTGGAGTTCTTATTAGACACTACTTTAACTCTAAACATGCAAGAAAACGCTTGCCAAATTGGACCTGGGGTCTAAGTGCAATTTTATTTATTATTATTATGTGGCTATCTACAGAACCTTTTATTTCTAATGTAGAGAACACCTCTTTAGGAGATCAAAATTCTAGATTAGATACTAAATTTGCTCGGGCACCTGGGTTTAATGAGGTAAAGGATATTGTTTCCACACGGTGTACAGTTTGTCATGCTGCGGAGCCAGCTTGGGAAGGATTACATTGGCCGCCAAAGGGGATGGTGTTTGAGACTTCTGAGGATATTGAATTAAATGCAAAGTTTATTTTCTTACACTCTGGGTTGAGCAAATCAATGCCTCCTGGAAACCTTAGTGGTATTACAGAAAACGAGCGTGAAATTATTCGGAAGTGGTATAGGGCAGCTAAGAAGTTAGGGTCCTAAGAATTAAAAGCATAAAGTTAACTGAACTCAGGAGTAAGGTTTAGGATAACTTTTTCTCAGTAATTATTCCAAAATTAAAAGTTAAGTTTCCAGTATTTTAGCTTTGGAAACTCGGTATGCTCTCCTAGTACAAATAATGAAAGTAATTATGAAGATTACTGTTAATACTAGAATAATTGTTGGAGCAGGTGCGCTATCAATAAAAAAACTGATATAAACACCCGTTAAACCAGAAAAAAATGAAATTCCAACAGATAGTGGCAACATTACCTTAAATCTTTTGGTTATTAAAAAAGAAATTGCTCCAGGAGCTATTAGGAGTCCTATGGCTAATATTATTCCCACTGCTGATAATGTTGCTACAATAGTTATGGAAATTAGGGAAAGTAACGAGTAATGAAGAAACTTAACTGGAAGGCCCACTGCGTAGGCTTGGATGGGATCAAATGAATGTAATAAGAAGTCATGGCGTTTAGCCAATATTACAAATGATACAAACATTGAGACGGTTCCGGACAACCACAGATCTGAAGGTTGGATCCCTAACATGTTTCCAAATAAGATATGATCAAGATGAAGATCAGTTTTAATTTTAGCGTATAAGACTATTCCAAAACCGAACATACCAGAGAAAACGATACCCATAACAGTGTCTTGTTTTATACGACTATTTTCTGCCAAAAACCCAGTTGTGAGTGCACAGGTCATGCCAGCACAAAAAGCCCCAATTACAAGTGGGATATTTAATAAGTAAGCTAGAATCACACCTGGTAAAACAGCATGGCTAATTGCATCACCCATTAAGGACCATCCTTTAAGAACCAAATAACAAGATAATAAACTCGTGGGCACGGTAATCATAGCAATAACTATGAAGGCTTGGTTCATAAAACTAAAATGAAAAGGCATGAAAATAGTCTCGATCATAATGCCTCTAATACAGATTTTGCCCGACGACGCGCTGCTAAGTAACCGTGCTTAGGAGCCAGTAAAAATACAGTTAAAAATATAAATGTTTGTAAACTGACGATTAATCCTCCCGTGGCGCCATCAACGAAGAAGCTAAGGTATGCTCCAACAAAACTAGTGATTGAACCAATAAGAACACTAAGAATAAGAAGAACAGGAAATCTGTCTGTTAATAAAAAAGCTGTAGCGCCGGGAGTTACGACCAATGCTATAACTAAAAATGCTCCAACAGTTTGTAGTGCAGCGACACATGAAGTGGATAAAAGTATAAAAAATATTGCCTTTAAGAGACCAGTGTTTAAGCCAATCGATTTAGCATGATCTTCATCAAAAAATGTGATCATCAAATCTTTCCATTTTGCTAAAAGTATAATTAAAGTCACAAACCCTATAATAGCTAACTGGAGTGTATCACCGGGTGTTATTGACAAGATATTACCCATAGTAATCGTTTGTATGCTCACAGAAGCAGGTGAAATCGAAACCATGAATAGCCCAAGTCCAAAAAAAGAAGTAAAAATTAATCCAATAATAGTATCTTCTTTTAGGCCTGTACGTTGGTTCAAAAATAACATTGTACCAGCAGCAAGGCCGCCAGCAACGAAGGCTCCTAATGCAAACGGAAGGCCCAACATGTATGCGCCTGCAACTCCTGGTACAATTGAGTGGCTTAATGCATCCCCGATTAGTGACCAACCCTTGAGCATAAGGTATACAGATAAAAATGCACAAATTGCTCCTACTAATGAGCTAACCCACATTGCGTTAAACATATAGCTATATGTAAAGGGTAAAATTAGTGTCTCTATCATTTAGGTCTCTTAATATTATCATCGTAAATGACAAAAGGTTTCTCATCGTCAGTTATTACTCGAATCTGCCGGCTGTCATCATCATTGTGTAAGTCTGAACCACCCAGCACAAAGTGCCTAAGTACTCCTCCAAATGCGAGTTCAAGGTTTTCCTGAGTGAAAGTAGTTTTTGTTGGACCAAANGCTAAAACAGTTTGCTTTACTAAAACAGTATGATCACAAAACTCGGGCACNGAGCCAAGGTTGTGTGTCGAAACCACTACAANGCGACCTTCATNCCGCATTTCTCTAAGNAGCNTAATGATAGTTTCTTCAGTCTTAACATCTATGCCAGTGAATGGTTCATCTAATAAAATAACCTTTCCGTCTTGAGCTAATGCTCGAGCTAAAAACACTCTTTTTCGTTGACCCCCAGAGAGTTCTCCAATTTGACGTTTCCGATAATCTGCCATGTTTACCCGGATAAGGGCGTTAGTTACAGCATCGCGATCAGCACGTTTTGGAGTTCTGAAGAAACCCATTTTTCCGTAACGACCCATTAGGACAACATCCTCAACTAGGATTGGAAAATCCCAGTCCACTTCTTCTGATTGTGGAACATAAGAAATTATATTTTGGCTTAATGCCTCTTTTACGGGTAATCCTAATATACGTATCTTTCCTGAAGAAATGGGTGCAAAACCCATGATTGCTTTGAAAAGTGTTGATTTTCCGGCACCGTTTACTCCCACTAGACCCGTAATAGATCCAGGGGGAATATTAAAGTTTGCATTGTGAAGAGCAGTGTGACCATTGCGGTAAGTAACTGTAACAGCACTTGCCGTAATGCCCTCTACGGAACTCATATGCCGTATGTAACTATAAAAGTACTAGCCCTTGTACCTGATATGGAACTCATGGCTCTAAACCTGACGCAATTGTTTCTGATGTTATTCTCAATAAATCTAAATAGGTTGGTACTTTCCCAGTTGCTATTGTTAAGCTGTCAACGTATAAAACTCCACCGTATTTTGAACCAGTCTCATTGGCAATTTGTTTAGCAGGTGATTGAGAAACAGTACTTTCACAAAAAACTGCTGGTATATTATTTTTGCGTACTGTGTCGATTACTCTTCGTATTTGCTGAGGAGTGCCTTGCCCGTCTGCATTTATTGGCCATAAGTATAATTCCCTCATTTTAAAGTCATGAATTAAGTAACTAAAGGCTCCCTCACAGGAAACCAACCAACGTTGTTGTGGTGCTATTTTCATAATTCTATTTCGAAGAGGGGTAATAGCCTCTTTTATTTGTTTTTTGTAGACATGTGCATTCTCTTCATAAGATGCTTTATTTTCTGGATCATTTAGAATGAAAGCATCTCGAATATTATCTACATAAATCAAGGCATTACTATAACTCATCCAAGCGTGAGGGTTTGGTTTTCCCGAATACTCACCTTCACTAATGCTAATTGGTTTTATACCTTTTGTTATTACAACACTGGGTATATCCCTAAGATTTGAAAAGAACTGTTCGAACCATAACTCTAGGTTTAAGCCATTCCATAGAATTAGATCTGCGTCCTGTGCTTTAATAATATCACGTGGTGTTGGTTGGTAACCATGAATTTCAGCACCAGCTTTGGTAATGCTTTCCACTATGGCAACATCTCCCGCTACGTTTCGTGCCATGTCGGCTATGACTGTAAAAGTTGTTATTGCTTTAAATTTTTCTTCTTTTCCAAGCGTTACTGATGGAATCAAAATTAATACAAAGGCTAAGACTAGTTTCATGGACCACTTTCAATAGTATATTTTTATCTACATTCCGAAGACATAAAAGAGTATTTTACAAGTGTAAACGAAAATGATAATCATTCGCAAAGATAAATGATAGATGAGAATTGAGAATATGAAACTAAACCAAAAAGATGAGTTACTGATTGTTTCATCGTTAAGGGATGCGGGGGTTAGAGTAACCAAACAACGCGTGGCATTACTCTATATTTTAGATAAGGCGAAAGACCATCCTGATGCGATTGAGTTATATAAGAGGGCAAGTGAGGTGGAGCCAACTATTTCTTTAGCTACAGTTTATCGAACTTTATCAGTCTTGATTGAAGCTAAGGTTGTCCACAGACATAGTTTTGAAGGTGGGGGCGCTAGGTTTGAGAAAGCTAAGAGGTTACATCATGACCACATTGTTGATTTAAACACCGGTGAAGTGATAGAGTTTAACTCTGAGACAATTGAAAAAATTCAGTTCGAGATAGCGGCGGAGATGGGTTATGAACTTATCCATCACAAATTGGAGTTGTATTGTCGAAAAATTAACTAAGATTTAGTTCGAAATGTAACTCTAGAACTCGATATAACACTTGTAATCTTTAGGAATAAAACATGTCACATCCTGATAAACCTCTTTTAGCTGGCGTAATGGGTTGTCCCATAAAACACTCACTTTCTCCCATTCTACATAACTATTGGTTTAAAGAAGAGTGCTTGCAGGGTTCCTATGTTCCTCTACTAGTTGAACCAGATAAGCTTAAATCTGCGCTTAGGTCCTTAGTTAAGTTAGGGTTTTCTGGTTGTAACCTTACAATTCCTCTTAAAGAGTTAGCTATAGAAATAGTTGATGATTGTTGTGAGCATTCAAAAAAAATTGGGGCAATTAACTGCGTATCAGTTCAACCAAACGGTTTTCTTTATGGAAGTAATTATGATTGGTCAGGTTTTGTGAATGGGATAAAGTATGCATTTCCAGATTTCCAATTAAAAGATAAAATAGTTACAGTGCTTGGGGCTGGAGGGAGTTCTAGAGCAGTATGTTATGGTTTGCTTAGCGAGGGGGTTTCAGAGATTTTACTGATAAACCGAACGACTAGTAAGGCAGAAAGTTTAAAACAAGATTTGGGCGAGGCTATTAAGGTGGTTAAATGGGAAGATAGACATTCATATCTTTCTGATATTAGTCTATTTGTTAATACAACTAATCAGGGAATGGCTGGGGAAACCTCGTTGGACATTTCTCTCGATATGTTACCAGTCGAGGCACTTGTTTATGATATCATATATAATCCACTAGAGTCAGAATTATTGAGAGTAGCCAGGAATAGAGGCAATATGACTTTAAATGGTATTAATATGCTAATTCACCAGGCAATCCCAGCATGGGAACAATGGTTTAATATCACGCCAAACTCATCAGAGAAATTAATAAACATTATGGAAGAAAGTGTTAATAGTGAATGAGTAAGACAATAAAGAATAATGAGATATCAAAAGTTTTTGCTGTTGCTCCGATGATGGATTGGACTGATAGACACTGTAGATATTTTCATAGATTAATTTCAGGAAAAGCCCTTTTATATACAGAGATGATAACAAGTGCTGCGTTAATCCGGGGTAAAGCTCATTATTTATTAGACTATAGTGAGGCTGAGCATCCTTTGGCCGTTCAGTTGGGGGGATCTGACCCCATTGAATTGGCCGAAGCCGCCTTATTATGTGAGGAGAGGGGTTATAAGGAGATTAATTTAAATATAGGTTGTCCCTCAGATCGGGTGAAAGCTGGTTGTTTTGGAGCCGTATTAATGGAACAACCTGCTCTTGTAGCTAGTTGTCTTAAACAAATGAGAAAAACTGTTTCTATTGATGTAACGGTTAAATGTCGTATTGGCATAGACAATCAGAATCCTGATAAAGTACTTCCTGACTTTCTCTCAAAAATTTCAGATGTTGGCATAAATAAAGTTATAATTCATGCAAGAAAAGCATTGTTGGGTAGTTTAAGTCCAAAACAGAATAGAGATATTCCTCCACTTAATTATTCATTAGTTTCAAAAATGAAAGATAAATTTCCAATGCTACACATTTCTCTGAATGGAGGAATTACAAGCCTCCAGTCTGCTTCAGATTTGTTGGATAGCGAGTTTGATGGGGTTATGATTGGACGTTCAGCATATACTACTCCTTGGGATATATTGTCTAATGTTGACGAATATATATTTGGAGATACTCCAAGAGTGGGGACAAGGTTTGATATAATTTTGAATATGCAACCTTATATAAAAAAACACTTAGCGACAGGGGGTAAAGTTAACCAGGTGACAAGGCATATGATAGGCTTATTTAACGGCCAAGAAAATTCAAAAAAATGGCGAAGATTCTTGTCGGATGAAGCAAATTCACCTGGTGCAAACGAAAGCATTCTTTTGGATGCTTACGAGACTATGGTGAGCAACATTGAATGCGAGCGAAAAGTATATGTCAGTTAAGTCAGAATTTACTAAAAAAGGGTGGAGTAAATTTTGTTTTGATAAGAATATATTTAATTGGACGAAGGCTGTAATTCCTACTTGTAAAAAAATAGAGAAAAATAAAGAACATATTCAGGATTGGATGCGTTGCGGTGATACTTGGTTCGTCGGTGTTAATATTTTGGATAATGATCAACAAGGCAGGGTTTCTGATGGTCCTATACTATCAGGAGAAATTATAAAATTTATCAAAGAGGAAATATTACCGGGTGTAAACTGGGATCGAGGGCAACTCTCTATTATGTATAAGGGATATCCAAAAATTACACCTGGTGAAACTGTGGCTTCCTTTAAGTTTCGTTTAAATCGTGATGCGGCACATATTGACGGTTTGCTACCAATAGGCCCTGATCGTCATAGAATGCTTAGGGAGCCACATGCCTTCGTACTTGGAGTTCCTTTAAATGTTACCGATCAGAATGCTAGCCCAATGGTAGTCTGGGAAGAAAGTAATATTATAATTAGAGAGTATTTTATTAATCTACTGTCTAAATACGATGTTGATGAATGGGGTCGAACTGACCTAACTCAATGTTATCAAGAAGCTCGTCGAATATGCTTTGAAAAGTGTGAACGCGTTATCGTTCATGCGGTTCCTGGAGAGGCTTATTTAGTTCATCGCCTTACATTACATGGAGTTGCGCCGTGGACTGCTAAGCATTCAGTAACTGGTGAGGGACGTATGATTTGTTATTTTAGGCCACCCTTGAAGGATGTTAGTCAGTGGTTAATGTAAGTTAATATTAGATTTTTTGTCACTGTTTTATTTTTTTTCAATTTCAAAATCTGGTCCTTCTTGGAGTAACTTTAATCTGGCCCGCCTACCACCTCGCCTATGCGTTAAATTACTTTGGCGTTTGGGAAGCTCAAGAATGAGTGATGTTCTTTCACTCTCTGACATCTTTCCCCAAGCAGTAATTTCTTCAATGGTACGTAAGCATCCTGTGCAAATTCTTTCCAAAGGATGGATTGCACAGATTTTAACACAGGGAGATTGAACCTCATTTCTTACCCAAATATCATCCGTCATTTTGGTCCTTGATATAAACTAACCTATCTAATGCTCCCTGAAGTATATACGCTGCAGCAACTGAGTCTATGAGCTCAGCGCGACGTTTTCGTGTTGTATCCGCCTCTAACAAAGCCTTTTCAGCGGCAACTGTGGATAATCGTTCATCCCAAAAAGCGATAGGTAGTTTAGTAACTTTACTTAGGTTGTGAGCAAAAGATCGAGTTGATTGTGCTCTTGGACCTTCGCTACCATTCATATTTTTTGGTAAACCTATCACAATCCCGCATACTGATCTTTCAGAAATTATGCTAAGTATTACTTCAAGATCAAGGTAAAGCTTTTTTCTTTTTAAAGTGAGTAATGGGTTAGCAACTTTTAGCAATAAATCTGAAATAGAAACTCCAATAGTTTTTGTGCCCAAATCTAAGCCAATTAATGGATGCTTTGGTTGTAAAAAGTCATTGAAGTCAGACAAATTATTGAAGACGTTTTGCATTAATATTCTTTCAAATTACTACGAAGGTTAGTATTTAATTAATGAAGTTTTTAGTTAAGTGTTTCAATAAGTTTCTGCTATGTCGTATCGACATCATGATAGGTCTGTTGTAGATGGATTGCTAGCCGAACCTATGAGAAAAGTTTTTTTAAGATAATTATTTAATGGTTTAGAAATTTGAAGCGATACTCATCTTTTGCAATTGTTCGAGAAGCGTTTAGAAATCATTCAGGTTGGAAGAAGGCGTGGGAGTCTCCTATACCCAAGAGAAAATATGATGTAGTGATAGTTGGTGCTGGAGGTCATGGTTTAGCAACAGCGTATTACTTAGGAAAAAATCATGGAATTACAAATGTTGCTGTTCTAGAAAAGGGATGGTTAGGTGGTGGTAACACGGGGAGGAATACTACGATTATTCGTTCAAACTATCTACAAGACCCTTCAGCAGCGATATACGAAAAGTCTAGAAGTTTGTATGAGAATTTAAGTCAGGATTTAAATTATAACCTAATGTTTTCTCCACGTGGTGTTATGATGCTAGCTCAGACGGAGCACGAGGTAAGAGGTTATAAACGCACTGCAATGGCTAACGCTCTTCAAGGAGTTTCAACTGAATATATCAATCCTGAAAAGGTAAAAGATTTGTGCCCGATCATAAACCTTTCCGGACCGAGATACCCAGTACTAGGAGCGCTCTGGCAAGCTCGAGGTGGTACAGCTCGACATGATGCTGTTGCTTGGGGCTACGCACGAAAATGCTCTGATATGGGCATGCATATACTTCAACAAAAAGAAGTCACTTCTATTATTTCTAAAAATGGAAAAATCGGGGGTGTTACAACAACTGATGGTGATATTCTTTGTGATAAATTGTGTATAGTGGTTGCTGGTCATTCAGGCGCATTGGCAGAAATGGGTGGATTTAGGTTGCCATTGGAATCTGTCGCTTTACAAGCATTAGTTTCTGAGCCCATTAAACCAGTTATGGATGTGGTGGTTATGGCTAATACCGTTCATGGTTACATGAGCCAGTCAGATAAAGGTGAGATGGTAATCGGTGGTGGAGCTGATGGGTATAATAATTACACTCAAAGAGGTTCCTTTCACCACATAGAAGAAACTGTTCGATCCTTAGTTGAAACATTTCCAATGATATCTCGGCTTAAAATGCTTAGGCAATGGGGAGGTATAGTTGATATGACGGGTGATCGTTCTCCAATAATTTCGAAAACACCATTAGAGAATTGTTTCATAAACTGTGGATGGGGAACTGGCGGGTTTAAGGCAATCCCTGGATCTGGATGGGCCACAGCAGAGATGGTCGCTACTGGAGAAGCAGGACCTCTCGCAAGTCCGTTTAGTTTAAACCGGTTTAAGGAAGGTCGCTTTATCGATGAAAGCGTTGCTGCTGGTGTTGCACATTAAAGGATTTTACTAGTGTTATTGTTGAATTGCCCATACTGTAAATTGAGCTGTGAAGAAACAGAGTTTCAAGCAGGAGGACAAGCCCATCTTAAACGCCAATCTGTTGGTTCTTCTGATCAAGAATTTGAAAGCTATTTGTTCGCTCGTAAAAACCCAAAAGGTGTGCATTTTGAAAGATGGCAGCATGTTAATGGCTGTGGGAAATGGTTTCATATAGCAAGGTCCACTGTAACATTGGAAATCTTTGGATCATACAGTGCTCAAACATTGTCACCTCCCAAACAGATAAGAGTTAATATAAATAAAAAATTACCAGAATGGCGTTGGGAGAATTCGAAATGAGTTCTAGGGTCCCGGGTCACGGAAGTTTAGTTAATTCATCTAGACCTGTAAAATTTCAATTTAATGGTAAAGAGCTGGAAGGGTTCCAGGGGGATACATTAGCCTCAGCACTTTTGGCTAATAATCAACTGCTGATTGGTAGATCCTTTAAGTATCATAGGCCAAGAGGGCTGGTAGCTAGTGGTGCGGAGGAACCAAATGGGCTAGTGGGCCTGGGAGAAGGGAACTCTTTTGAGCCAAACGCCCGAGCGACCACAACAGAATTATTTGATGGATTAGTCTCTTGCTCACAAAACCACTGGCCATCGTTAGAATTTGATATTGGATACGTAAATAACTATTTAAGTAGTCTACTACCAGCAGGATTTTATTATAAAACATTTATCCACCCTAGGCCGGCATGGAAATATATCTTTGAACCTATAATTAGAAGGTCTGCTGGTTTAGGAAAGCCCACTAAGGGTAAAGACCCTGATAAATATGAACATTTTTATGCGTATGTTGATGTTTTAATAGTTGGGGGTGGGATTTCTGGTCTGTACTCAGCAAAGGTTGCAGCAAAATCTGGAGCAAGAGTTTTACTTATTGAGCAAACACCACACCTTGGAGGTCAAGCTTCCATTGATAACCCACTAATTGATCAAGGTCCGACAACAAATTGGATTACTAAGCTTACTAAAGAACTAGAGGGCATGAATAATGTCACTATTAAAACTAGAACAGTTGGAGTTGGGGTCTATGATCACGGGTACTCTCTTGCTTATGAGAGATTAACTGATCATCAATTAAACTTAAGTGGATCTCGGCATAGGCTTTGGAAGATTAGAGCTAAACAAATTATAACAGCAACTGGGGCTATTGAGAGGCCACTAAGCTTTGCAAATAATGATGTGCCCGGTGTTATGCTTGCATCAGCTGTTAGAAACTATTTAACAAATTATGGTGTTTCTATTGGAGACAGAACAGTAATTGTAACCAACAATGATGATGCGTACCGGACAGCAATTTCTTTAAAAAATGCTGGCCTTTCTGTGCCGCTTATAATCGACTCAAGGCCAAGTGGTGCTGGAGAGTTAGCAAAAACAGCCAGAGATTTAGGTATACGTATTGAAAATGGAAAAGCCATTTCAATTGTTCACGGTAAAGATCGAGTTAAGGGAATTTCTTTGTGTGATCAAGTTGGGTCGGGCACTGTGCTTGAGGAAATCTCATGTGATGCTGTGGCGATGTCAGGTGGTTGGTCTCCTGTAGTTCATTTGTGGTCACATTGTGGAGGAAAGCTAAATTGGGACAATGAATTATGTGCATTTCGTCCAGATACACAACTGCCTCCAACAGGAGTTAATGGTCTAGCGTGTTTGTCAGTCGTTGGGTCTGCTAATGGAGATCTACTAATAGATGACATTTTCAGGGTAACCTATGAAGTAACCTTAAGAGTAATAAAGGAATTAGATTTAGAAACTAACGAAGCACCTCGCCAATCAACAAAAGGAATAAAAGAGAACTCGATTAGTGCAGTCTGGAAAATGCCTTATGGCGCTAGTACAAAACTTAAATCAAAAACTTGGTTGGATTTTCAAAATGATGTTAAAGTAATAGATGTTGAACTTGCCGCCCAAGAGGGATTCGAAAGTGTGGAACACGCTAAACGTTATACAACATTAGGTATGGCAACTGATCAAGGTAAATTAAGTAATATTAATGGGTTAGCTATTCTTTCTGAAAGTTTACATAAAGATATTCCTTCAGTAGGCACTACGACCTTTCGTCCTCCGTACAGCCCTATTTCGATGGGCTCTATAGCTGGGGAAGCACGTAGTGAGTTATTTCAGCCTATTAGAAAAACGCCTATGCATGATTGGCACGATAAACACGGTGCTAAGTGGGAACCCGTTGGGCATTGGCTGAGGCCTTATTGCTATGTCCAGGAAGGGGAAAGCGTTAAACAGGCTGTTTTTAGAGAAGTTACCGCATGTAGAAATAAAGTTGGCGTTTTAGATGCTTCGACACTTGGAAAAATAATGGTTCGAGGAAAAGACTCAGGAAAATTTTTAGATATGATTTATACCAATATGATGAGTAATCTTAAACTTGGAAAATGTAGGTATGGACTGATTTGCTCAGAAAACGGATTTTTAATTGATGATGGTGTAGTGGCAAGAATCGACGAAAATTCCTATCTTTGTCATACTACTTCTGGGGGAGCTGAAAATATTCATTCTATGATGGAAGAGTGGCTTCAAACTGAATGGTGGGATTTTGAGGTTTATGTTACAAATGTGACTGAACAGTTTTCACAGATTACGGTTGTGGGAAAAAATGCACGAAGAGTTTTAGAAAAACTTGGGTGTTCAAAAATTTGTTCTGACAGTCTACCTTTTATGGGGTGGGTGGATGAAAAAGTTTTTGGTGTTGACGTAAGAGTTTATAGAATTTCATTTTCAGGAGAATTGAGTTTTGAAATTTCAGTTCCTAGTAACAAAGGATTATTTTTATGGAATGAGATTCTATCCTTAGAAAAAGAGTTTGGAATTACACCCTATGGGACAGAGGCTTTACATGTAATGAGAGCAGAAAAGGGCTTTATTATGATTGGTGATGAAACTGATGGGACAATTATTCCACAGGATCTGGGTTTAGACTGGGCGCTATCTAAGAAAAAGAATGATTATATTGGAAAGAGAGCACATCAGAGATTATATATGAGTAACCCTGAAAGATGGAAACTCGTTGGTCTTGAAAGCACTGATGGATCGGTTATTCCTGAGGGAGCTTATGCCATAGGACTAGGAGAGAATGATGTGGGACAAAAAGTTACAATAGGTAGAGTCACATCAACTTATTATTCACCAACTCTAAAAAAAGGTATAGCATTGGGGCTTGTCGCATACGGCCCAGATAGACTTGGAGAAATTATTCAATTTCCAACATTAACTAATTCAGTTGTAGAAGCTAAAATTGTTTCTCCTATTTTCTATGACCCTGATGGATTTAAACAGAATGTCTAATGATCTTGAATCTAAAAGTAACTTATTAGCTATTAATCCTTTCGATCTAAAAGAGATCGCAGAATTTGGGTTATTGTCCGTACGGGGAGATCTAGGATCCAAAAGACTTTCTGAAGCCTTAAAATTTTCAACTGGATTAAAAGTTCCAACAGTACGGAGCTTTGTGAGCAAAAGCAAAGTAGAAGCTTTTTGGATGTCCACGGATGAACTCTTAATTAAAGCTCCAGATAAGGCTATCGATGGTATAGAATCAAAGATGTTAAAAGGGTTAAAAGATTTTCATTCTTCAGTTGTCAATATTTCTGATTCAAGGAGTTTATTTACGATAAAAGGGGCGCTTTGTAGAGATATATTAGGAAAGCTGTGTCCGGTAGACTTTGATAAAAAGATTTTTAAAATAGGAGATTTTAGGCGTACAAGGATGGCGCAGGTTCCTGTTGCTTTATCTCTATTAGAAGATAACTATTTTCAAATTATGTGCTATCGATCTGTGAAGGAATATGTTTATAACATTTTGAAAATGTCAGGTTGTGACAACAGCAGTGTAAACTTTTATTAGCAATTAATCCAAAATATATTTATTTTAAATTTATTCATTGTTGACCTGTTGTAAGTAAATTTATTATGATACCCCAATTTAGTAAAACTTTTATCTAAGTTTAAATATCAATGTATTTTAACAGTTAAGGAGGCCCATGAAATGGCTTTTGAACTTCCTAACCTACCATACGCACATGACGCATTAGCAGAAAATGGTATGTCTAAAGAGACATTAGAGTATCACCATGATTTACATCATAATGCATATGTCACTAACGGTAATGCAGCAATAGCTGGTACTGATTGGGAGCATAAAACTCTTGAGGAAATAATTGTTGGCACTTACAATCAAGGGTCAGTTTCTCAAAATGGAATATTTAATAATATTTCTCAATTATGGAACCATAATCAATTTTGGGAAATGATGAGTCCAAATATTTCGAAAATGCCGTCAGAGCTTGAGAGTGAATTAAAGGATAACTTTGGTTCTGTAGATGAATTTAGATCTCAATTCTGCGCCGCTGGAGCTGGTCAATTTGGATCAGGATGGTGCTGGTTAGTACGTGATTCAGATGGAAGCCTTAAAGTGACAAAAACTGAAAATGGGGTTAACCCACTTTGTTTTGGACAGAAAGCACTGTTAGGTTGTGATGTATGGGAACATTCCTATTATAT
>NZVE01000090.1 GCA_002697345.1 Paracoccaceae bacterium | reverse complement strand
GAGTAACGTAATAGTACTGCCTCACGTCGGTAGTGCTACTTTTGAGACTCGGGCTGCAATGGGAGACTTAACATTAAATAATTTAATTGAATTCAAAAAAAATGGAAAAGTAATTACTCCAGTTCCAGAATGCCTAAATTTAAATCAGAAAACTTAAATTAAAAAAATATGATATAAATTCCACTTTAATAATGACTATGGAGAAATTAGATACCTATGCTTATTTATAAAATTATGCCGCAACCTAATTTAGAAGTATTTAAAAGAAGTGGTAGGTTTACAGGTTTAGGGATCGATTTAACTGACGGTTACATCCATTTTTCAACTGCTGAACAAGTTAAGGAAACAGCGTCAAAGCATTTTTATAGTCAAGAAAACCTTGCGCTTGTATGGACTGAGGCGAATTCTCTTGGTGAAAAATTAAAATGGGAACTATCTAGAGGTAATAATCAATTTCCACATTTATATAGACATTGGTGTTACGACGAAGTTTTAGGTAGCAGTAAACTACCCTGGAAAAACTTAAAACACGAATTTCCAGAATTCCTGCAATGAGCTTAGCAGAAAAAATTACTCTAAAGCTTTTAAACAAACTTAACCCTGAGTTAGCTCATAATTTAGTCATTAAGGCATTAGCATTAAAACTATCTCCTTCCACCACAAATTGTAGTGCGCCTTCCTTAAATATTAATTTTTCTGGACTTAATTTAGAAAATCCAATTGGGTTAGCTGCCGGATTTGATAAAAATGCTGAAGCAATCGATAGTCTTTCAAAATTAGGTTTTGGTTTTTTAGAAGTCGGTGGCGTAACACCTTTGCCACAAGACGGAAACCCAAAACCAAGACTTTTTCGGCTTCAAAAAGATAAGGCAATCATTAACCGCTTTGGCTTTAATAATAAAGGTATGAAAGTCATAAGGAGTAAGCTCGAGCATAGTTTATCAAAAATTCCAGTAGGAATTAATCTAGGAGCTAATAAAGATAGTAAAAACCGTATCGATGACTATTCTAAAGTTCTTTTAGAGTGCGGAGATTTCGTAGACTTTGCTACTTTGAATATTTCATCCCCAAACACGAGTAAACTAAGAGAACTCCAAGAGCCAGACAACCTAAAGCTCTTACTTTTGCAGCTTGAAGGGGTAAAAAAGAAATTAAAAAAAAATATACCTATCTTTATAAAAATCTCTCCAGATCTTAAAAATCAAGCATTAGAAGATCTAATAAACGTTGTTACAGAGTCAAAAGTCAATGGGATTATAGCTACGAATACTACCATATCTAAAATAAATCTTACTAGTAATCGATCTAATGAGATAGGAGGGCTTTCAGGTGAACCACTAAAGGATATTTCTACAAAAATGATTGCTAAAATATCTTATTTAACCGATGGGTCATTACCCATTATCGGCGTTGGTGGGGTAAGCTCTGCAGAAGATGCTTATGATAAAATTTGTGCTGGAGCTAGCGCTATTCAACTGTACACAGCACTTGTCTACGAAGGATTCTCTGTAATTAATAAAATCTGTTCTGGAGTCGACAAGTTACTCAAAGCAGACGGACATCAAGAAATAAGATCAGCTATAGGATCAAAAAGAGAGAAATGGCTATAATTTCCTAATTATCACCCATTTAATTACAGCTTAGTAGAAATTAAATGCTGGCTTCTAACGCAGGATACTTAAAAGCTAATGTTACAGCTCTCAAAATATAAAGTACAATTAAGCCTAACCAAAGACCATTATTACCCAATGACGGAACGAACAGAACTAATACAATTAAGTAACCTACAAACGAAATAAACATCATATTTCGCATGTCTCTAGTCCTTGTAGCACCTATAAAAATACCGTCTAACATATAAGCAAATAATCCAATTAAGGGCAATATAGCAAGAAAATGAAGGTATAACCGTGTTTCCGCTCGAACATCAGGAGAGACTGTCATTATATCAATAAGCGAACCACCAAAGCACCAAAAGATTAATACGAATACAATTGCCATAGCTCCAGCCCAAGCCGTAGTTAGTATAGCTGCCCGTCTAAAGCTTTTTCTATTTCGGGCACCCACCGATTGTCCTACAAGAGTTTCTGCCGCATGAGCAAACCCATCTAATGCGTATGAAACTATATGTAAAAACTGTATCAGTATGTGGTTTGAAGCTAGTGCAACATCACCAAAATCCGAACCTATAAACAGAAAAGAAATAATAGCAATTTCCAAAAGTAATGATCTAAACAAAATATCACTATTTATGCTAATCATGTTAGCTAATCTAATTTTGTTAAAAACTCTAGGTAAGTAAAAGAAACCTTTTGCAATCAACCGGTCCCTACAAAAATATAAACCAGCAATTAGACCACTCCATTCAGCAATAAGGCTTGCATATGCGACTCCTTCAATTTCCCATTCGAAATAGGAAACAAACAAAATATCAAGAAAAACGTTCAAACTATTCATTAAGAGTTGGATGATTAAAATTGATTTTGTGCGCTCCAAAGCTATAAGCCAACCAGTGATACCAAATAAAGAAATTGCTGCAGGGGCTGAGTAAATTCTAATTCCCATATAACTAGAAGCGAACCCTTCAACCTCTGGTGATGCTGGTGACATATAAAGTGCAAACTTAAAAATTATTGAATGCACAAGGATTATAATTAGGCCAGCAACGAAACCAATTATTAGACAGCGACCTAACATTGCATCTACCTCTGCATTATCCTTAGCTCCAAATGCTTGGGATGTTAAACCTACTGTACCCATCCTCAAAAAACCAAAGATCCAATAGATAGCAGTTATAATTATTGCACCGATACCCACAGCCCCTAAAGCCGAAGGATCTCCTAACTGTCCAATCACTGCTGTATCAACTGCCCCCAAAATTGGAATAGTCGAATTAGATATTAAAATTGGAACAGCAATCGTCAGAACTCTTTGATGAGTAATTTTATTTGTCATAAAATCATTCACTTTGACCTCAGTGAAAAGTGAACAGATGCTTGCGCAAAGATCTCCTTATATCCCTCTTGCCATGCTTCAACGTGCAACCAAGCGAAGCGGCGACCAGTACGAACAATTCGAGCTATCGCAAAAGAATCCTGAGCAAAACCTGGTCTCAAGTATTCAACATTGATATCTATTACTTTGGCTTTTGATTGATCAACTTCGTTGTCACTTAGGTTAGTACCCTGAGTAGACGTAACATTATCATTTCCATAAAGTATCTGTGCCATTGCAGTAAACTCAAGCAATGCCACAGTTATACCTCCATGTAACACCTTTAGATCAGGGTTCCCTATTAGGTTCGATTTATATGGTAACACCGAAATGTAGGAGTTATTTTCTTTTATAAAACGTATATCCAGATACTTCATGTAAGTGGAAGTGGCACAGAAATTCTTTAAAACGTAGTCCATTGATAAATGTTTAGCTAACACGGAAGTATTAATTTTATGGTCCATTACGAGATTATTCTCTCCTTAATAATCGCAAACGTACCTAATGCGGTTGCTATGGGGTCCCTTAAGGAGTTATCTTCGGCGGTGGCTTTAACGTAAGCGACAGAATCCGAAATATAATAACACTCAGCTCTTGCTCTAACCTCCTGATTAAGAGCCGCAGGTCTTAAATAATCAACCCGAAGGTTCATAGTAGCAGTTTCTAAGGGTTGCAATTTGTGTGCTAATACTGACAAACCACCACAAGTATCTATCAAACCAGATATAGCAATGGAGTGAATACTTTTCTCTGTTATATCACCGTTAACTATAGCATTATAGGGCAGTGACATAACAGCAAACCCTGTCCCTATTTCATCAATTCTCATGCCCATATATCGAGCATGAGGAAGAGAGTTAATAAAACTCCTTGCAATTATTAATCGATCTTGATTCAATTGATTTGGTTTCCTAATGCACACAGAGCTTAGCCTACTTAACTCCTAAGTTTTAGCTAAGGTCAAGGTCACCTTAACTCTCAAAATATCTATGGGAACATGTTATATTATTAAACTAAAGTTATACCTTTTAAAAAATCTACCAATAGGTATAAACTCAATTGAATATTTAAGGAATAGAATTTTTATTAGTACAATACTAAAATTTAGGGAGAACAATATGAAGCTATACTGTTTTGGTGAATCAGGTAACGCATACACCGCCGCACTAACTATGGAGTTAGCTGGTGTAAAATGGGACCCAATATTTGTAGATTTTTTCAAAGGGGAAGCCCGTTCAGAAGCTTATAAGAAAATAAATGGAATGGGAGAGGTACCTACATTAGTAACTGATAATGGAGTAACCCTCTCTCAGTCAGGAGCTATCCAACAATTTATAGTCGACAAAACTGGTAAACTTGGAGGAGATCCAAAGGATAAATATGAAACTTTACGTTGGGTTCTTTGGGACAATCACAAAATGTCTAGCCAAGTAGGGATTCAACGGTTTCTTATGAACTTTTTGCCAGCAGATAAGAGACCTGAGGGAGCAATAAATTTCTTAAGTGGTAGGATTCAAGTGGCACTTAGCGTACTTGATAGCGCCCTAGCTGACCGTGATTGGCTTGTAGGCAATTCTATTAGTATGGCCGATATATCTTGTTGCGGATATCTTTTCTATGATGAGCCATTTGGATTTAACAGAAGTGATTGGCCAAATATCAACACATGGTTAACTAGGATTTCCAATCAACCAGGCTGGAAACACCCTTATGATCTAATGAAAAGAGCGTTTATATCTTCATAAGTGTTACCTCTTAAAACTATACAGTGTTTTTAAATAATATAAAAGGAATTGAATGATGGGCTGGATGTCAAATGAACAAGGGCTTGAAAAGACAAAAGCAAACTATGTACCTCTAACTCCATTATCCCATTTAAAACGAGCATCTATTGCCTTTCCCAATCGCTTAGCATTGTCTTACGGATCAAAGAAATATAATTACTTACAATATCACAAACGTGTAACGCTACTGGCATCGAGCCTAACAGCGCGTGGTATAAACTCAGGAGATGTCATAGCTACTATTCTACCCAACATACCTGCTCAGGTTGAGGCTCATTTTGGTATTCCTGCCGCCGGTGCGGTAATAAACACAATTAATACTCGTCTAGATGTTAAAACAGTTTCTTATATTTTTGATCATGGCGAAGCCAAAATAGTGTTAGTTGACACGCAGTTTCTATCCCTGGCCAAACAGGCCAAGAGAATGTGTAAAGGTTTAGGACCAGAAATTATAGAAGTTGAAGACAAAGATGCGGGTTTTCCAAAATCTGGTGATTACTTAGAGTATGAAGAACTATTGAATACTGGTAGTGACAATTTCTCTTGGCAATTACCTGAAGATGAGTGGGAAAGCTTATCACTTAATTACACGTCAGGTACTACCGGACAACCAAAAGGCGTAGTCTGCCATCACCGTGGAGCCTATTTAATGACGATGGGTACCGTTGTCAGTTGGAAATTACAGTTATATCCCAAACTATTAATTATTGTCCCACTGTTCCATTGCAATGGATGGAATCATACTTGGATGATGCCAATGCTTGGCGGAACAGTCTATTGTTGTCGGGATGTTACAGCAAAATCAATCTATACAGCCATATCTGAGGAAAATATCACTCATCTCGGGGGAGCACCAATTGTATTAAATTCAATAATCAATTGCCCTGACCCCGATAAGAAATCATTTTCTCATACAGTAGAGATCTTTACAGCAGGAGCTCCACCAGCACCAACAACCTTGGCTGCTATTGAAGCGATGGGTTTCAATGTTACCCAAGTCTATGGGTTAACTGAAACTTACGGACATGTTACAGAATGTATTTGGGATGAAAAATGGGACAATGAACCTCAAGAGAAAAAATCAGAAATAAAAGCCCGTCAAGGTGTAGCATTCCCTATGATGGAAGAAATAACCGTTTTGGACAAAAATCAAAAAGAAATACCTAAAGATGGCAAAACCCTTGGAGAAATTGCAATTAGAGGTAATTCCGTTATGAAGGGTTATTATAAGAATCCCGAGGCAACAAAAGAGGCCTTTTCAGGTGGTTTTTTCCATTCTGGAGATATTGCCATGATGCATGATGATAATTATATCCAAATCGCTGATAGGGCTAAAGATATAATTATCTCTGGAGGTGAAAATGTTAGTTCAGTGGAGGTCGAAGGGGTGTTGATGAGTCATCCTGCCGTTATGTTGTGTGCAGTTGTAGCCAAAGTGGACAATAAGTGGGGAGAAGTCCCTTGCGCGTTCGTTGAGCTTAAGGAAGGGCTGAACGTCACTGAAGAAGAGTTAATAGCCTTTGCAAGAAATCAATTAGCGGGATTTAAAACACCTAAGCATGTTTTTTTTCAAGATCTTCCAAAAACATCAACTGGTAAAATACAAAAGTTTGAGCTTCGACAAAAAACTAAATCACTTTAGGGGTTAAAAAAAACGTCCTACATATGGATACAGCTAAATGACTGCACTAAAAGAATATGAACGCCTTGAATGCACTGGGTTATGGAAAGAAAACATCGACAGTCAGCGGCGCGAAGTCTTAGTCTCTTTTGGTGACAATTCTTTAATATTACGCGATACAACTGAGACGGCGCTTTCACACTGGTCGTTACCAGCTATTGAAAGAGTTAACGATGGAAAACTCCCAGCAGTATATAAGCCCGGCCCAGATGCGTTAGAAACTTTGGAAATAGATGATAGAACTATGATAGGAGCTATTTCAAAGGTTAACCGCATAATCGAAAAACGCAAACCACGACACGGTAGAGTTCGTACTTACATCTTAATAAGTATTATTTTTACTCTAGGTGTAATTGGTTTTACCTGGTTACCTAATGCATTAATACAGCACACTTTATCTGTCACTACACAAAAAAATAAAGTTCAAATAGGAGAGAGTCTTGTAACAGAAATCGTGAATTTAACTGGCAGCCCATGCACATCGACCTTGGGTGACAGTGCTCTACTAAGTTTCAAAACTCGTGTCCTTGGAAAAATTAATCACAGGCTGTTAATAGTTCCAGACAGTAGAAAGAAAGTAATATCATTACCTGGGAACATACACTTGATAGACAAGACCGTTTTTGAAGACCACGACACTCCTGAAGTCGCAGTCGGATATCTCTACAACTCTCTCGACAAACACAAAAATAATGATCCTTTCCTAATTCTTATAAAAGAAGCTAAAATTGGAACTTTACTTAGATTACTTACCACAGGAAAAATAAAAAAAGAGACTTTACGAAAACATGCTGAGAAAATACTAACAGCTTCTGAAAATCAAATAAATCAAGAAAGTCTATTGAAAAGGTTTCAGGATTCTCGTGTGGCAACCAGTCCTTTTGCATACGCTCTAGACGTTACAGGCGAATCCACAATGATATTGATAGAGGGTGATCCTTATAGAAAAATTAGCGCCCCACTTCTTATCCGGGACAGTGATTGGATAAGTTTACAAACAATCTGTGAACAGTAAAACTCAATTGATTAATTTACTTTGTACCAAACATTCGATCGCCAGCATCACCTAAGCCTGGAACAATATATCCATTTTCATTTAAATGGCTGTCCAGTGCAGCTGTTACAATTTTGACGTCTGGATGCGCTTTTCTCATATTTTCAACTCCTTCAGGGGCAGCTAATAAACATAAGAAACTAATATTCTTTGCCCCTGCTTCTTTGAGAAGATTAATCGCCGCGACAGATGAATTTCCAGTGGCTAACATAGGGTCAACAGCGATGACCATTCGCTCCTCTAATAAATCCGGAACCTTGAAATAATATTGAACTGGCTGAAGAGTTTTTTCATCCCGATATAACCCAACAAATCCTACTCTAGCAGAAGGGATTAACTCCAACATACCATCAAGTAAACCATTCCCAGCACGTAAAATTGAAATAAGAGCAAGTTTACGCCCAGCCAACTCAGGAGAGTCCATTTCAACTAAGGGTGTTTCGATTTTTAAATTTTTTGTTTCTAAATTTCTAGTAATTTCATAAGCTAAAAGTTGACTGATTTCTCTTAGGAGTTGTCTAAACAAAGCAGTGGGAGTTGAGACTTTTCGCATTAAAGTTAATTTATGTTGCACGAGCGGATGTTTAACTATTGTGAGGTGATCTACCATATTCTTTCTCCTACATCTCTTAATTAATATTATTAGAGTCTATATAAAACTTTTACCAACCCCACGATTGCGTACACCAAGATACTTAGCAATTGATGCAGACACATCAACAAAGGGAACGTTACCTATTTCTTTTTCACCCAAACCTATACCAAAAATTGGAACACATTCACGGGTATGATCTGTTCCCGTCCAAGTTGGATCATTACCATGATCTGCAGTTAATATAACTAAATCATTTTGACGAATCTTTTTTAATAAAACTGTTAACTTTAGATCAAACCATTCTAGATGTCTGGCATACCCCGAAACATCACGACGATGACCATACAAGCTATCAAACTCTACAAAATTTGCGATATTCAGGCTACCATCGGAGGCGCTATCCAATAAATCATACAAATTTTCCATTAGTAATTTATCGGGTCCCGTTTTAGTTGATGAAATACCTTTGCTTGAAAATATATCGTCAATTTTTCCTAAAGAATTTACTTCTCTACCTTCTTCGAATGCCCATTCACAAAGTGTAGATGCCGGTGGTTCAATAGAGAAATCTTTTCTGTTGTCTGTTCGAGTAAAGCCACTTTTTTCGTCCCCAACAAAAGGNCTCGCAATCACCCTTCCAATTCTTCTAGAATGACAAAATGGTGCTAATTTACGNCATAATTCATAAAGCCGNTCTAGACCAAATTTCTCTTCNTGAACAGCAATTTGGACTACACTATCGGTCGAAGTGTAACAGATTGGCCATCCACTATTTAAGTGTTGTTTGCCAAATTTCTCTATTATTTCTGTACCAGAAGCGTGACAGTTGCCAAGGATGCCACTTGACCCTGAAAGTTCTTGGATAAGATCTATAATCTCAGATGAAAAACTAAGCTGTTTGTTCTTAAAATATTTCCATTCCCACGGCAACGGAGCTCCGAACAACTCCCAATGGCCCGTAGGTGTATCTTTTCCTGGCGACGTTGGTGTAGCAACTCCCCAAAGTCCTTTAGGTTTTTCCAAGACCTCTATGTTACTTGAAGTTACTGACAAATTAAGGATTGAATCTAAACCAAGGCTTTTAAAATTGGGAACATTCAACCTCCCTACTCTTCCGGTGTTCGCTCGGCCAGTCGAACAAGCATTCAAAATATTACCTAATGTGTTTGCACCTTCATCACCAAAATCCTTAGCATCTGGAGCTCCTCCACAACCGACAGAATCCATTACAATTAAAAAAGCTCTACTCATTTAGAATCTAACCGATGGATAAGGGTTGGTTCGGGTTTAAAATTATACGATATCGAAAATGCTCCTCGAACTATTGCTTCTACTCTTATTACGTCTTGCTCATTAGAGGCGTGCAAAATCGCAATAGGTGTTTTGAGATCAACTTTAGTTCCTATTTTAATTAGATCCGACAGCCCAACTGAGGGATCCACTTTATCGCTTTCTAATTTCCTCCCTCCACCTAAATTTAGTACTACTTGACCAAGAGCTTCCGTATCAATCCTATCAATATAGCCCGCCTTATTAGCTCTAATTTCTTTTACGACAGGTGATTTAGGGAGATATTTAGCCCAATCACTCTCAAAGCTTTTTGGACCACCCATCTCAAAAACCATTCTAGAAAAATATTCCATAGCCCTACCCGACGATATAGAGCCCTTTAATAGACACCTACTATCTTTGAGGCTTTGAGAAGGGTTATTAAGATTAATAAGTTCAGATCCTAGTTCGACAGTCACCTCCAATAATCTATCATTAACTTGCATGCCGCTGAGGGTTTCCATTACAGATTTTACTTCCAGGCTATTACCTGCCGCATTTGCCAAAGGCTGTGACATATCAGTTAGAAGGGCAACTGTCGGACACCCTGCACCGTTGGCTACACCTATTAGTGATCTCGCTAATAACTCTGATTTTTCAAATTCTTTTATTACTGCTCCAGATCCAGTTTTTACATCTAAAACTAAGCTATCCAGACCTGCAGATAATTTCTTTGATAAAATAGATGCAGTTATTAAATCAAGACTATCAACTGTAGCAGTCACATCACGTATTCTATAGAGACGCTGATCTGCTGGAGCTACGTCGTCTGAGGCTCCAACTATAGCGAGACCAGTTTTTTCTACTATTCGTTGAAACCTCTCCTTAGAAATATCTGAAGAATAACCAGGAATTGACTCCAACTTATCCAGTGTACCTCCAGTATAGCCCAATCCTCTTCCAGAAATCATAGGGACAAAAGCTCCACATGCTGCCAAAGCCGGTGCTAGTAATAATGAAACAGGATCACCCACACCACCTGTCGAATGTTTATCGAGAACTGGCCCAGGTAAATCCCATACTAATTGATCACCACTATCTCGCATTCCCTTAGTTAAACCTACTCGAGCCTCGAGACTCAAGCCATTAAGGCAAACAGCCATAGCAAACGCCCCGATCTGCGCGTCACTTACAATTGGGCTTGAAATCATAGACCCAAACTCCAACATATCAGTTTCAGTAATGTACTTCTTGTTACGAACCCGCTCTATTAAAGACCCCACATTCATTAGAGCTTCATGAAACTCTGATCAAAAGCGCCAGGGAGTAATTCTTCCAATGAAGTGCTAATGATATCACCAGAAGTTGTAGCTAAAGAAATAACTATGGAACCACTGCCAAACTCTGAAATTTTTTGTCGACAACCACCACATGGAGCAACAGGTTTTGAACTATCAGCTACTACGGTGAGCTCCTTTATTTCTCTATCACCCCCAGCGATCATAGATGCTATTGCTCCCGCTTCAGCGCACGTTCCCTCGGGGTATGCTATATTTTCAACATTACACCCTGTGTAGATTTTTCCAGATGAACTCCTTAAGGCTGCCCCTACCAAAAAATTTGAATACGGCGCATAAGCATTTTTTTGCACCTTTATCGCCGCATTAAATAGCTCTCTTTCTTTAGACATTGATATAAACCTTTTACTTGAGATATCTACTTATCAGTATTGTTTGGAAATATAAAATAATTAACCGATCGGATACCCACAGGAACTTAAAGCTACAGAAATTTCTTTAAGGATAGTTGGATCATCAATAGTTGCAGGCATTTTGTATTCCTTGCCATTGGCAATAGAGAGCATAGTGGCCCGAAGTATTTTCCCTGAGCGAGTTTTTGGTAAACGATCAACTACACAAGCCAACTTAAAGGAGGCTACCGGTCCAATCTTACCTCTTACGTCACTGATAACTTCAGCTAAAATATCATTATGCTTTCGATTACATCCACTATTTAAACACAAAAAACCTAATGGAAGTTGGCCCTTGAGAGGGTCTGAAACTCCTATCACCGCACATTCCGCTATGTCTGGATGCCCTGCTAAAACTTCTTCAATTGCTCCAGTAGAAAGCCGGTGACCAGCAACATTAATAACATCATCGGTTCGAGCCATAATATAGATGTACCCATCTATATCAATATATCCAGAATCACCGGTTTCATAATAGCCCGGAAATGTATCAAGATAACTTTTCATATATCTTTCCTGCGCCTTCCAAAGAGTAGTTGCTGATCCCGGAGGGAGAGGTAATTTAACTACAATAGCACCTAACTCACCAGCCTCGACTGCCAACCCTTGATCATCCAGTACTTGTATATTCCAACCTGGCATTGCCACTGACGGAGAACCTAATTTTATGGGCAATTGTTCTATTCCTAATGGATTAGCCGCCATTGGTGAGCCAGTTTCTGTCTGCCACCAATGATCTACAATTGGGACATTTAACATTTTAGAAGCCCAATTAATCGTGTCAGGGTCCGCTCTCTCGCCAGCTAAAAATATTGCTTTTAAGGAAGTTAAATCATACCCGCTTACCAGATTTCCAAGTGGGTCTTCACGTTTAATAGCTCTGAAGGCTGTTGGGGCTGTAAAGAAAGTTTTTACTTTATACTCGTCCATAATACGCCAAAAGGTACCAGCATCGGGCGTACCTACCGGCTTTCCTTCAAAAAGAACTGTAGTATTTCCATTCAACAAAGGTGCGTACACAATATAACTATGTCCAACCACCCAACCCACATCCGAAGCAGCCCAATAAACATCTCCAGGATTAACATCAAAAATATTTGACATAGACCAATGCAAAGCAACCATGTGCCCTGCCGTAGGTCTAACCACGCCCTTAGGTTCACCCGTAGTTCCAGAAGTGTATAGGATATATAAAGGGTGATCACCACTGACTGGAACACAATCCACAGGCGCACTGTTAGTTTTTAAATCATCCCAATCGATATCTCTTCCTGGTAATAATGTTGCTTTCAATTGGTCTCTCTGGTGTATCACACAAAACAATGGTTTGTGGGCTGATATTTCTATCGCACCATCCAAAAGTGGTTTATAGTCAATAACTTTATTTCCTTCGATCCCACAACTTCCTGCAATAATAGCTTTTGGTTTTGCATCGTTTATTCGA
>NZVE01000089.1 GCA_002697345.1 Paracoccaceae bacterium | reverse complement strand
ATCTGCATTGTTATTCACCGCTACAGTTTGTTTTTTTACGAGCTTAAAAACATTAAAACTTGCTGATGTTAATGCCATTTTTCAAGTCTCTCCAATTTTTGTAACTATACTGTCTGTGCTAGTCCTAAAAGAAACTGTCGGCCATCGTCGGTGGCTAGGTGTAGCCTTTGGGCTAATAGGAGCTTTACTAATTATAGGCCCAGGAACTGGAGTATTTTCATATGCTGTTATTTTACCAATTATTTCAGCCCTAAGTTACGCAGCATACGTAATTTCAACGAGATATTTAAGCCAGGATGAATCCCCACTGACAAGTTTTGTTTACACAGCTTTATTAGGCTCCATTGCTGCTTCTGTATTAGTTGTTCCGTCTTGGACACCAATAGAGTCATCAGACCTATTTGTATTTTCCGTATTTGGTTTGTTGGGTGCTACAGGCCACTTTTTGTTGATACATGCTTATCGAATATCTGAAGCTTCATTCTTAGCTCCATTTAACTACATTGGAATACTTTATGGTAGTTTATGGGGGTTTTATTTTTTCAATGAGGTACCCAGTTTAATTACAATTTTGGGTGGTTTAATAATTGTTTCGTCCGGTATCTATATCTGGTTAAGAGAACAGAAAAATAAATAGAGGATTCAAAATATCCTATTATTCAACAACATTTGTGGCCTAATGCTCATCAGGGCTTATAAATTCTTAACTGCCATTTTGAAGGTGCTTCCACGATGGTGATAGTAGCAACCAAATAAAGCTTATAATAAAAAGACCCGATAAAACCGTGTGTAGTAACATGGGGGAAGTTACAACTAGTAAGAAACCTGTCGCTAATGGCCCTAACGCCGCGCCGACATCTCGCCACGCTTGATTTCTAGCTAGAAGTTCAAGCTTACTACGCGTTGCCAATAAAGAAACTGCAGCGGGGAAAAGTGTTCCCAACGCTCCTCTAGCCAAAATAATTAGAATAGAGCCTATAATTAAAGACCCCATACCAACTAAAAGAAAACCCAAAATCACTAAGATCAGAGCAAAAATTAAAGGTACCTTCACACCAAAACTATCAGAAATAATGCCTGCCAACGGCGCACTAACCATCTCAACTAAGCGTCTCCCAGCTAAAAAAAACCCGCCCAACATTATAGCTGTCCCAGGATTAACAAAATCTAACCACATCAAAGAAATTGTTATAGTAAAAAGCCCATCAATTCCCAGGCCCATTAAAAAAATTGAGAGATCAAAACTATTAGGTGAAAAAAGTAGGTTATATTTTGTTTTTGTTCTTGGAGTTTTTATCTTTCGTAAAGGACTTTTAAGAGCCAAAGCAAAAGGTATGCATAGCAATGATATGCCAGCTAAATATAAGAAAACATCTTTAGCACCCACTTTGCTGGCAAGCCAAGTTCCTGCAGTCAACGCGAGTAACGGCCCCACTTGCTCTACAGCTCTACTTAACCCAACTCGGGTGGCGGTTTTACTACTATCCTCAACAGCGTAAGCTAAAGTCACTAATAACAACCCAGCATAAGACAAACCCCAAATAACACGCGAAATTATAAGCGCAGTAGGGCCGCTCAATAATCCGTATCCAGCAGTTGAAATGATAGCCATAACAGCTGAAACTAAGCATAAGTTTCGAAGTCCAATTGTTTCTGCTAATTGTACTATCCACCCATAAGTGAAAGTACGTATTATACGATTAACCGCTAATAGAACTCCAACCCACACCATGCTTACCCCAAAGAGGTAAGCATTTACAGGTAACACTACGTATAATAGCGCATCTCCTAGTAAAGACATTGATAACACTGATGATGAAAGCCATAGGTTTTTCCAGCTTGACTTTTGGGAAGCTAACATCGAACAGAGTTCCTGATAATTATACGGGAGTAAATTTAAAGTAGAATTTAAATGCTACTTGATTATTAAAGGTTATACTACGGGCATTATTTTTTATTTACTTCATGTTTGGGGGGGCAGTAATATTTATATCACCTTCGTCAAAATCATCACTCTCCAGAAATAAATCCACTGAGGCGGGTAATTTAAAATTATTTTCTATGGGCATCTCCTGCCAGCTAAGAGTATCTAGACTAGAGCAATTTGCACAAACAGAGGCCCAGTGCACATGGACCTGAGAACAGTTTTCGCAAACCCATTGAGACCCTCTAGATGCCTTTAAAGCCTCATTTAACAAACCTCTAACGAACTCATCATCTTCTCCCTCACCCTTACTAATAGCAGCCCTTATCGTGAATAAGCGGGCGGTTGGAACAGTTTGTACGATATCACTAATTATTAATCGGGCAGCATCAAAATCTTCTGATGAAACATACAATTCTGCGAGAAACAATTTTGTTTCGTTATGGTTAGCTTGCACACGTGACAAAGCTTTAAAGCTCTTTATTCGATAAGTGTGGTCTTCTTTTTCTGTTACCTCCAAAAATACTGTAGCTAAATCAGGATGAGGTCTGACTTCCCAAGCCTTTTTTAAAACACGTAACGCATTTTTTACCTTACCTCCTTCCATATAGCTTCTAGCAGCCATCGTTGCCGCAGGAATTAGGTCTGGGGAGAGCCTGTTTGCCTCAATCGCTGCCTCTCGAGCTTCAATATTCTTACCTTCAGCTAAAATACTTTTTGCCTCAGAGAGTGCTAACACCGCATCACGGCGACGATGTACGTCACGAGGTAAAGTTCCATACTTTAATTTGGCACTCAAAGTCCTTCGTGCTCCAGACCAGTCTTCTTTTTTTGCCTGGAGGTTTAGTAAAAAATCTTGGGTTTTCTCATGTTTCGGCTTTAACGAAAATGCTCTTTCAGCCAACTTTAAAGCTAAATCAGTATCCCCTTCTGAAAGTTTCTGCTTCATAATGCCAATAACCCCAACAAAACGGGTCCGGTCATCTTTTAATAGTTTTTTATAAAACTCATATGCTTTTGGCTTATCGTTTAATGCTTCCGCAGCTTGAGCAGTGATTAAATTTGTTAACTCTGGGCGTTTTAAGTATTTTTCAGCTCTGGCAGCTTTTGTTACAGCTAATTTGCTCTCGCCTGAAGCCAAGGCGACCATCCCGTCAGCTAAAGCTTCGAACCCCTTACGTTCTCTATTTTTATAAAAAAACCTTGAAACGGCAGTTTCATCACCACTAACAAAACTAAAGATAGCATTTATAAGTCCAAAAAGTTTTAATAAAATCCAAAAAACAAAAAATATTACTGTAAATACTAGTAACACTATCAATGGGCTCATAGTAAATTCGAAATCGAACATGGATAACCTTATGAAACCACTACTCTGAAATAGTTCCCCAACTCCGATAGCGATGGCCGCTACTATAATAAAAAATCCAAATATCTTTATTAGATACAAAAGCATTATTTATCCTTGTTCTTCACTTAAAAAAATACTTATTTCAGTGATGGCCTTATCTACTAAAATCCAGTTTGTAGCCTGCTCTATCCACTCAGTTAAAGTTTCAAGCCCAGGTGTAGGTAAAGAATTTATTTGTTTCAACGCGTCTTCAAGCCTATCTTCCTTAATTAGTGCCTCCACTCTAGATAAAATTGCATCTGGGTCACTACCCTCTCGTGGCACAAGAGACCTTGTACCAAGTTTTTCTTTTAATAATGAAATGAGCCTTTTTTTTGTATCTACTTCTAAGGTATTTTTATGAATAGCTCGTAGGGAGTTTCTTGCAAGTTGTGGGAATACCCTTTTTAGCTCAGTTAGTGGCGTCACCCCTATAGGTGCTATTATCTGTAATTCTTCAGATAGTTTGCTGTTATAAAAAAAATTAACCATTAAATCTTCAAATGGCATACCCTTTTGCACCCGATCTCTAATTTCTAAGAGCTTGACCTTAAAAGCTGTCTCTTCTTCTAATTTTTTTATTCTATTAGATTCTTTTTCTGATGAACTAACTCTACTCTCAATATCTGCAGACAATAATTGAAGTCTTTTCTCTAGTTTCCTAAGTACGTTAGTATTTTTAATTATAGAAATTTCATCAACATTTGATATAGTCGGCTGTTCATTTATCGAATTTGAAATAGAAATAATTTGTTTAGATAAAGATGCAAACATCTCTTTATTAAATATTTTATTTTCTGAGAGTGCCGTATCTGTATCTTCAAATTCTTTACCAATAGAAAGTATTTTTGAATTGAGAGCCATATTTTCAAGTTTTTGCTCCTTTAATTCAACTTGAAGTGTCTTAACTATACTTTTTAATTCACTGACCTCGTCATTAATAATTGCAGCCCTAGGGGCACGNTCCACANAATAGAAAACCNAGGATATACAAATCATAAAAAAAATAACTGTCANAATTATGACAAATTGAAATTTGTTTTTCCCNNGCTTTCGTACCCTATTNTCAATCTCATCTGGACCAATACTGATCAGATCNTCAGCCTCAATTATTGGGACCTCTTCTGGATTATTATGTTTANTTTTTTTAACCAAAACTTNCTCAAGANCCCNTTTTATATTNTGTTNAAGTAGTATTTGTGATAAACATATTCTGACTTCAACAANTTTCAACATAAGATACTGTAGTTCGCACAAAAAATATAGCTTAAGAGTTTTGGAAGAACTCTTGAACTAGGTTAATAAGACTTTCCAAGTCTGGTCGTGGGCTAATTAAAACTTTTTCAAAATCATCATCCCTAATTTTATTTGCTATAGCGGAGCTCAAACAGATCGCCATTCTTGAAGACTTCATCGAACTTTTAAATTGCCGGGATAAAATTTCATAGCTTCTCTCAGAGAAAATAGGAACCAAAACAGGTCTCACATCTGACAGAAATTGAATTGCGTCTGGAAGCAGTTTCCTTGGTATCTGATCATAAATTATTTGAGATACTATGGTAATTTTACTTTCTTCAAACGCCATTTCCAGATTGTTGGAAATATGTTTACCACAAAGGTATAGCAAAGTCTTTTCTGAATCATTTTCTACCAGCCAAGTTTTTAAATCTCCTACATCTTTTTCAGTATGAGAAACTGACAAGCCACTCTTTCTAGCAACCTCAGATGTGTAAGCCCCTACACAATACACTTTTTTATCAGTTTTTTTGTTTAAATGCGCAAATGCCTTTACACCACTTTCAGAAGTAAAAATTAGTCCATCAAAAGGTTTTAAATTTATTTCAACTCTAAAGAATTTTATTTCTAGAACTGGGGAGATACAAATTTCCAAACTCTCTCCAAATTGTTTATCAAGAGCCTTAGCAAAACGCCTAGATTGTTGTAAGGGACGTGTAATCAAAATCTTCATTAAAGGTACTTATAGATTGTGAGAAACATATCTCAATGATACCTCTGTAATTAAGCTTAAGCAACAGCGTGAAATAAATGGCCAAAACTATAACTATTTTAGGAATTGAAAGTAGCTGTGATGACACAGCAGCTGCCGTTGTCCAATTGATAGATGAAACCAAGGCAAATATTCTTTCTACAAAAATCTTTGGTCAAGAGGAACTTCATAAGAAATTTGGAGGGGTAGTCCCAGAAATCGCTGCCCGAGCTCATACAGAAAAATTAGATTATGTCATTGAAGATGCCCTTGAAGAGGCAGAATTCGATTTAAACAGTATCGATGCTATTGCTGTAACAGCAGGCCCAGGACTTATTGGAGGGGTTATGTCAGGGGTTATGTACGCCAAGGGACTTTCTATAGGTTCAAAAAAACCCCTTATAGGAATTAACCATCTAGCCGGGCATGCTCTAACCCCACGACTGACTAATCAGATCGAATTTCCATATTTAATGTTACTTATATCTGGTGGTCACTGCCAGTTTTTAATAGTTCATGGTCCAACACAGTTTACCCGAATTGGTGCGAGCATTGATGATGCTCCAGGCGAGGCATTTGACAAAGTCGCTAGGTTAATTTCATTACCTCAACCTGGGGGACCCAGTATCGAGGCCTTAGCAAAATTAGGCAACAGTATGCGATTTAATTTTCCACGCCCACTTATTGGTAGAGATGGGTGCAACATGTCATTTTCTGGTTTAAAAACTTCTGTCTTACGAGCTAGAGATAATCTGATAGAAGAGCAAGGCGGGCTATATACTGTAGACCAATCAGATATCAGCGCCTCTTTTCAGGAAGCTGTAAGTGAAATATTAACAAAGAAAACTGCGGTAGCACTGGAAATGTATTTGGCAATAAATCCTGATAGTCCAACTATTTCGGTAGCTGGTGGTGTGGCTTCTAATAACTTAATAAGGGATAATTTAAAAAAATTAGCTATGAAGTGTGGAGTAACCTTTATTGCACCACCAATAAACCTGTGTACTGATAATGCTGCAATGATTGCATGGGCAGGAATAGAGTACTATAGGCTTGGGGTAAGAGACGATATGTCTCTTGGAGCTCGCCCACGCTGGCCTCTAGATGAATCCGCACCTGCTCTAATTGGGCACGGAAAAAAAGGTAGAAAGGCATGACACGTATTTTCATAAGTGGCGCAGGGGCCTTCGGTACAGCTTTAGCACTCGTATTTCATAAAGCTGGTAAAGATGTCACTCTAATCAGCCGCAACTCTACCGAATTAGTTAAAAATCGTACCACAGACTATCTGCCTGGGGTTTCTCTTCCAAAATCTTTGAAGATTAGTAATAGCACAACTTCTCTTAGTGGGGGTGATGTACTTATACTAGCTATCCCTATGCAGAATTTAACTAAATATTTAGAGAATCTGCATCAAAAACCAAAGGTAGCTATAGCATGCTGTAAAGGTATAGATTTGAACACAAAAGCTGGACCAACAGAGGTTATAAGGAATACAATTGGCGGTTCTTCAGCAATTTTAACAGGGCCAAGCTTTGCTTCTGATATTGCAATGGGCCTACCAACTGGCCTAACTATCGCGACTGAAAACAAACAAATAGGAACCGAACTACAGAAAACTTTATCTACCGATTCAATTAGGCTTTACTTGTCATCAGACCCTATTGGTGCCGAGTTAGGTGGCGCTTTAAAAAATGTAATAGCTATAGCTTGCGGTTTGTGCATTGGCGCCGGCTTTGGAGACAGTGCGCGATCAGCCCTTTTAACAAGAGGTTTCGCAGAGATTGTTAAACTTGCAACGACTCTTGGCGCAAAACAAGAAACACTTTATGGACTCTCCGGTATTGGAGATTTAGTTCTAACTTGCACTTCCCCTCAATCAAGAAATTTTTCTTATGGTTTTTCTATTGGGGCGAACCTCGGCACTAAAGTTAGCTCTACTGTAGAAGGCATAGCAACAGCTCGGGCTGTATTAAAACTATCAATAAAACATAACATAGATATGCCAATTACAAAAGGAGTTGTCGACATCATTGATGGTTCCAAATCCGTGAGTGTAGTATTAAGTAATTTACTGGAGAGGCCACTAACGAAAGAGTAACAAAATTACTCTGTGATTAAATCAAACAATATAGAATTCAGTATTAATACCGATATTGGCTTTCTAAGATCAAGCCAAAGGCTGACAACCAAAGTCAGTACAGGAAAATTTAAGATCAGTAGCGAAATTATTAACCTTTAGTAGCGATAATGCTCTGCTTTAAACGGCCCATCTTTTCCTACACCAATATAGTCTGCTTGATCATCCTGCAGTTTTGTAAGCTTAACTCCAATTTTGTCCAAATGAAGACGTGCCACTTTTTCGTCTAATTTCTTAGGTAAGATATATACGTCATTTTTATAGTTAGACCCTTGTGTCCAAAGTTCAATTTGAGCCAAAACTTGATTTGTGAACGATGCAGACATCACAAATGATGGGTGTCCCGTGGCATTGCCAAGGTTAAGTAGCCTTCCCTCTGAAAGTAAAATAATTCTAGAACCCGAAGGCATTTCTATCATATCTACTTGGTCTTTTATATTTGTCCATTTATGATTTTTTAGAGCTGCAACTTGAATTTCATTATCAAAATGGCCAATATTCCCAACAATCGCCATATCTTTCATTTCACGTAGATGCTCAATTCTAATTACATCTCTATTACCGGTAGTTGTAATAAAGATATCTGCCTTTGAAATCTCTTCTTCTAATAGAACCACTTCAAAGCCATCCATTGCGGCCTGTAGTGCACATATTGGGTCAACTTCTGTAACTTTAACCCTCGCACCCGCACCTTTAAGTGACGCCGCAGATCCTTTACCAACATCCCCATACCCACACACAACAGCAACTTTTCCTGCCATCATTGTATCTGTTGCTCGTCTAATTCCATCCACTAAGCTCTCTTTACAGCCATATTTGTTGTCAAATTTAGATTTTGTGACTGAATCATTAACGTTAATTGCTGGAAAAGGCAGTAAACCCTCTTTAACTAGCTCGTATAGCCTATGAACACCTGTTGTAGTTTCCTCTGAGACACCTTTAATTGCATCACGTTGCTTCGCAAACCATCCTGGATTCTTTGAAATCCTTGACCTAATTTGAGCAAAGAGGGCTTCCTCTTCTTCTGATTTTGGTATAGAAATTAACTCTTCTTCACCGGCTTCAACTCTAGCACCTAACAAAATATACAGTGTAGCATCTCCACCATCATCCAAAATCAGATTACAAGTTCCTTCATCAAAATCAAATATTTTGTCAGCATAATCCCAGTATTCTGGTAATGTCTCTCCTTTTATGGCAAAGACTGGTGTCCCACCCTCTGCTATGGCTGCTGCAGCATGGTCCTGCGTAGAAAAAACATTGCAAGATGCCCACCTAACTGTTGCACCTAGTTCTACAAGTGTTTCTATTAAAACTGCAGTTTGAATTGTCATATGAAGCGAGCCTGCTATTCGCGCTCCCTTAAGAGGTTCTGAACCTTTATATTCTTCACGCAGCGCCATTAAACCTGGCATTTCTGTTTCAGCAATTACTAATTCTTTCCTACCAAAACTGGCCAGTGAGATGTCTTTTACAATATAGTCATGATTCATTACGTAATCCTTTTTAGGTTTGAAAAATCGATTAACAGTTGCTAAAGGAATCTGCAATCTTGATTATTAATAAATATTCTATTTTTCTTTACTAGGAAGCTTTATGAAAACACAACGCGCATGGCAACGAATGCTCTCAGGTAGAAGGTTAGATCTCCTTGACCCATCACCCATGGATATTGAAATTGAAGATATTGCTCATGGACTTTCTTTTGTCGCTCGGTGGAATGGTCAAACAGAAGGTGATTTTTCTTACTCCGTTGCAGAGCATTCCTTACTGGTCGAAAAAATATTTTTTAAGCTAAACCCAAAGGTATCAAACAAGTGGAAGTTAGCTGCACTGCTTCACGATGCCCCTGAATACGTAATTGGAGATATGATTTCGCCAGTGAAAGCTGCTATTGGTCCAACTTATGCCCAGCTAGAAGACAAGCTTATAGAAGCTATACACATCAGGTTTGGTTTACCAGCAAAGGTCCCTTCAAATATAAAACTTCAGATAAAAAAAGCAGATAAAATATCTGCTTGGCTGGAAGCAACACTAATCGCAGGCTTTAGTATAGATGAAGCAAACAAATTTTTTGGGGTTCCACCTGATGAGTTTTTTAACTATCAAGAATTAGTTTTGAAACAACCTATGATCGTTAAATCTAAATTTATTGAAAAATTTGAAGCATTATTACAGTCAATAATTATCTAGGAGATCTTTTTGCTAAAATTCTTTGCAAAGTTCTACGATGCATATTTAGGCGCCGAGCCGTTTCACTAACGTTCCTGTCGCACAGCTCATAGACACGTTGAATATGCTCCCATCTCACACGATCAGCGGACATTGGATTTTCTGGTGGTGGTGGTAAACCATCAGCAACTGCTAATAAAGCATTAGTCACATCATTAGCGTCGGCTGGTTTTGATAAATAATCTGTTGCACCAATTTTTACAGCTGCGACCGCCGTAGCAATAGCCCCATAACCTGTCAATATGACTACCTTACAATCTGGACGCTTATCTCTTAAAATTTCGACTACATCTAAACCATTTCCATCAGTTAAACGGAGGTCCACCACAGCATACGCAGGAGGACGAGCTGTTGCTATTGCTTTACCAGCAGCAATACTATCTGCTGTTTCTGGCGAAAATCCACGTTTTTCCATCGCCCTAGACAATCTTCTTAGGAATGGTTCATCATCATCAACGATTAATAATGAGTTATCTTTGCCAATTTCGTTTAAAAGTCGTTCAACCATAATTATCTCCTCCCACAACCTTAACACTGTTTCAAGGAAAATAACTCAATAATTCTATCGTAATTTAAATGCTGTTGTAATTAGGTCTTTTTCAAGTGGCATGAAATAGTTTCTGCTATTTTTTCAGGAGAGTCCTCTCGCCTAAAAAAATCAACAAAACCTTTTTGAGGGGTCAAGAAATAAGTGAACGTTGAGTGATCTACTAGATAATATTCATCTTCAGAAACCTGTTTTTTATAATAAGTCCGATATGCTATCGAAGCTGCTTTAATTTGTTTTAAGCTCCCCGTTAGCCCAAGCATCTCCGGATGCATTAGGTCTGTAAATTCTTTAAGCACCTTAGGAGTATCTCTCTCTGGATCAATTGTAATAAATATTGGCTTTATCCGTATACCTTTTGCAAATAAAAGCTCTGTGGCCTCTGCGTTTCGCATAACATCTATGGGGCATATATCAGGGCAAAAAGTATATCCAAAGTATACCAAGACCGGTGCATCTATTACATCTGTGTTGCTAACTAACTGTTCGTTTTCATCTACTAAATTAAACTTGCCTCCAATATTTGCTTTACCTGAAATATTTCCCAGCGAGCATAAAGTGACCTCGTGATAATATTTTTTATAAAAAATCACTCCATTAAAAGCCAGTATCACCAATATGATTAAACCCGCAGACAGCATAAGGTAATTCTTTTTCATTTTTAGTCTCCAATTTAGATACAATTAGTTGATCGACAACCTTTCTACGAGTATCATTCTCTTATTATGATTTTTAAAAATATTCCAACTAAATGAGTATGAATTATGCAAGCATTTATGCACAGAGTGCCCGGAGTGGCCTTGTACGTCTTCGGACTTTAATAATACTCCGATGGCTTGCAGTGATTGGGCAAGTTACCGCTATTCTCATTTCAAAGTTCATTATAGGACTCCAGATAGATCTTAAACTTTGTATATTAGCAATTGTAGCCTCAGTTTTTATAAATTTATTAGCCACATTTATTTTTCCTAAAAATCGTCGATTACCAGAGCGCGATTTCTTGGCAATGTTACTCTTTGATCTTATTCAGTTAGCTGTTTTACTTTACCTGACTGGCGGACTCAACAACCCGTTTTCAATTCTTATTCTAGCCCCTGTCACAGTATCGGCAATGACCTTACGCCCGTTTTCAACTTTTTTTATCAGCGGCTTAGCAATCATTTTAGTAAGTGTACTCGCTTTTGATCACGTACCATTAATTATGCAATCAGGCATAGTTATAAAGCTTCCATTTTTATTTACTGTTGGGTTTTGGACAGCATTAATGATTGGGATAGTATTTTTAGCATTTTATGCCAGGCGGGTGACTTCAGAAACACATTTAATGAGTCAAGCACTCCTCGCAACTCAAATGGCCCTAAGTAGAGAACAAAAACTTACTGATTTGGGTGGCGTCGTCGCTGCTGCAGCACATGAATTGGGAACACCACTAGCAACAATAAATCTTGCTAGTACTGAATTAATAGAAGACTTAAAAAATAATAAGGAGTTAAGGGAAGATGCAAAATTAATTCGTGAACAAGTGCAAAGATGTAAAGTGATTTTAGATTCTATGGGGAGAAGCGGGAAAGATGATCTGCAGATAAAAATAGTTCCTATTACAAACCTAATAGAAGAAGCTGCTGAACCTCACTCAAAACGTAATAAGGTAATTAATATTACTCACACATTCCAAAAGAACAAAAGTGAAAGTATTCCCAACATTCATAGACAGCCAGAAATAATTCATGGGTTAAGGAATTTAATTCAAAATGCGGTTGATTTTGCTAAAACTGAAATATGGATTGATACTACTTGGAATGAACGCACAATTAGTGTACAAATTTGCGATGATGGAGATGGTTATCCCGCTGATATATTTGGAAGAATTGGTGACCCCTTCATAAAGAGGCGAGATACTTTTATATCTAAAGATTCACACCCTGAATATGAAGGTATGGGTTTAGGTCTATTTATTGCAAAAACACTACTAGAACGATCAGGAGCGCAAATTTCTTTTTCTAATGGCTCCGATCTCAAATACAAAAAGAAACATAACGATCAATTAAAAGGCGCCATCGCAGAAGTAACTTGGATCCGCAGTATTATCGAAGATTCAAACCAAAATAAAATGATTGGATTGGGAGAAAACCAACAATTTGAAATTTAACTTCTGTTAAAAAAATTAATCTAGCAATTTATAAAACTTTCTAAAGAAACAACTCTATGAATAAATCCAATTTACAGCTTGGGATATCCATCCTGCTTTCTTCAGAAGATAAAACAAGCCTTCTGGCAAGACAAATAGCTGATAGTAGCTCCACCGGCACAACAATCTTACTATCTGGAGAGATAGGAGCTGGTAAAACCTTCTTTGCACGAAAATATATACAAAAACTTTTATCAAAACATGGAGTTATTGAGGATATCCCATCACCTACGTACACACTAGTACAAACCTATCAAACTCCAGATTCAGAAATATGGCATGCTGACCTTTATCGACTTCCTTCAACAGACGACATAACCGAACTGGGTCTTTCAGAGGCTTTTGGAAATGAAATTTGTATCGTTGAATGGCCAGAAAAATTAAAAAACTATCTCCCTGCAAATGCAATTTATATTAATTTTAAGTATCATTCGGATACCACTCGAATCTGTAATATAATGTGTCATGATAAAGAAATAATGAATGGTTTAAAATTAATAATTAAAAAGTTTAAAAATGAACTCTAGTCGCACAAAGCTTACAAGTATTTTTCTTTCTCAATCATCGTGGAAAAATGCTAAACGCACTTCGATACAAGGAGATGCCTCAAGGAGACAATATGAGCGCTTAACATGTAGTATGAAAGGCACTTCAATTCTAATGGATGCTCCGCCAGAGCATGGAGAAGATGTAAAACCATTTGTAAAAGTATGTAAATATTTTCAAAAAATTGGATTAAGTGTACCAAAAATCTACGACAGTGACATTTCAAACGGGTTTTTAATATTAGAAGATTTTGGAGAAAATTTATTTTCCAAAATGTTAATTAACAAACCTAACAATGAGCTAGAGTTTTATATAAATGCCACTGATAATTTAATCCGTTTATATCATTCTACGCCTTTAAAAGGTCTTGATGTTTATAATTGTTCAGACATGGTCAATAAATCACTTTTAGCTTTAGATTGGTATTTGGAGTACGGTTTAACGGCGTCACCCAATGTTACTTTAAAAACTGAATTTTATAAATTGCTGAATGCCTCTTTAATTAACATAATGAGCACCCCCCACATCATGGTTCACCGCGACTTCCATGCAGAAAATTTAATTTGGTTAAATCACAGAAAAGGTTACCAGCGTGTTGGGATATTAGATTTCCAAGATACAATGCTTGGACATCCCGCTTATGATCTTGCATCATTGCTTAACGATATTCGACGAGAGGTAAATCCAGAAATCAAACGTAAATGCTTAGAACATTACCTTTTGAATACTAAATTAAACGTCGAAGACTTTGAGCATGGGTTTTCTGTTTGTAGCGCACAACGTAACCTACGTATACTAGGTGTTTTTACTCGATTATCAGTAAGAGATAATAAGAAAGGCTACTTAACATTTATTCCAGGAATTTGGAGGAAGCTAATTGAAGATCTAAAACATCCTGCTCTAGGAGATCTTAACTCACTAATTAGAGATTTTTTTCCAGAACCAAATAATGACGTAATCCAAAGAATAAAAAACTCCCATGTATCCTGAATTAACAGAGGTAATGGTATTTGCTGCGGGTTTTGGTACTCGAATGGAAAAACTGACTATTTCTACTCCTAAACCACTAATAAAAGTAGGAAGTAAAACCCTAATTGATCATACTTTATCATTACTACAAAAACCTTCTATGACAGCTATTGTAAACGCACATTATAAACATGAGCTACTAACAAAGCACTTAAAAAAATATTCAAATGTTACAGTAATTGTTGAAGAGCCAAATATTTATGAAACAGGTGGGGGACTTAAAAATGCTCTTCCAATAATGAGAAATAACACTATCTTTACTCTAAACTCTGACTCTATTTATAAAGGCAAGAACCCATTAGAGATTTTAGAAAAAGCCTGGGACCCTACATATATGGAGGCTCTGCTCTTACTTGCTCCACAAGAAAAAAACCTTGATCATCCCCAAAAAGGTGATTTCTCTTTAAATAAGGATAGCTTACTAAAGCGAAACAACTCAGGTTTGATCTATACAGGAGCCCAAATTATTAAAACCAATCGCTTTTCCAAAATAAATCTAACAAACTTTTCTCTCAATATCGTTTGGGACAACATGATCTCAGACAGAACAATATATGGCCTAGAGTACTCAGGAAGTTGGGTCGATGTTGGAACACCTATTGGCATAAAAAAGGCTGAAAAACTGTTAAAAATATCTTAGTGGATACGTGAACTGAAATGTTTAAAAAAACTGAAAAATCTCATTTTTTTGGACTTCCTCCAGGGGTGGATTTCCCCAAAGAATTTGTATGTGGACTAAGAAAACGGTTAGAGGGTAGTTCTCCTGAAGCAATGGCAGAAGTCGAAATATACGTTAACTCAAACCGTATGCGTCAGAGAGTAAAGGACGAATTAACAAATTCTTATGCCACTGTTTTACCTCGCTTGTTAACCCTAAATGATCTATCAAATGATCCAAGTTTTTCAAAAATAAAACTTTCAAGGAACTCATTAGGTATACGTCTTGAGTTAGCACAATTAATATCAAAATTTATTGAATTAGAACCTGATATGGGATCTTCTAGCTCTTCCTTCGAGTTAGCAGATAGTTTAGCAAATTTAATCCAGCAGCTTCATGAAGAAGGTTTGTCACCAGACAGCATAGTGAATTTGGACGTACAAAATTACTCCCAATACTGGGCCAGAAATAAAAAGTTTTTTGAACTAATCAATCAATATTTTGATCTTAATAGCATCGTTACCGAAGAGCGGCGTCAAAGGATGGTAATAGACCTTTTAGAGGAAAAATGGATCAAAGATCCCCCCCTAAATCCAATTATAATAGCGGGCTCGACAGGTTCACGGGGAACAACTCAAAAATTCATTAAACTTGTAACAAAACTTCCGTTCGGTGCAGTAATTCTTCCAGGTGTCGACTTTGAAATGTCAGACCTTGTTTGGCATACTCTTGGAGATTCTAAATCTTCAAGTTCTTCAAGCGAAGATCATCCCCAATATCGTTTGAAATCACTTCTATCAGGAGTAGGAATTAAATTTTCAGAAATCGATAAATGGACTAAAACGAGTCCCTACAATGAATCAAGAAACAAACTTATTTCTTTAGCTCTACAACCAGCTCCTGTAACTGATAGTTGGATAAAGGAAGCCCCAAAACTAAGAAATATATCTACTGCGACTCAAGGTATAACTATCCTTGAAGCTCCATCAGAGAGACTTGAAGCTCTTTCAATTGCTCTTAAGATAAGAGAGACATTAGAAAATAAAAAGTCATGTACCGTAATTACCCCTAATAGGCTTTTAGCAAGAAGAATATCCGCAACATTAAAACAGTGGCGTATTGAAGTAGATGATGCAGCTGGAACACCCTTATCATTAAGCGTGTCCGGTAGACTCTTTCTAAAATCTTCAAAGTTAATAGGTAAAAAAATAACTTCTGAAAGTTTTTTGGCACTCCTAAAGCACCCACTTGTTTGCTTAGAAACACGAAGAGCACACCTTATGAAAACTAGAAACTTAGAGTTATCTCTACTGCGGGGAAAAGCAAAGTTTCCAAATAAAAGTACTATCCTAAGCTGGGCTAGAACCTTAGATGACAAAAACGATACAGCTAACTGGGTTACTTGGGTGTTTGCTTGTCTGGATAATTTAACCAATATTGAAAATCAAGCACTAGAGAAATATATTAGTATTCACTCTGAAATAACCAAACTCTTGATCAAAGGTCCAAACGGTAACGAAACAAAAACCCTGTGGGCCACTGAGGATGGCAAAAGGTTGTTAGAGGTAATTAACGAATTAGAAGATGCGGCAATTTGGGGCGGGGAAATGAACCCTAACCAATATGTCAATCTGATCTATCACATCTTAGGTAAAGCTATAGTTCGTACATCCTTCATTTCCCGTCCAGACATAATGATTTGGGGCACTCAAGAAGCTCGAGTCAATACTTCAGATCTTGTAATTTTAGGGGGCCTCAATGATGGAGTCTGGCCACCAACACCCAATCCCGACCCATGGATAAACCGCCAAATGCGGCGCGATGCAGGCTTACCTTTACCTGAACGCCTCATAGGCCTTTCAGCACATGATTTTCAGCAGGCAATTGCTTCTTCAGAAGTTTGGCTTACAAGATCAAAACGAAACTCGGAATCCGAAACTGTACCATCCAGATGGCTAAACAGGTTGTTTAATTTACTAAGTGGTCTTCCTAAAGGTGAACACTTTCCTTTAGATGAGATGAGATCGCGTGGGCATTTCTGGTTAAAACTAAGTAATGAGTTTGAAAAACCACACGAACAAACTAAACCTTCAAAAAGACCATCTCCGCAACCACCAGTTTCCAGTAGACCAAAGAAATTGTCTGTAACTCAAATTGAACGTTTAATTCGTGATCCTTATGCGATTTACGCTAAGCACATTCTAAAACTAGTACCATTGAAGCCCATTAGTGTTGCCTCAGACGCAGCATTGCGGGGTGAGGCAATCCATAGAATAATGGAGCAACTTATAAAATCAACATTACACCAATGGCCCGATCAACCACAAAAACTTTTGGTAGATATTTCCAAAGAGGTTTTAGAAGTTTTTGCACCCTCGTTATTTTTAAGGGTAGCCTGGCAGAAAAAAGTTAATAGTTTTTCGGATGCCTTCATGGCTTCGGAAGGTATTAGACGCAAAGATACAAAGCCTATCCTAACTGAGGTCAAAGCAGAAATAGAAATTGAAAAGTTAAACTTCATTTTAAATGGCATTTTTGATAGGGTAGATGAGAGATCAAATGGAGAGTTAATCATCTATGACTATAAAACTGGCTTGATACCTTCGGAAAAAAAACAGGAGTACTTTGACAAGCAATTACAACTTTTGGCGTTAATTTTAGTTAAAGGGGGAATAAAAACGTTACATGGAAAGGTGGTAAAAGAGGCGTATTACATCGATTTATCGTCTAGATTAAGAGATCAGAAAAATGCTCTAGATGGCAAAGATTTAATTAAAGTTTTTGATAATTTTTGTACCCTTATATCAAGTTATCACGATAGATACCGTGGTTACTCTGCAAGGCGCGCTGTGTTTGAAACCCGGTGGGAGGGTGAGTATGATCATCTTTCTAGGTTTGGTGAGTGGGACCATACTCAAAAGCCTGAACCGGAGTTAGTTGACGAATGACTACCTCAGAGGCAACCCGGCAACAAATCCGAGCTTCAGATCCTGATACCTCTACTTGGTTATCAGCCAATGCTGGGTCAGGGAAAACCAAAGTATTAACTGATAGAGTGGCTAGGCTTTTGTTAAATGGTACTTTGCCAGAGAGAATTTTATGCCTTACATATACAAAGGCTGCAGCAAACGAAATGCAAAATAGACTATTTTCACGGCTTGGAAGTTGGTCAATGATGTCCGATACCGAGTTAAGAGAAAACCTTTTACTACTTGGGTTGTCTGACAGTAATATAAATGAAAAATACCTTTCAAATTCTCGACGCTTGTTTGCTCAAGCAGTTGAAACACCGGGCGGTTTAAAGATTCAAACTATCCACTCTTTTTGTTCGTCCATGCTCAGACGGTTTTCGTTAGAAGCAAGGGTATCACCATCATTTACAGAAATGGATGGGCGTGTTGGTAAAAAAATTAGATTTGAAGTATTAGAAAATATCGCCGAACGTAACGCAGATATGTTCGATAAATTTACAACTCATTTTTCAGGAACAGAGATTGATAGTATTTTATTAGAAATAATTAAACATAAAGAGACGCTGGGTAAATATATGGGGTCAGAAGAGATAAAAAAAATCTTGAACATTCCGGTAAATATAAAAAATAAAATCGATACAGTTAAGCTAACCTTTCCTGAAAAAAACGAAGAGTTGCGAGAGCTAACTAGCTTTATAAAGTTAACTATAAAGGTCTTAGGGAAGCAAAGCCAGGCTATGCAAGCTCTTGCAACTAAACTCTCAAACTTAAACTTAGTGAAGCCAGGGATTGAAGATATAAATATTTTATTCGACTGCTTCCTTTACAAGAATGGTCCAAATTTTTTACCTCAAGCAAAGTATAAATCTATTCCCACTAAAAAAGCTCAGGAGGCACTAGGGGAAGACCTCTCAAAACTTAGAAAGTTAATGGAAAAAGTAGCTATTACCCTAGAGATGCAACTTAAACTAAAGTCATTTGAAAAAACAAATGCTCTTCATTTGTTTTCTGTTAAATTTTTAGAAACACTAGAAAGAGAAAAGGAAATGAGAGGTTTGCTGGATTTTGATGACCTGATCCTTAAAACAATAAACCTTTTAAAAAATCCAGCTTTTGCAAATTACATTCTATATAGACTTGATGGCGGTATTGATCATATTCTAGTGGATGAGGCTCAAGACAACTCTCCAAAACAATGGGAAATTATTCGCTTATTAACTCAAGATTTTGTTTCTGGTGAAAGCGCTAGAGCAGAATTAAATAGAACAATTTTTGCAGTTGGCGACAAAAAACAGTCAATATACTCATTTCAAGGTGCAGATCCAAATTCCTTTGATAGTATGCAAGAATATTTTTCTATTGCCTTGGGTGCTATCAGTAAGAATATTCAACCTCTTAACTTACTTCACTCTTTTCGGTCATCAAAACCAATTTTAAACTTAGTAGATGCAAGTTTTAAAGATATTTTTTTTGAAAGAGTAAATGACAAACCTAGTCATCTTCCATTTAAAGAAAACCTTCCTGGAAAAGTAGATCTATGGGATTGGATCAACGATGAGAAAGATGAATATGATACTCTGTGGTATGATCCTGTTGACACAATAGGAAAGAAACATCACTCAATTAAACTGGCGAACAAAATTGCAGAAAAAATTCATAATCTGATAGATTATGAACAAATCATTCAGGTAGATAGCAGTAAGATCTCATCTGAGGTGAACACAAGACGAATAGAGCCGGCAGACTTTCTAATTTTGGTTCAAACTCGCTCCACATTATTTCATGAGATTATACGATCCTGTAAACAATTTAACTTACCTATAGCAGGAACAGATCGACTAGACCTTATGAAAGAGCTTGGGGTTAAAGATTTAATCTCTCTTTTATCATACTTAGTTACCCCCGAAGACAACCTATCATTAGCTGAAGTTTTGCGTTCTCCACTTTGCAATCTTAGCGAGGACTCTCTTTTTAAGTTAGCATATAGTCGAAAAAACCTTCACCTCTACGAAGTTTTAAACAAAAGAAAGGAAGAGTTTTACGAAGTTTGGGAAATGCTTAATGATTTAAGAAATAAAGTCGATTATATGCGCCCTTATGAAATTTTAGAGTGTATATTGACCTTACATAATGGACGAAGAAAGTTTGTTTCACGGTTAGGCTCTGAAGTAGAAGAGGTTTTAGATGTACTTTTAGAGCAAGCAATAGAATATGAACGTACAGAGGTGCCTAGTGTAACAGGGTTCCTGCTGTGGATATCTCAAGAGAATACAACTGTAAAAAGATCTCTTCACGCAAGTGAAAATAAAATTAGAATTATGACAGTCCACGGGGCTAAAGGCTTAGAAGCACCCATAGTAATACTTCCAGATACTGGTCCAAAGAAAAAAACTTTAAGAGATGAAATTCTTACTTTAAAAGGGTGTCCAATCTGGAAAGCAAACTCTGAGAAAAGATCTTTAAGCGAACAAAACTTTATCGACGAGGTTCAAGAGCAACAGGCATTAGAGGAACTGAGGCTTTTATATGTCTCAATTACAAGAGCTGAAAGCTGGTTAATAATTTGTGGATCCGGTTCCCTTCCTAATCCAACAAACCCTTGCTGGTATCAGCTACTTGAACAAGGCATGACTAAGTTAAATGCTCAAATTAATAAAGTTGACACAGGTAAAAAACTTACACACCTAGAGTGGCCCAATAAATTACATAAAAAAAATAGCTCTTCAAAAAAAATACCTGCAAAATTGCCAAACTGGTTGACAACAAATGCTCCTAAGGCGTCTGATCGCATCACTAGTATATCACCCTCGAAGCTTGGGTTAAATAAATCTATCATTGGCCCTGAAACAGAAAAATCAAATGAACAGATACTTTCAGAGGGAAGTGGCCTTCACTTGCTTTTAGAACATTTACCAAAGGTGTCTTTTGACTCTTATCAAGAAAAAGCTCGAGATTTATTGTCAGGTTTTGACCCATCAACAATAAGTAGTCTAACTAAAAAAGTTATACAAATTTTAAATAACAAAGATTTGAATTATATTTTTCATAGTAAATCTTTTCCTGAGGTAACTATTTCTGCCAAATTTGAGTTTCTAAAAAATCAAAAAGTTATAGGTGTAGTTGATCGTCTGGTTTTTATGCCACATTATATTTTAGCAGTCGATTTCAAATCAAACATCAGAGTTCCTGAAAATATAAACAATGTGCCCATCGGCATACTCCAGCAGATGGGAGCCTATCAAGAGATTTTAAAAAAAATATACCCAGATACACCTATCCAAACTGCAATCCTTTGGACTGAAAAAGAGCATCTTATGAAGTTAAATCAATTGTCGGTAAAAGAAGCTTTCATAAATGCTACTATCTCTTGACCTTTTAGAGTTCTCTAAATACCGTCCATCTTAAAATAACTTTACATTATCGAAGGAAAAACAATGCCAACAACACATGTAACTGATGATAGTTTTGATAAAGAGGTGCGCCAATCTGAATTACCCGTAATAGTTGATTTCTGGGCTGAATGGTGTGGCCCTTGCAAGCAAATTGGACCAGCATTAGAAGAGCTATCTGATGAATATGCAGGAAAAATTAAAATTGTAAAAGTCAATGTAGATGACAATCCAAATTCACCTGCTCAAATGGGCGTTCGTGGGATACCAGCATTATTTATGTTTAAAGACGGTGAAATAGTTTCTAATAAAGTAGGTGCCGCACCAAAAGCATCTCTTAAAAGCTGGATAGACGAAGAGGTTTAAATCTATTTAGTTAAGAATTTAAGTATGTGCTCTATACTGGCGTGATAGTGTTGTTTTAATAAATTTTTAGAACTTTCACTATCTCTCGCCAACACACTCTCATAAAGTTCTTTGTGTTCCTTAGCGCTTTCTCTGCCTAGGTTAGGGTATTCTACTGTTATAAAAACTCCATATTTTGTACTATGATCAATAAGCTCACTACAAAACTTATTTAGCCAGGGTAACCCGCTGTTGTTTATTAATGTAAGATGAAAACTGTGATGATATGCTATCCAGTTCCGGTTAATAGCTCTTACACCGTTAACCTGTAAAACTCTGTCGGTTCGCTGTAACCTATGAAAAGCGAGAACTAATTCTTCCTCCCATTTGTTAGAAAAGTTCTTGATAGAACGCTCTAATGCCAGGCATTCAATTAGAATTCGAGTTTCAACTAATGACTTAAGATCTTCTTTTGAAATTTGAGAAACAGTAAACCCAGTTTGACCAACGTGTGCAACCAACGCCTCTGACTCTAACCTACTAAGAGCCTCCCTAATTGGGATTACACCGATATCATAAAGTCCACTAAGTTCCTTAACTTTAAGTTTATGATTCGGGGGGAACTTTGAAGCTAAAATATCCTCTCTAATCTTATTATATGCTAACACCGATTGAAGATTTGAGTTTACAGACATAAAAATACTCATTCTAAAAATTAAACATACTATTCTTTTATAACATTAATTACAGAAAAATTCAGAAATACTTCCACTATCAATAAATTAGATATATCTGTATTATAAAATATGGACAATTATTCACAAAAACTTTGAAAAGCAAG
>NZVE01000088.1 GCA_002697345.1 Paracoccaceae bacterium | reverse complement strand
ATTTTGCTGAATAACTTAGGATAATTACGTCATAGTAACCAGAACTCTCTAATGCAGTCCTTATGGAGCCAATTCGACCATCCATCATGTCAGAGGGCCCTAGAATATCTGCACCACTTTTTGCTTGAGCAATTGCCATTTTTACCAGTGCTTCAACCGTTTGATCATTTAGTATAATACCATTTTTAACGATTCCGTCATGCCCATTTATATTGTAGGGGTCTAAGGCGATATCGGTCATGATTAAAATATCAGGAACAGCAGATTTTATAGCAGCTACAGCTCTGTTCGAAAGGTTGTTTATATTCCAAGCTTCTTCACACATTTCACTTTTTAGTTTGATGTCTACACATGGAAATATACACAAAGCAGGTATGCCCATTTTTTTTGCAAATTTTGCTGCTTCAATAGCGTTGTCAATGGTGAGCCTCTGCACTCCAGGCATAGTCGGAATATCGATTGCCTCGTTTTGACCTTCAATAACAAAGATCGGCCAAATTAAATCACTTACTGAAAGTGTCTTTTCTTGTATAAGTGATCGTATTGATGAGTTTTGACGTAAACGTCTAAACCTTGGCGCGTTCTGTTGATTATGTTCTAGGCCCATTTATCCCTCACAGTGTTGGTTTTATAAAAGATTGAAAATACTAACTTATCAACTGTTATTTTAATACACTAATAAATCAGATAAATATAAAATAAAATAAGCGATGTTGACACAGCATTGTAATCCCTTAATGCACAACGATGAATAAAAATAATAACATTATAAAAATCAGTGGATCGCCAGAGGGATTTGATGCTGATTTAATAATTAAAGAGGTAAATTCTGGAAAAACAGCAATTCACGTTTGTAGAGATGACAAGAGGCTGTTGGAGACAAAACAAGCTTTGCAATTTTATAATGCAGGCTTTGAAATTCTTGAGTTTCCAGCTTGGGATTGTTTACCTTATGATCGTGTGTCGCCAAGTTTAACTATTGTATCTAAACGAATTTCTACCTTGTCAAAGCTTACGAGAGAAGAAGCTAACCCTTTTGTTGTGCTGACTACTGTAGCGGCCATCACTCAAAAAACTCAATCAATTAAAACAATCAGAGAAACGATTTTTAACCTTAATGTTGGCACGCAAGTAAATTTAGATAATTTAACGGCGTATTTGGTTCGAATGGGTTTTTCAAAATGTGCAACTGTTATGGAGCCAGGTGATTACTCATTAAGAGGTGGGATAATTGATATTTTCCCACCAAGCTACAAGAAACCGATCCGCTTGGATTTGTTTGGAGATACATTAGAAACCATTCGCTCATTTGATCAAAATACTCAAATAGGAAAAGATAGGATAAAGTCCGTGACTTTAACTCCAGCATCCGAGGTGATCTTGGACCAGTCTGGAGTAGAAAATTTTAGAAAAAACTATAGAGCAGAGTTTGGAGCTCCAAGTTCTGATGATGGAGTTTATGAAGCTGTTACCGCTGGTATGAAGTATCAAGGTTTGGAACATTGGTTACCTTTTTATTATGAGGAGCTCGCAAATCTTTTTGATTATTTACCAAAGGCAACTATCTTTCTAGATGAAAGCTTTGAGATGATTGTCCAAGATCGCTGGTTGAAAGTATTGGATCAATTTGAAAGTCGAAAAGAAGCATTATCTAGAAAAAGAAATCTGGACTCTATTTATAAGCCTATAAAGCCAGATCTTCTCTACTATGATCATAGTTCGTTGATGTCACTGATAAACAAACGAAGAGTTTTGAGCTTTTCTTCAGTTAAGCTACCAACAGGATTAAATACCTTAAACGCACGAGGTATTGTGGGTCGTAACTTTGCTCCAGAGCGTTTGGCTAATAACGAAAATATATTTCAGGTCCTTGCTAATCATATTTCAACTTCCGTAATAAAAAAACCTGTTATCTTGGCATGTTTTTCAAATGGATCTAGGGAGCGCTTAATTGGTTTGTTAAATGATACGGGCTTAACTGATATTAAATTGATATCTAATTTTACAGAAGTTGAAAGAGGGGTAAGTGCTGTTGTCTGGGAGCTACCCTTGGGGTTCACAACAGAAAACTATTTAGTAATTTCTGAACAAGATGTACTTGGTGAAAGACTGGTTAGGCGTGCGAAAAAACGTCGAAAAGCTGAAAACTTTTTATTTGAATTAACGGCCTTAAATGTCAATGACCTTGTTGTGCATATTGATCACGGTCTTGGTCGATTTTCTGGTCTCAAAACCATTGATGCTGGAGGAGCCCCACATGAATGTATTGCACTAGAGTATTCTGGTGGTGATCGTCTATTTTTGCCAGTCGAAAATATAGAGCTTCTAAGTAAATATGGACAAGAAGTTGGAGTTTTAGATAAGTTGGGTGGGAGCTCCTGGCAATCAAAGAAAGCAAAACTAAAAAATCGAATTAAAGATATGGCTGAACGCCTAATTAAAGTAGCTGCAGACAGAGAATTAATAAAAGCACCTATAGTCGAGCCATCAAATGATATGTGGGAGGATTTTTGCGCTAGGTTTCCTTATAACGAAACAGAAGATCAACTTTTGGTTATGGACTCGGTAATACACGACCTTGGTCGCGGGATGCCAATGGATAGGCTAGTTTGTGGAGATGTAGGGTTTGGTAAGACAGAAATAGCTATGCGTGCCGCATTTGTAATGGTGGAGGCTGGATATCAGGTTGCTGTTATTGTTCCAACTACGCTTCTATCAAGGCAACATACACTTAGTTTCAAAGAGAGATTTAGAGGTTTTCCTTTCAATATCAAGCAACTATCTAGGTTTGTTAACCTGAAAGAGTCAAATGATACTCGAGAGGGAATTTTAAGCGGAACAGTTGATATTGTGATAGGCACTCACGCACTAATATCTGCCAAAGTAAAATTTAAAAAACTAGGTCTAGTTATAGTTGATGAAGAACAACACTTTGGAGTCCAGCATAAAGAAAAACTTAAACAATTAAAATCTACGATCCACGTTCTTACTCTTTCTGCGACCCCTATTCCAAGAACCCTACAACTTAGTTTGTCAGGAATCAGGGAATTATCAATCATTGAAACGCCTCCTGTTGATAGACTGGCAATCAGAACTTACGTTACGGAGTTTGATACGGTTGTGGTAAGAGAGGCTTTGCTTAGAGAGACATACCGTGGTGGGCAAAGCTTTTTTGTAGTCCCTAGAGTATCAGACATCCCAGAAATTGAGGAATTTCTTAAAACTGAAGTTCCTGAAGTTAATTATACTGTAGCACATGGACAATTACCTCCTGCTGATTTGGACAAAAAAATGAATGCATTTTATGATGGTCAATATAATGTATTAGTAGCTACATCGATCGTGGAGTCTGGGATAGATGTTCCGACTGCTAATACCATTATTGTATTTCGTTCAGATATGTTTGGATTAAGCCAATTATATCAAATTAGAGGTAGAGTTGGACGTTCTAAAACTCGCGCTTATGCCTATCTTACTACTAATCCTAAAAAGAAGATTACTCGTACGGCACAAAAAAGGCTTAAGGTATTAGGAAATATTGACACTCTAGGTGCTGGTTTTAATATAGCTAGCCAAGACATGGATATTAGAGGTGCAGGAAATATATTAGGTGAAGAACAGTCAGGTAATGTTAGGGAGGTTGGATACGAACTTTATCAATCTATGTTAGAAGAGTCAGTTGCAAGAATTAGAGCAGGGACCAATGACGATCTTGTCGAGGATGGTGTTTGGTCGCCTTCAATTAACCTGAGTGTGCCAGTATTAATACCTGAGACTTACATTACAGATTTAGATGTACGTTTAGGTCTTTATAAGCGTCTTGCTGGGTTAAGTAGTAAACTTGAAATAGAAGCCTTTTCCGCAGAGTTAATTGATCGTTTTGGTCCTATACCTAGAGAGGTTAACACTTTACTTTTAGTCGTTAGGATAAAAGATATGTGTAAGAGGGCTTGTATTTCTAACTTTAGTGGAGGGGCTAGAGGTGCAACTATTGAGTTTAGGAATAATAAATTTCCAAATCCAGTTGGTCTTGCTGACTTTATCTCAAGCCAACGTGGATTAGCAAAAATTAAAGATAATAAACTTATTGTTAGTAGGGATTGGAAAAGTAATGCAGATAAAATAAAAGGCTCGTTTTCTATCTCAAAAGACCTCGCTGCAAAGGTTTTAAACTAAAGTGACAGTTAACCTAATTAAGAACTTTGCGTGCCAATAACAAACCAAGAAATGATAATATAAAAGAGGCTAAAATAAGTGGAGTAGGGGTTCCATTAAAGGAAAGACCTATGGGTATTGCTAGCATTACCCCAAGTATAGTCGATATTGACCCTATAATAGAAGCTGCAAGCCCAGCAATATGCCCCATTGGTTGCATTGCTAATGCATTTAGATTTCCAATTATTGATCCTATCATAAAAAATGCACTTGATTGCCATATGAAATATAAAAGAAAAGAAATTGATGTAAAATATGAGAAAATTGTTAAGGAAAGAGAAAATATTATTCCTATCATAAACCCTATTTCAATTAATTTCCGCATTCCAACTTTAACAACAAGAAGGGAGTTTGCAAAACTTGCTACTCCAGAAATAAGAGCGATTAGTGCAAACCATTGAGGAAAACTGTCGTTCTTGTTATAAGTAGTGTCAAAAATTTGTTGGATTGTACTAAGAGATGAAAATAGTATCCCGAACGTTAATGCTTGAAGGGCGGTAGAAGTTAAAAAGATTTTGTTAGAGAGACATTCCTTTAGAGAGTTGGTCAAATTTAAGAAAGTGAACTTTACCCTGTGTTCAGGACTTAAAGTTTCGCCTTGTCTAATAAGTAACCAACCAATCGATACTATTGAAAATACTATAAATGCGATAAATATACTTCTCCAACCAAAATTTGAAATAATTAACGCTCCAAGCATTGGAGCAATGGCTGGAACAAGTGTGAAAAAAATCATAGCTATTGATACAATTTGAGCCATACGGCGTCCCTCATAAAGATCCCTAACTATTGCCAATGCTACAACGCGTGGACCGGCCACACCAATCCCTTGGACAAATCTACCTATCAGCATTATTTCTAACGTTTTAGAATAGCTAGCTATTAACGCTCCAGTTATGTAAATTATACCCCCAAGTAGAATGATTTTTTTTCTTCCAAAACTATCTGAAAGTGGGCCGGTAAAAAGGGTTGCAATACCCATTCCTATAACAAATGATGAAATAACCAGCTGAGTTTTATTTGGAGATGTAGGAGACATTGCTGCAGAAATCTCAGGCAAAGCTGGTAAGATTGCATCAATTGAAAAAGCAATTGCTGAAAAGTTCATCGCTATTATTATAATAAACTCAAAGGTAGATAGTTTCTTTGTTAACATCTGATTAACTTTGTTATTCTGCATTTTTATCTTGTTTTAGCTGTTTTATATCTAAAAGTATTGAGGACCATAGTTCTTCTGTTTGAGCACCTGGTAAAACATGCGTGTTTGCAATAATAAATGTAGGAACCCCTGTTACGCCTCTTTCTCTTGAGTTTGCGTCCCTTTGTTTTATTTCTATTAATTCGGTGTCTTCTTTAAGTAATTTTGAGATTAGATCTTTATCTAATCCAACAGATGCCCCTATCTTAACTAGTGTTGATAAATCTCCTATATCTTCACCCTTAACAAAATAAGATTCAAACAGGGCTGATACTACTGAGTTTTGCAATCCCTCTATACCGGCCCAATGAATTAATCTGTGTGCATTTAGCGTATTTGGAGTTTTTTTAATTAACTGCAGCTCAAGGTTTAATCCAGCCTTAACTGCTGTTGATGAAATTCGAGAGTAAACCCTATACGCATTTTGTTTTCCACCAAACTTCTGTTCAAGATAGTCCTGCCGGTTCATTCCTGCTAATGGCATTTCTGGATTTAGTTGAAAGGGGTGCCATTCTATTGTGAAAGGGTTAATTGGTTCTTTGGCCAAAACTCTGTCTAAGTTATTTTTTCCAATATAGCACCAAGGGCATATTGGATCGGACAAGATATCAAGCTTAATCATCGCAGAGTGACTCCAAACCTTATTGAGAACTCGCAATTGGTACGTTTATTTTGAATGTTCAACAAGTAGTTTTATTTCTACAATTATGCATTGATAAATATTACTTACTTAAATTAATTTAAATAAAGTTAATCCCTATTTTGGCTTGCCGCTTTCTTTACTTTGATTATAACTATTACCCTAAGGTAGGATTATTCAGTTTATTTAGAAATTTTAGTAACTCTATAACTGTTTAGTAAAATTATGAATTGAAATTTAAGCAGTTAAATAAAATGTAACGAGGTTATTTTGGCACATTTGAGAATTGAATATTCAGCAGGTTTAGAAAAGAAAGTAGATTTAAACTCAGTTTGTAAAAAATTGTCTGATGTTATGGTAAAGACAAAAATTTTTCCTGTCGGTGGTATTAGAGTTAGAGCTTTTAGAGCTGACGACTTTTCGATCGCAGACAAACATAATAGGAACCTGTTCTGTGATCTGGTACTGCGAATGGGAGAAGGACGAGCAGAAGAGGAACGAATACGAGCTGGAGAAGAACTAATATCAGGAGCTAAGGAAATTTTTAATGAATTGCTAGAAAGCCAATATTTCGCCCTTTCTTTGGAGGTTATTGAAATAAATTCAGCTTTTAGCTGGAAGATCAATTCAATTCACACTCGTTTAAACGCGAAAGGTTAGATACAGTGATCAATATAAAAAGTAATCAAATTCTTGATGAAAATATAAAAAAAGCTAACTCATACTTAGAAAAATTTAGAAAAAATGGAGTTTTTAATCATATTAATGGTGAGCCCGTAGCAAGCATTGATGGCTCAACATTTGAAATCATTTCACCAATAGACTTAAAACCTCTCGCGCAAGTATCTCGGAGTGGGTTTAAAGATGTAGACAACGCTACTCGTGCTGCCAAAGCTGCATTCAGTGAGTGGGCAAAAATGGATGGAGCAAAAAGAAAAAAATTACTTCATAATATTGCAGATGAAATTGTAAAAAGAGCTGAGGAAATTGCTTTTATTGAGTCAATTGATACAGGGCAATCAATAAGATTTATGGCGAAAGCAGCGTTAAGGGGTGCGGAAAACTTTAGATACTTTGCGGACCAAGCCGTTGAGGCAAGAGATGGGAAATCAATGCGAGGTCCAGGTCAGGTCAATATTTCGTCTCGCTATCCTATTGGCCCTGTTGGAATTATTACTCCATGGAATACACCGTTTATGCTGTCTACCTGGAAGATTGCTCCTGCTCTTGCTGCTGGGTGCACAATTGTTCACAAACCTGCCGAATTATCTCCTTTGACAGCTAGTCTTTTAGTTGAGATTGCAGAGAAAGCTGGGCTTCCAAAAGGGGTGTGGAACCTAATAAATGGTCTTGGGGAAGAGGCAGGTAAGGCTTTGACCGAGCATCCAGATATTAAAGCAATTGGCTTCGTGGGTGAAGGTTCAACTGGTTCAAGGATTATGGAGCAAGGAGCTGCTACGTTAAAGAGGGTACATTTTGAGTTAGGTGGAAAAAACCCAATAGTTGTTTTTGCTGATGCTGATCTGGAAAGAGCGGCTGATGCAGCGGTTTTCATGATTTACTCACTGAATGGTGAGCGGTGTACATCCTCTTCCAGACTATTAGTTGAAGAATCAATATATGATCGGTTTACCAAATTAGTTATTGAAAAATCTAAAAATATAAAAATAGGACACCCACTTGACCCAGAAACAGTGATTGGTCCTGTCATTCATCCAGTCCATGAACAGAAAATTTTAAAATATATTAAATTAGGTAGAAGTGAAGGTGCTGAAATTTCTATTGGTGGGACTAAAGTTGATGGTCCAGGCGGAGGATGTTACATAGCGCCCACTCTATTTACCAAAGCAACAAATAATATGCGAATATCTCAGGAGGAAATTTTTGGACCTGTATTAACAGCAATTCCATTCAAGAATGAAGTTGAGGCAATGACATTGGCGAATGATACTAAGTATGGCTTAAGTGGTTACTTATGGACTTCGGATATTACTCGAGCGTTTCGATTTTCAGATGGTTTAGAAGCAGGGATGATTTGGGTGAACTCTGAAAATGTTAGGCATTTACCTGCACCATTTGGAGGAGTTAAGTCGTCAGGCATTGGACGTGATGGTGGTGATTGGTCGTTTGATTTTTATATGGAAACAAAAAATGTGGCATTTGCTACTACAGAACATTCAGTCCCAAAATTGGGTAGTTAGGAGAGAGTAAATGCCAGTACCAGCACCAAATTTGTATCCTGAGTTTAATATTGTTCGTCTTAGTCATATTGAATTGGGTGTTACCGACTTAAGATCCAGTACTTTTTTTTACTCAGAAATTCTTGGACTTCAAGTCACTCACCAAGATAGTAATCAAGTGTTCTTAAGGGCAATGGAAGAGAGGGGGCATCACTCGATTATATTAAAACAAGAGAGTACCCCTAAAGTTAGCATGTTAGCATTTAAAGTTTTTTCAGATTCGGATCTTGATAAGGCAGAGAAATGGTTCAAAGACAGATCTTTACCGACAGAATGGGTGGAAAGATCATTTCAAAAAAGAACTCTACGTACAAGAGATGTTCATGGAATACCTTTAGAGTTCTACTATGCAATGGATAGACTTCCCTCAATCCACCAAAAATATAATCTTTATAAGGGTGTAAAACCACTTCGTATCGACCATTTTAATTGTTTTAGCTCTGACGTTGATGCTTCTGTCTCTTTTTGGAATGATATGGGGTTCAGGACAACTGAATATACTGAAGATGATGAAAGTAAGAAAATTTGGGCAGCATGGATGCACCGAAAAGGGGGTGTTCATGATATGGCCTTTACAAATGGGTTAGGTCCCAGACTACATCACACTGCTTTTTGGGTTCCGACCCCATTAAATATAATCGATTTATGTGATTTGATGGCAAGCTCAGGGTATGTAAATAATATCGAAAGAGGGCCAGGGCGCCATGGCATCTCAAATGCTTTTTTCTTATATGTTTTGGATCCTGATGGTCACAGAGTTGAAATTTATTGCTCTGACTATCAAACTATTGACCCAGATCATGAGCCAATTAAATGGGACCTCAAGGACCCACAAAGGCAAACATTATGGGGAGCTCCAGCCCCTAAGAGCTGGTTTGAAAAGGGTAGTAACTTTATGAATATAGAACCAAAAAAATCGATTTTAGCGGCTTCACCGATTATAGCGCCATGAAACAGAATTATTTAAATTGTCGAATAGTAACTTTTAAATCAAATGAAGTTCAGAGCTTTGGGGTCTTGACGGATGAGGGAGTAATAGACCTTAGTAATAAGTTCCCCAATTTTGCTACTTTAAGAGAGGTTATTGAGGCTGATCAATTAAAAGAGTTAGTAACATCTGCTGAAGGGTGTGCTGTGAGTTTTAAAAATGATGAATTTACTCTTGATATTCCTGTCCCTTTTCCTGAAAAAATTATATGTGTGGGAGTGAATTATCCAGATCGAAATGCAGAGTACAAGGATGGTAGCGTTGCCCCGTTAAATCCATCACTATTTATTAGGTTTCCAGGTTCTTTTACGGGCCATAACCAACCTCTGATACGCCCACCAGAAAGTTTTAAGTTAGACTATGAAGGTGAGGTTACTATAGTTATCGGAAAAGGTGGACGAAGAATATCAGAGGCGACAGCTTATGATCATATAGCTGCATTAACTTTATGTAATGAGGGTACGCTAAGAGACTGGGTTAGACATGCAAAGTTTAATGTGACGCAGGGAAAGAATTTTGAAAAATCAGGGTCTATTGGGCCATGGTTAATACCTTTTTATGATTCTAGTCAGATAGACAACATTTCTTTGGAAACGAGGGTTAACGGAGAGGTCAGGCAAAAAGATAGAACAAATAGGATGATCTTTTCTTTTAGAAAAATTATTTCGTATATTTCAACTTTTACAGCATTAGTTCCTGGGGATGTGATTGTTTGTGGTACGCCAACAGGGGCAGGAGCAAGGTTTGATCCTCCAATATGGTTGAAGCCTGGTGATATTGTAGAAGTTGAAGCAGAGGGAATTGGAGTTTTGTCAAACACCGTAGAGGATGAGGTCATTAAATGATGATTGACGAAGAAATATCGTCGGCAGTAGATGCTCTAGATAAAGCTGAGAAAACTCAAGTTCAAACCGGCTTACTATCTCGTAAGTTCCCTGAGATGACGATGGATGACGCCTATAAAGTTCAAAAGATGTGGGTGCGTAAAAAGATTTTGACGGGACAAAAAATTATTGGTTGGAAAATTGGGTTAACCTCAAAGGCAATGCAATATGCATTAAATATAGATACTCCAGATAGTGGTGTACTATTAGATGATATGAAGTTTGCTAATAAAGGTATTATTCCTGCTGGGAGGTTCATCCAACCTCGAATTGAGGCTGAAATAGCGTTTGTTATGAAAAGTAGCCTTAGTGGTGATATCACTGTGGACGATGTTAAAAATGCAACGGATTACGTTACAGCATCGCTAGAAATTCTTGATACTAGAGTATTAAGAGTTGACCCTGACACTGGCCAATCTCGTGTCATCGTGGATACCATTTCTGATAATGCAGCAAATGCGGGTGTCATACTTGCTTCAGAGCGTCATTCAGTGGATAGTTTCGATTTGCGAAGAGTTGGCGCTATTGTTTCTAGAAATAACGAAGTAGAGGAGACAGGTCTTGGAGCCGGTGTCTTGGGTGATCCTATTTTGGGAATTGTTTGGTTGGCAAAAAGGATGGCACAGTATGATCAAAAAATCGAACCAGGACAAATAATTTTATCTGGGTCTTTTATACGGGCGATAGAGGCGCACCCTGGATCTCATATATGTGCTGACTTTGGTGATTTTGGCAACGTATCTGTCGAGTTTGAAAACTAAATTCAAATTTTTAAATGTAGCTTTGGCTTCCAAAATGGTCTGAACAATTCAATTTTTGGACATCTGTTCATTACAACCTTTAAACCCGATTCTTCAGCAATCTTAGCTGCTTCGTAGTTTATAACACCTATTTGTCCCCAAAGAACTTTTGCTCCGATATCAATGGCTTGTTTTGCAATGTCTAATAAATCTTCAGGTCGCCGAAAAACCTCAACCATATCAACTTTACGATCAATAGATTCTAAGTTAGGAAAAACTGGAATTCCTCTAATCTCTTTTAATCCAGGCTTTGGATTCACAGGGATCATATCATACCCAGTTTCATGTAACACCCTCAATACGCCGTAACTGAACTTTGTTTTATCTGGACTAGCTCCAACCATCGCAATGGTTTTTGTAGATTTCAAAATTTCTTGAAGGTATTCGTTTGAGTAGGGTTGGTCATGATCCATATGTGTCATTTCCTATTTTCCAATGGTGTTGCAATATCAGCTTTCAATTCATGGTCTTCAAGAGGGTCAGTAAATGGGTTGCGATATAAAAGATCATGACTTTCAACCCCAATTTCAAAAGTACAATCAGTTACTGGTCTAGCGACGCACAGAATTACATAGCCATTATTAAGTTGACGATTATTTAAAGCTACTTGGGCAGTTTGATTAACTCGCCCATTTATTAGTTTCGCGGCGCAAGTTATACATCCACCGTACTTACAGCCATAAGGTAGATCAACACCCTTGGCCTTTAAGCTATCGAGCAAAGGCTTTCTGTGATCGACTTCATACGTGATATTATCTCTATTTTTAATAGTAATTTTATGCATCATAACCAGATATCACTTGTGCAATCTCCACCTGGGTATCGAGTTTCGTGACATCTGCTGGGCCCATTTGGTTCCTTTCCAAAATCAACAATAAAATTTGGATCAATCTCCATACCACCATTTTCTGTGTCGCAGTTCACCATAAGCATACAACCTCCATTAGTACGAATTTCAGGATAGAATTGGTTGTCCCAGGTGCTAAAAAGTGATGTTGTTACAAAGAGTCTCTTTCCATCTAAAGAAAGTTGGATCATTTGTGGTCCACCAGTGACTTTTACTCCATTTACTTCTGGTGCTTTGTTCAGAAGCCCGCCCATCCAAACTTGACCAGTTAACCTAGCATTATGGGGGTCACTAATATCATACTGCCGGATGTCCCCATGAAGCCAGTTACAAAAATAAAGGTACTTGTCGTCCATTGAAAGAAGGATAACCGAGATTACTCCAGGCACAGGGATAGGCCATTCGGGGTGTGGTTCATTCTCAACATCAATAATTTTTTCCCATTGCCACTCTCCGGCTAAATCTTTCCACCAATGAATGATATTTGCGCTTAGAGCAGCTCCAACAAATCCGTGTGTGCTGTCTGGGTTGTGATGAAAGCGAACTTCAAGTGGAACTAATCCATCCTCACCTAAATACATAGATTGTATAGGTACTTTCTTTTCTAAATCCCAAAAATGAAGTTCACGTCCGTATTTAAGATGCCCCACTTCTTCTAAGTCAAATCCTGGCATAAATGTATTTGGAGCCGCCCACTCAGAACTAACCATTATATTATGTCTTGGCTGATACCAAAAGTCATAACTAAACTTAATGTCACCCATAGAGTTTTCCCATCGTCCAACGATTTCGAAACTTTCACTAACGTGCAAATAGCCTCCAGGTGCATTGCCAACTGCATCACCCAACATTGAGATAATTATCTCTGAACCAAGACAGTGAATAGTATGTGGAGCAGATAAATTTGTTTTAGCTTTTATTTCTGATCCTTCGATAACTTTAAATAAACTGGGTTTCCTAGGATCTGTCCCGCAATCAATAATATGAAGGTTTGATGATCGAACTCCTGGTACAATTAGATATTTACGCTCCTTGTTTACATCCCCATGACAAGAAGAACATGCGTTCCACCCCATATGGTGCAGTTCGTCGCCAATACCAGGCATTTCTAATCGGGAAATTACACTAGAGTAGGAGCTACTCTCTGGGTCTGCATCAATAGTGCAAAGATAATCAGGTTTTTGAATTCCAGTTCCTGTATATATAGCGATTGTATATAAAAGTTTTTCACTTGGTGCCATCATTGCATCCGCTGGGGATGCATAACCTGGCCCACAACAAACAGAATCCATTCTATTTCTCCATTTCATAATACAAACAAATTACACATTGCCTTGATAAAAAAAATTTACAACAAAAAATAGTCAAAGGTATAAATAAACATAAAGCTATGTGTTCAAAAAAGTTTAATTGAGGTCAGATACTAGCTGGTTAGAGATTAACGCCATAAATTAGTAAAGTTCATTGCTCACTGTCTTTCATTAAGGTGTGTTTTTAGCAAAAGTTCAACTTCTGAAAATAAAGGCATCGAGTCAGATGTTCCTTGACGGGTTACTGATATTGCTGCCGCAGCGCAGCCCACTTTTACTGCCGCAAGCCCACTCTCGCCTCGTGCTAATGCAGCAGCAAAAGCTCCATTAAAGGCATCGCCTGCTCCAGTAGTCTCTTTTGTTTTTCCTGCCTTAAAGGCAGGAATATGGACCGAAACTTTTAAGTTATGAAAATAAGCTCCTTGTTCCCCTAAAGTTATAATAGAGTTTTTAACACCCATTTGGCAAAACTTTTCTGCCGCTAACTTCGCACTTTCAATTGAGTCGACACATATCCCTGAAAGTTGTTCAGCTTCTACTTCATTTGGGGTAATATAATCACATAAGTTAAAAATTTCTGCTGGCAAACTCATTGCTGGTGCAGGATTTAGTATTGTAATCACACCGTTTGATTTAGCAATTTTTAGGGCTAACACTGCGGCTTCTAAAGGTTGTTCAAGTTGGGTAATTAAAACTTTAGAATTCTGTATAGTTTCTTTTTTTGTCTGAATGAAATCTGAGCAAATTTCACCAACAGCGTCACCTGGAGAAACAATTATTGCATTATCACCAGTTTTTTCACTAAGGAACACAAAAGCTGCACCGGTACTTTTCCCTGTTACCTTCATAGCTTCTGAGATAACTCCAGAACTCTTCCATAAGTTAAGTGCCATTTCTGAAAAGTTATCATCACCAAGTTTAGTAATAATATGAGTTTTTGCCAAACTTCTTGCAGAGGCAACAGCTTGGTTGGACCCTTTCCCTCCTGGGCTCAAGTGGAACCCTGAACCAATTAATGTTTCACCCATGTGAGGCAACCTATGCGCTTTGTAAGTTGTGTCTGCTACAAATATTCCCAAAACCACTACATCTGCTGGTAATTCCATTTTTTGCTCCAAGCTAATTCCTAATACCGTGTTTAATATAAAAGTCTTTTGCTTTTGATTGTGAATAAAGATATAGGTTTATTGTTTCATAATGTCATTAACTAGAAAACAAAGTTACAAAAAAGTTGAAAAGTTGAGTCAGTTCAGTGCAGTTATCTAAAAACCCTTATACTCCGGAATTAAAATTACTTGCAGAAAGCTCACAGGCATTAAACCTTTCAGATCTTCTATTTGATAAGGTACGAAGTGAGCAATTAGAGTTTAAGCTTGGGAGGTTAAATATTGACCTATCTGGTCAACTTATCAATAATAATATTTTACAGAGTTTAATAGCGTTAGCTAATGCAGCAGGAGTTAAGAAAAACATCTCTGAACTTGAAAAAGGTTCTCTGAAAAACAATAGTGAAAATAGAAAAGTTTCACACTTAAATCTACGAAAAAAGAGTAGGTTTGAGGAAAAATCTTACAAAAAAATAAGTGATTTTGTTAAATCTGTTAGACAAGAAAAAAAACTTAAAGATATTATTAATATAGGTATTGGTGGGTCTGAGCTGGGGCCTTTAACAGTTTACACGGCTTTAAAACCATTTTGTAATGGCCCGAAGGTTCACTTTGTTTCAAATCTAGATCCGACCCATATGAATGATGCTCTCAGCCAGTGTAATCAAAAAACAACCCTATTTATAATAAATTCAAAGAGCTTTACTACAGGCGAAACACTTCAGAATGCTAAGTTAGCAAAAAGTTGGTTAGGGGAAGAAAATATTTCCACAAAAAATTCCTTTGTGGCAGTTACCTCATCAATAGAAAAAGCTAAGGCTTGGGGTGTAGATGAGGAGAATATTTTTGATTTCGACCTTGGTGTAGGTGGGAGGTACTCTGTTTGCTCTTCAGTTGGCTTATCAGTGATGCTTGCTATTGGATTAGAAGGTTTTTACTCATTTCTTTCTGGATTTAGAGAAGTTGATGAACATTTTGTAAATGCTGATTTTAAAGAAAATGTCCCTTTATTAATGGGATTGTTGAGAGTTTGGAATAGAAACTTTCTTGGTTACTCGTCACATGGAATTATTCCCTACGATCAAAGGTTATCTTATTTTCCCTCGTTGATACAGCAACTTGAGATGGAAAGTAATGGCAAGCAGGTTGATGTAAATGGTGAAGAATTAATGATGCCAGCTAGCCCACTTATTTGGGGCGAAGTTGGAAACAATGCTCAACACAGCTTTTTCCAATTTTTGCATCAAGGGAAAGAAACAGTCCCTTTAGACGTTTTAATCGCTCTATCTCCCACTGGTATCCCTACAGGTGAAGATTGGAGGGACAGTCATAGAAGATTAGTTATTAATGCAATGGCTCAGGTTGAGGCTTTGGCTCATGGATCCTTAAACTCTATTGAGCCACATAAAAATTTTCGAGGGAATAAGCCAGCAACGATAATATCTTGGGATACTACTGATCCATTTACAGTTGGTAGCCTGATAGCTCTATATGAAAGTATTACCATTTCTTCTGGTTTTTTATGGGGAATAAATAGCTTTGATCAGTGGGGAGTTGAACTTGGAAAAGGCTTAGAAAAAAAACTTTTAAACAACGAAAATTTAGAAAACTTTAGTCCTCGTATAATGAAAATATTAAATAATAAGTAGGGTTTTTCGCTTTAGTAGTGTATTAACTCCATGGTAGTATTTGAAAGTATATATTAATTTGGTTGGCCACAAAAAACAACAATTATCACTTCAATTAGTAATCTTAGTTTCTACTTTTGGTATTATTGAACTAATTTCAACCTTATCTGAGATTAATGGCATTAATATCCCAGAATTTCGAACTATTTTTCTTATGTTTGGAGCATTTTGGAACCCTATATATAATGGGGACTTAGAAGGTATTTACAGTGGTCAAAAATATCTCATGTTCATATCACATGCTTTCTTACATGGAGGCATAATACACGCCCTTATGAACTCAGTAGTTCTTTTGTCATTAGGAAAAGTTATTGGTCAAAAAATTGGAGATTGGTCAGTTTTCGTTTTGTTTTTTCTTACTGCTATTGGTGGTGCAATTTGTTTTACTATTTTCTCCTCTGCCATAGGTCCAATGGTTGGAGCATCTGGAGCAGTATTTGGGTTTATTGGAATTTGGCAATACTGGGAATTTACTTTTCGGAAGAAGAGTGGTTTGACGTTAAAACCATTTTTCTCAACTCTTCTAGGTTTAATACTTGTAAACTTTGTCATTTTTCTAATGTTAGAGGGTGGACTTGCTTGGCAAGCCCATTTAGGTGGATTTTTAGTGGGTTTTGGGGTGGGCCCTTTTTTTTCTATTAAGAATAATAAACTAATAGACTAGATTAAAAACGTTTTTAGTACTTACTTAAATTTTTTAATTGTTAACATTGTTGTAAGCAAACCTGGGAGGCTTTTATGAGTAATTTTTTTAGTTATGATATAGTTAAATGGGGAAAACCTTTTGAAAAAAATGATCAAGTAAAAAGCGATCCTATAGGTAAGGAGGTGCTTATAAAGGTTACAGCATCCGGTCTATGCCACTCAGATATACATATTAGGAAAGGTTTTTTTGACTTGGGTGAAAAAGGCACTTTCTCAATGGAGCAGAGAGGGGCAAAGCTTCCTGTAACTATTGGTCACGAAATAGCTGGAGAGGTTATTGAAATTGGGCCAGGGGTAAAGGATTTATCTATTGGTCAGTCAGTTATCGTATTTCCTTGGATCGGGTGTGGTAATTGTCTTGCTTGCGATGAAGACAGGGAGAGCGACTGTACAAATATGAACATTATAGGAATTAATCAAAATGGAGGCTTTGCTAGTCACGTTCTAGTTCAAGACGAGAAGTTTGTCCTTGATATTACTGGTTTAGACCCCGCAAAGGTCGCGCCATATGCGTGCTCAGGGGTAACTGTATATAATGCTTTAACAAAGCTTGGTAAGCTGAGAGATGGGGAATGGTTGGCAGTCCTAGGAACTGGTGGACTTGGTTTAAATGCTATAACAATCGCAAAGGGTTTGGGTTATAAAAATATAATAGCCATTGATATTGATGATACTAAATTGATGGCAGCGATTGAAATGGGTGCCGATAAAACTCTAAATTCGAAAACTAACACCGCAGTTAATGATTTGATCTCTTTGTGCGAGGGTAAATTATTTGGAGTGATAGATACTTTTGGAAGTCAGGAAACTGCTAATTTGGCAGTTAGCTCTTTAACAAAAACTGGCCGATATGTGACCGTTGGACTATACGGTGGAGATTTTATAATGCCACAAGTATGGCTCCCACAAAAGGCAATGACCGTTCGAGGTAGCCATGTTGGAAACAGTCCGCAGCTCAAGGCCTTAATNCAAATGTATCGAGATGGNAAATTGAAAGACATTCCNATTGAAAAGCGCCCTTTATCNGAAATAAATAATGCCATGAACGATCTGGAAAATGGACAAGTGACAGGAAGAATTATACTCTGTCCTTAAATAGGTTTGGTTCCTTTTATAATAATAAAGCTGAAGAGGTAAAAAATGAAGTCATATAAGTTATACATTGATGGTGAGTGGGTTAATTCTTCTTCGGGTAAGTCATTTGACACAGAGAATCCTTACACTGGGGAGGTATGGGCAAAAATTTCCAGGGGTAATGCTGAAGATGTGAATAGGGCAGTAAAAGCGGCTAGTAGTGCATTCCAAGGGGACTGGGGCCAAACAAAACCAACTGAAAGAGGTAAACTGCTAAATAGATTGGCAGAGGTAATTGAAAAAAATGCAGAAATTCTTGGAGAAATTGAAGTAAGAGATAATGGTAAACTCATTGCGGAAATGGGTGGTCAAACAAAGTACCTGGCTGAATGGTACCGATACTATGGCGGTTTAGCAGATAAGGTTGAGGGATCAGTAATACCATCAGACAAGCCAGGGATATTTAATTTTACTCGATATGAAGCATTGGGGGTCATTGGAATGATTACCCCATGGAACTCTCCGTTACTATTATTAGCGTGGAAGCTTGCTCCAGCATTAGCAGCAGGGAATACTGCTGTGATTAAACCTTCTGAGTTTACCTCAGCGTCTACTCTTGAATTTATGAATTTGATTGAAGAAGTTGGTTTTCCTAAAGGCGTAGTAAACACAGTTACAGGCTTTGGCTTAGAGGTTGGGGCTCCATTAGTAGATCATCCCAACGTAGATAAAATTGCATTTACTGGGTCAGATGTTTCTGGTCAAAAAATTTATGAAGCAGCTGCAAAAAAAATTATGCCAGTAACTCTTGAACTTGGTGGAAAATCCCCAAACATTGTTTTTGAGGATGCTGACTTTGAAGCAGCTGTTATGGGTGCGATATCTGGAATATTTGCTGCAACTGGCCAAACTTGTATCGCTGGATCCAGACTGTTAGTTCAAAAATCTATTCATGATAAGTTTGTCGAAAGATTAATTAATGTGGCAAAAGAGGCGAAAATTGGTGACCCAATGTCGACGGAAACACATGTCGGCCCAGTTACCACTCAACCTCAGTACCAAAAAATAATAGATTACATAGAGATAGCAAAAAAAGAAAATGCCAAATGTGTTTTAGGTGGTAGGCCATATACTGGGCCAGGAGCCAGAGGAAGACAATTTATTGAACCAACTATTTTCACTGGCGTAACAAATGAAATGCGAATAGCTCAAGAAGAAGTTTTCGGTCCAGTACTTTCTGTTATTCCGTTTGACACAGAAGAAGATGCAGTAAGAATTGGAAATGATATTGATTTTGGTTTGGCCGCTGGCGTTTGGACGAATGATATAGGGCGAGCACTCCGTATGTCAGAGAAACTTCGTGCGGGAACAATATGGGTGAACACCTATCGTGCTGTCAGCTTCACGTCACCGTTTGGTGGTTATAAGAGAAGCGGTGAAGGCAGAGAAAGCGGCAAAGATGCGATAAAAGAATTTTTACAAGTTAAATCAGTTTGGATTGCTCAACAAACTTCAACTGAAAACCCTTTCATAATGCGTTAAGATTAAGGAAAGTACGAGCCATGGTTAATAAAGTAAGTCTTGTTACAGGAGCGGCACGAGGAATTGGTCTTGCTACCTCAAAATTATTTATAAGCGAAGGCTATAAAGTTGTAATGGTGGATAGAGATGCAGATCAGTTACTCGTAGAATCCGAAAGGCTGAAGGGATCATATCCAATAGTTTGTGATGTTTCAGTTGAGACTGAAGTAAAGAATATGATGGGTTGCGTCCAAGAAGAAATGGGTAGGCTGGACTGTATTGTCAATAATGCGGGTGTTGCCGAGTTTGATCCAATTGAGAATGTAGATTTCAAAAAATGGCGACGGATAATGTCAACTAATCTTGATGGGGTTTTTCTTTGTAGTCAATTCGCAATTCCTCTTCTCAAACAAAGTAAGGGATCAATCGTTAACATAGCTTCAATCTCTGGTCTTAGAGCATCTACACTCAGAATAGCGTATGGTACGTCTAAGGCCGCTGTAATTCAGTTGACGAAACAACAAGCCGTTGAGTTAGGTGAGTTTAATATCAGAAGTAATTGTGTGGCACCTGGTCCAGTTAGAACAAAACTTGCTTTGGCAGTACATACCCAAGCCATTATTGACGCGTATCATGACGCTATACCTTTAAATAGGTATGGCTCGGAAGATGAAATAGCTAACCTGATTGTTTTCTTAGCCTCAGAAAAAGCTAGCTTTGTAACCGGCCAACTAATTGCTGCCGATGGTGGGTTTGAAGCGACTGGTGTTGGTCTTCCAGCACTCAGAGTATAAATAAATTAGTCATACCTAGGAGAGACTTCATGAAATTTCAATATCATCAGTTCAAATATGGTTCTGATAATTATGGTGTTTTAGTGCATGACACGAAAACAAAAGAGACTGTTGCGGTTGATGCTGGTAATTCTACTGGCTACCTAAACGCTTTAAAAGAAATGGGTTGGTCGTTAACTCAAATCTGGATAACCCATCATCACGGTGATCACACAGATGGATTGTCAGATTTAAAAAAACAGACGGGCGCTAAAGTTTTTGGTCCAAAATCAATTGAATATGTTGATGTGGGCCTCTCAGAAGGTGATCAATTTGAGTTTTCAGGAGAGCACGTAAGGGTTTTAGAAACGCCAGGTCATACGCTCGATATGTTGAATTTCTATCTAAAATCTGAAGAAACTATTTTTACAGGTGATACACTATTTGTAATGGGTTGTGGTAGATTATTTGAAGGGTCGGCCGAACAAATGTATAATAGTATTTCTAAATTACTGGAGTTACCTAGAGAAACAATTGTTTATTGTAGCCATGAGTATACGCTTGCTAATGCAGAATTTGCATTGAGTGTTGACCCAGAAAATATAGAACTGATAAATCGATATAAATCTGTAGAGGTTACTCTTAAAAATGGTTTGCCAACTGTTCCTACTACTATAAAAAGAGAACTTCAAACTAATCCA
>NZVE01000087.1 GCA_002697345.1 Paracoccaceae bacterium | reverse complement strand
AAACAGAAATTCGCAGCTGATGTCCTTTTGGAACAACCTGTGCTACGCCCTTTAATCTGACTGTCACTTCGTAAAACTTGTTTGGCGTTAAAGGATCTGGGTTTTCATCACTCTCTCTATGGGAAAGGTTAAGAACCCCATACGAAATTCGTTCAACAGCACCATTTGGATGTATGTTATTTAATCGAACTGCAATTAATGCTTGAGGAACGTCTGAAGATATATTCAGTCTAACCCTTCCCTCTCCCACTATACTAATCGCTTTTAGTAAAGGGTCACCATCAAATATAAGAGAGCCTGAGTCATCCTCTCGTTGATCAAGAGGTAACTCGGGTGCAACTTTCCCTAAACCGTATGCACACCATTCACCACCATAAATCCCTGTCGTTTGAGGGGAGGATACCGTCAATTGTATGTTAATCGTAGTTTCGTCTTGTATAGATGACAGTCTATTACCATTGAAAAAATATGTGTCTTCCTTGATACTTTTAGACGGCCAAGATGGAACACCTAACCAACGCCCTTCCCGCGCATCAAAGTGAGGCGCGGGCCTTTTGGAATCTTGTAAAAACAATCGCATATCAGGATCTTTGTCTACCCCAGTATCTATATCTTTTAACCAGTGATCCCACCATCGTTTACATTCTTGTAAGAAACCAATCGCTGGCCCTGGAACTCCTTGATTAGGGTATTTGTGCCCCCATGGACCAATTATTCCTTTAGATGGTGTATTCAAGTTTTCAATAAGCTTGAAAACTGCAGTTGGATAACCATCAGCCCACCCACTTACTGCTAAAACTGGACACTGAATTAAATCATAATCTTCTTGAACTGAGCCATGCTTCCAAAATGCATCTCTGCGTTGATGCTCCACCCACAGAGCCGGATATAAGTCTAATCCATCAATACGCGTCTTCCACATCTGCTTCCATTTTTTGTCCCCCACCATCTTGGGATCTGGTGGAAGAGCACCGAAAGTAAAAAAAGCACTCCCCCAATCCATGTTATCGTTTAAAAGACATCCTCCCATAAAATGCACATCTTCATTGTAACGATCAACCGTAGAGCATAAACTAATAACCGCTTTTAGAGCAGGTGGTCTTCTTGCAGCAATCTGTAACCCATTAAAGCCACCCCAGGAAATTCCAATCATTCCGACCGACCCACTACACCAACCCTGGGAAGCCAACCATGTGATCGCCTCAATACCATCATCTTGTTCTCGCTTTACATATTCATCTTCCACAAGGCCATCTGAGTCACCAGTTCCACTAATATCTAAACGGACAAAAGCATATCCATTAGCTGCAAACCAGTACATATTTATCTCATCCCGAGCCCTCGTCCCATCCCGACGGCGGTAAGGTAAATACTCTAAAATTACCGGCACTGGATCCTCACTCGCATTTTTTGGTAATACTATTCTCGCAGCAAGTTTTCGCCCATCAGAAAGCGGAACCCATACCAACTCCCTATCATCAACAGAACTTTTATAATTTTGAGTTATTGGTTCAGCGCTCATTATCGTTTTCTCCAAACTAAGCTTAGGCAGTAATACCTGATTTAATTGTGGTTTCGAGGAAAGTCTTGAGACCAAGTTTCACTATGTACAAGCTCCTCACCCTGTCGCGCCTCCAAACTAGCTTCGACATGAAAATGAGTTGAGGTAGAGGTGATGATTGTTCGAGTTTTAGATGAAACTTCCCAAGCGTCACGTTCAAAAAGTTCACACCAGGTTATGTCTAGTTTGGCTGATAATGGGTCATCAGGGTGAATAGACATGTACTCATCATGTGTAGATGAAACAGTCCATCCCTTATGGAGATTATATACAACTTTCCCTTCATCAAACCACTGATGCTGAGTTACTACTCCAGATAGCATATCTCTATTGATATCCCACTTATATTCCGAGGGTCTAAGTACTGTTTTATCTAATGGCTGTGCACACTCTGGATCAGAAAAAGGTACTAATTGTGTATCACTTTCTCGAATAGGGCGAGTTGGTAAAATAATTTTACTAGCGTGCTTTGAAATGGTTATGGTGGCTCTCTCAGGTGACGGCCACGCGATTGGCCAATATATACTCGAGATTGCTACGCGAATTCGGTTGCCAACACCAAAACTATGCCCAGCCTCATTTAATTGAACTTTAACAGAGTAGGTCTTCTTAGGCTCCAAAAGCTCAGGTGTTTCACTGCTGTTCCGATGCGTTAAATTTAGCAAACCGTAGCTTACTCTAGTCACACTCCCATCTGATAAAACCTCTGATAGGCACACTGCTATCATTGCAACTGATTTATCACTAGATAGGTCCAACATTATCACGGGAGCACCCAGAATATCCAAAGGCTCTTTTAAAGTGTCAGTATCAAAAACTATCGAACCTGCCTCTTCAGGTCGCTGATCTCCAGGACCATCTGGATCTAATCCATGTGGACACCACTGCCCTGCCATTAGGCCAACGGTCATTGGCGAATTTATAGAAAAATCGTCAGCCTCTTTATGAACCACTGACGAGCTAAGGGATGGTTGTCCTGAACTAAATTTCAAAGTCAGATCTTTTGTGTTTGCTGACGGCCAGTTTGCTTCCGATACCCACTTACCAGGTCTTTCTTTATAATATGTCTTTGGTGCTATAGGATCTTGTATCCAACACCTTAAAGGTTCTTCCTCCATAATCCCAGTATCTATATCTTTCAGCCAATAATCCCACCATCTCAGGCATTCCTGAAGAAAACCAATTGCGGGCCCTGGCTCTGCAAAATGTGGATATTTATGTGCCCAAGGACCTATTAAACCCTTACAGGGAGATTTCAAATTTGAAAGCAACCTAAAGACAGAGTTCGAATATCCATCCGCCCATCCACCCACGGCATATACAGCAGCTTGAATCTTATCGTAATCTTCACAAACAGAACCATGTTTATAAAACTCATCACGTGTTTGATGTTCCATCCAGTCTTTCAACCATAAACCACTTCCTTTCAAACGACCAACCCACAAATCATGCCACTTATTTCCAACTATATTTGGATCTGGAGGAGTTGTATTGAGTGAGAACATATAGCTATTCCATGCAGCATTATCGTTTAACAAACATCCACCCATATGATGGATATCATCTGCATACCGGTCATCAGTAGAACATATTGAAACTATGGCTTTCAAGGCTTCAGGTTGCCTCGCAGCAATTTGTAATCCGTTAAAACCACCCCATGATATTCCAATCATTCCAACATTACCTGAGCACCATTTTTGTTGAGTAATCCAGTTAATTATTTCAATACCATCATCTTGCTCTTGCTTTAAATACTCACCTAACAGAACCCCTTCTGAGTCTCCTGAACCACGCATGTCGACTCTGACTGAAGCATATCCATGCCCAGCGAAGTAGGGGTGAGTTGTTGCATCTCTATCAGCTGTTCCATCTTGTCTCCTATAGGGTAAATATTCAAGAATTGCTGGGACAGGCTTATCAGGCGCATCGGTGGGCAACCATATCCTAGCAGCCAATCGAACCCCATCAGAAAGTTCAATAAAAATTGGATCTAAAACTTCAATTTTGTTTGGGAAATTTTCAATAATTTTCATTTCGTATTCCTTAAAGTTTGAATAGTTTTCTTTTTATAGGTGAGGAAGTAGATTACACATAAGAGATATCTCAAATTAATAAAAGATATATTATATAAATTATATATAAAATATATATTTTTATATTGACTTCTAGATCACAATGACCAAAATCTTATTATAATTTAATAAATTTGAGGGGATAAAATGAATAAAATTTTACAAACACGACGTCAATTACTTCAGACAATAGCTTTTACAGGCATTGCTGGAGTTGCGCTCGGAAAGTTTCCGGGAATAGCATATGCAGCTGATGGGGCTACATTAAAAATCCAGTTTGAGCGTGAATTAGATAGCTTAGACCCAGGGTATTTTGTAGGAGGAAGTCCACCTTGTGACGTAAATTGGGCTCTAATGCCTGCACTAGTCCATTACGGTAGAGATGGTGGATGGATACCAAGTCCTCACGTAGATAGTATAGTTGCTCGTGATGCAACACATATCGACTTCACTCTTCGAAAAGGTATGATGTGGACTAATGGCTTTGGCGAAGTAACCACTGAAGACGTTGCTTACAGCTATGATAGGGAAGCTGTGAGTGAATGGAAAGGTGACTATGTAGCATATGATCATGTCGAAATTAAAGATAAATACAGTGGAACAATAGTTCTCAATCAACCATTTGCTCCCTTCATGAACACCACACTTGCATCTGGAACTGGAATTATAATTTGTAAAAAAGCTGTCGAAGCTGCAGGAGGGAAGTTTACAACCGAACAACCTGCGTCTTGTGGTCCATATTTAATATCAGAGCATAGACCGGGGCAAGTATTGAAACTTCGATCTAATCCTGAATGGAACGGAGCAAAACCCGCTTACGAAAATATTGATTGCCTTTTTGTAACCGAGTCCTCAGCGGCCGCTCTTGCTTATGAGGCTGGAGAACTTGATATTGCGAAAGTAAGTGCAGACACTTATGCTAGATATCTCAAAGACATTCCTGCAAACTCCAGCTTAACAGTTGCCGGAGCACTCCAGTACATGTGGATGGGGATGAATACTGACCATCCAAAACTCAAGGACATAAGAGTAAGGCAAGCCATTCAGCATGCTGTCGATGCCAGCGCTGTGGTACAGGGAGCGTACTCAGGAACAGCAGAACAATCATACGGTGTTGTTTGTCCTGGCTTAACTGGCAGGAGAGATAAAGCCGGTTATTCATACGATCCAACTAAAGCAAAAGCTCTACTTGGAGAAGCAGGTGTGTCTGGATTAAAATTGACACTGCGAACTCTAAATAACCAAGAGCGAATGCTGACAGCACAAATAATTCAAGCCAATTTGGCAGCTATAGGAATAACTGTTGAAATAATTCCTTTAGATGGCGGACCATTTTGGGATATGGGTCAAGAAAAGAAAGGGGACACCTGGAAAGAACTTGAGCTTTGGATTATGCGTTATAGCTCAGGTCCTGACCCATACGAGCCATTTCAGTGGTTTGTTCGCGGTCAAGTTGGGATATGGAATTGGGAACGTTGGTCATCTGATGAATTCGAAGACTTGTTTGCAAAAGGTGTAGCCGAAACAGATACTGGAAAACGGGAAGCAATTTACACACGGATGCAAGAAATTATGGATGAAACGGGTGCATATGTTTACCTAACTCACGAACCAGAGGTTTTCATACATAAATCCTCTCTTAGTCCTCATTTCTCTCCAACAGCAGAAATGATTGTAGGCGCGTTTAAAGAAGCATAAGGAAACTCTTACGGCTGGGGTCTTGGCTCTAGCCGTAAATTCTTATAAAACTTTTATTATATATGTGGTCTTACCTATTAAAACGAATATTACTGTCCGTGTTAATCGTGTTTCTAGCGATATTAGCGCTATTCATAACACTTCATTCAATTCCTGGAGATCCAATTAGTATCGCTCTCGGGCCACGTGCAACACCTGAAATACAAGCCGAGTACGCGGCAAGAATGCATCTCGATAAACCTCTATATCATCAATTTGTTATTTTTATTGGAAATGTAATCAAAGGTGATCTTGGCAATGACCTCTTTTCCAATAGAAGTGTTCTATTGATTTTATCAGAGCAGCTTCCCTATACTATTGTGCTCGCTATCACAGCGATTGGTTGGTCTGCGTTGATAGGTATTCCTTTGGGATGTTTATCTGCTGTAAAACCAAACTCATTACTAGATAAAATTACAGGAATAGTATCGGTTGGAACTATAGCAATCCCTTCATTTTTGGTTTCCATATGGGCTATTTTAATATTTTCTGTTGGATTAAAGTGGTTGCCTGTTATTGGGGCTGGAGAGCCAGGTGATTTTGGCGATCAAATATATCACTTAATTCTACCAGCATTTGCAGTAGGTCTTGGGTGGGTAGGTTATTTAGCACGTATGGTAAGAGCTTCAATGCTCGAAGTAATGAGCGAAAACTATATACGGTCGGCGAATGCTTTTGGTTTAAAAAGTAGAACCATAATATTTAGATATGCGCTCAAAGTAGCTATTTTACCGACTATCACTCTAATTGGTGTTGGCTTCGGAGCGTTATTATCTGGAACAGTATTTGCAGAAATTATTTTTTCCAGACCAGGTATTGGGAAAATTATCTACAATATGGTGCTTGCCCGGAACTTCCCGGTAATCCAAGGTGCCGTATTAATTACAATTGGCATGTATGTCATTGTCACCTTGATTGCTGACCTTATTGTTTCATGGTTAGACCCTCGCGTGAGAGATACACTGTGAGCATTTCATGAAAATCCAAAAAAAGAAAACAAAGCTGTCTCTTCCAGATATTATTTTACCTGAAAAGTTGGTACTTTTTTTACGTAATCCAATGGGCGTACTAGGTTTAACACTTGTTCTTCTTATTGTCATAAGTGCTGTTTTTGCCCCTTTATTTGCAACACATAATCCATTTACAATGGACATAGCAAACCGATTGGCTGGCCCATCTTTCGATAATTTCCTAGGTACAGACCAGTTAGGTCGGGATACCTATACAAGAGTGTTATATGGTGGACGTGTTGCCTTACAGGTTGCTGCAATAGGGGTCTCCGTATCACTGGTAGTTGGTTTAACACTTGGCATGATCGCTGGATATGGCCCTTTATGGTTGGATAATATGCTCCTGTTACTTTTTGATGCAATTCGTTCGTTTCCAACAATTGTGCTTGCTCTTGCCGCTGTAGCACTACTTGGGCCAAGCCTAAGTCTCGTTATGACTATCGTAATTATTACATCTATTCCAGGTTACGCCAGGTTAGCAAGGACGAGCACNCTTTCANTTAAAAATACAGAATTTATCCTNGCGGAACAATCACTAGGGGCCAGTATGAAAAGGNTTCTTGCAATACATATCATGCCTAATGTANTNGGCCCCCTACTCATTTTAGCTGCAATGGATGTCCCAGTAGTCGTAACCATAGAGGCNGGGTTAAGTTTCCTTGGCCTTGGNGTNCAACCTCCAACTGCAAGCTGGGGAACAATTTTAAACGAAGGCTATCTAATTATTAGAACAACACCCTGGATTGTNATAGCCGGTGGTATTCCTTTAATACTAACAACTNTGGGTTTTACATTCTTAGGTGAATCTCTCCGAGACGTTTTTGACCCAAGGTTACGGAAAGGAAAATAAAAGGTGACAAAGCTTCTTGATGTCAAAAACCTTAATGTTGATTTTCGTACCCCACTTGGTCGAGTTCATGCTCTACGAGATATAAACTTTTCTATAACAAAAGGAAAAATCGTTGGTATCGTTGGTGAGAGCGGCTCAGGAAAAAGTACAGTAATATGGACAATAACACAGCTGTTAGCCCAAAATGCTATCATAAAATCTGGTACAGCAAACTTTAATGGTATGGATCTACTAAAAGCAAATAAAGATACAATAAGAGGTATTCGAGGTGAAAAAATCTCTATGGTTTTCCAGGACCCTATGACCTCCCAAGCTCCTGTACTCACCTACGGAGAGCAAATGAACGATATTATGTATCGAAAAAATAAGCTTTCAAGACAAGAGAAACGGGAAAAAGCAATCGCTATGATGCGTCGTGTTGGCATTCCAGATCCTGAAAGCAGAATAGATCAGTACCCTCATCAATTCAGTGGGGGTATGCGTCAGCGTGCTGGTATAGCAATGTCAATGTTAGTCGAGCCATCTCTACTCATCGCAGACGAGCCTACCACGGCACTTGATGTAACAATGGAAGCACAAATAATTCATTTAATTAGGGAACTACAAAAAGAAACAGACACCACTATTATGGTGGTATCCCATAATCTAGGGTTGATAGCAGAGCTTTGTGATGAAGTTATTATTATGTACGCTGGAGAAATTTTAGAGAGCGGAAAAATTCAGGAAATTTATAGCAATCCGAGCCACCCATACACTCAAGCTCTTCTCGCATGTGACCCTGCCAGAGAAAATAAAAAGACTCGCACTTTATCAGTTATTCCTGGAGATATTCCAGATTTGCACGTCAAACCAAAAGGGTGCGTATTTGTTTCAAGATGTGAATTAGCAGTACAAAACTGTCACATAGAACGACCCAAAAACCATCAAATATCAAGCTCAAACCATTTCGCTAAATGCCACCTTTTAGATCCAAAAAGTACACAAGCCCAAACTCCAACCAACCCTAAAAAGGTTACTAAAACAAAAGTAAACTCAGAACGTTTTTCTCATAAAGATGAGATACATCTTTTAAACGTTAAGAATATTCAAGTTCGATTCCCTATTATGACCAAATTGAAAGCAAAACTAAAAGGCATTAACAAACCTTATGTTGATGCAGTTTTTAATGCTTCCTTAACATTAGAACGCGGAGAAACTTTAGGTTTGGTTGGAGAAAGCGGATCAGGAAAGACTACCCTAGGTCGAGCCATACTCGGTCTTGTTAGAGCTAAATCTGGCTCTGTTGAATACAATGGTCTTGATTTGTGTCAACTTACATCCAGAGAATTCAAACCACTTAGGCGTAACATGTCAATGATGTTTCAAGATCCTATTGGTTCACTAAGCCCAAGACAAACGGTTCGGTCTTTGATGATAGAACCGTTTAAAATCCATGGAATAGATAAAAATTTTGATGAGGAGGCCAAAAGACTTTGCGATACCGTCCGTTTGCCAGAAAATTTTTTATCACGCTATCCACATGAACTGTCCGGAGGTCAAGCTCGCCGAGTAGGCGTGGCTAGGGCATTGGCTCTAAATCCTGAGTTCATTATTGCCGACGAGCCAACAGCTGGCCTTGATGTTTCTGTTCAAGGTGAAATTCTAAACCTAATGAATGACCTGCAGGATGAACATGGAATTGCTTACCTTGTTATAAGCCATAACCTACCAGTAGTGCGGCACATAAGTGATAAACTCGCTATAATGTATTTAGGACGTTTAATAGAAACTGGGGATTCAGACAAGATTTTTGATAAACCTGCTCACCCTTACACAGAAGCTTTAGTTAATGGAATACCTCAACCTGATCCCAAAAAACGAAGGAAATTACTGTCTATTGAAGGTGAGATTCCTAGCCTGACCAATAGACCACCCGGTTGCGAGTTTCATACGAGATGCAAGTATGTACAAAAAAAATGTAAGTTTGATCCTCCATCTATAAAAACCTTATCTGATGGTAGAGAAGTCCTTTGCCACTTTCCTTTAGAGATCTAGAGTTTTATTAAAATCTATCTTAGTTTGTCTTACAACGTTTAACTCCACCCATAGTTAAAACTAATACTAATCCGTTCTTCGTCAGACATATTCATGGGAACCTCATGACGTAACCAGCTTTCCCATAACAAGACCTCTCCAACGGAAGGTTTTATATAAACAAAATTAGATAATTCAGACCTAGCATTTTTTTTTCGTCCAGGTGCTGCCATCATCATGGGGAGTCTTGGGTCCTCGAACTTTATTGCACTAGTCCCCTCGGGCATCTTTACATAAGTCGTTCCACTAATCACACTATGTGGATGAAGGTGTGATGTATGCACACCACCTTCTGGTAAGATATTAATCCAAATAGAATCTAATTTAATTTTTTTATTATCTAAATCAAATTGTAAATCTTTGGCAAAATTAGCTACATGTTTGTTAAGTGTTTTTATCAAATCCTTAAAAATTGGAAACCGCCAGTCTAAATCAGCAAGTGAGGCGTAGCTAGTATACCCTGGAAACTTATTGTCTTCGCACCACTGCTGACCAGCTTCGTCATCTTCTGAAACCGAGAGGCAGATGGCTTCAAGCTCATCAGGATCAATTGCCACACCAAACTCTTTTAAAGTAGCGTGATATATTCTGGTAACAAAGAGGGACTTGATATCGGGCATAGATTATTAGTAACTTAGAGATCATAGTAGATAAAGTCTAAATAGACCTATGAGTGAATTTTGTGAGAAAAATATAGGAATAGGTTAATTGACCATTAATACTGAATTAGAAATTGGCCATAGGCCGTGGGGTCGTTACGAAGTTTTATCTGTAAAAGAAGGCTATAAGGTAAAAAGGATTATTGTAGTCCCAAAAGGGAAACTCTCTCTACAACTTCATCAATATAGATCAGAACATTGGGTAGTTGTCGCGGGAGAAGCAGCGGTAACTAATGGTGAGGAAACATTAATATTAACTGTTAATCAATCGACTTACATTCCCAAACAAACCAAGCACAGATTGGAAAACACCACAGATCACGAATTAGTTATCATTGAAGTGCAACTCGGCAGCTACCTTGGAGAAGACGATATAGTTCGCTATGAAGATGTTTACGATCGTATTGGTCAAAACAATTAAGGTTAATTAATGATCTCTATTCATTTATTATTGAAATATTAGATACTAATGAGAAGTCATTAATCGGAAGTTTAACATCAATTGTATTACCATCTTTTTTTAGAATCCTCACAATTAAGCTTTGAGACAATACCTCACTCTTAAGTTTTTCTTGAGACTTAACATCCTCCACTACTTCCTCGTTAGTTTTAGGTCTTAATCTAGAGGGAGACACATCAATTTTAAAGACCTTACCTTCTTCAAATATAATAAAGTCCTCAACCCTATAAAGTTTTTCAGCTTTTCCTATAAGCTTATCTTTAAAGGTCTCACCAGTAATTGTGAAAGGCTCTGATCTCCACTTGTGGACGAAACCAGTTCTATTATCGTCATTAAATTCGAAGGAGAAAAAGTAATCGTCCCTTTGAAATTGATTAGATAACGCTTGCTTTATTTTCGCAGTTGATTTTTCATTAAGCGAAAGCTCTGTCACATCTCCAAGCGTATATCTTTTAATATTGGGCTCTGATAATCTGCTATAGAATTCTTGGTCACCATTGTCTTCAATTAATGCTAGCGTTCCACTTACGACTAGAGCCCCAACATATTCGGTGTATCCAACTTTTATTGCTCCAGTCGCTGGAGAATATTCCCAAACCTTGTTAGCTGACAGTTTATTATTTTGTACTGTAAGTTTTACACCTTTAAGATCACCAAAAATTGGCCTAAATTTATGAGTGCGCAACTTTCCATAATATATCGTACCCCAGTCACCAGATAATAGCTGGTTAAAAAACTCTTCCCTTTGTTTTGTAATGTCAGTGGAAACTAAGGCTTCTGCCTTTTTTAAGAACCTGAAAACAACAAAACGATCGCGTTCGTCTAAACCAATAAAGTAATTATCACTAGCCCGAGCTTCTACAATTACCGATCTACCAATCTTAAGAACCCCTGAAGAAGTAGCCCAAGAATTAAGATTTTCTAAGCTCCCATCAGCCTTTGAGTATTCGATTACACCTGATTCTGAAGAAAATGTTGGTTTAAATGTAGCGGTCGATCCATCTTCAGAAGCAACCCATTGATTGCTAATTAATTTATCAATGAATGCATTGGGGTTATCTTTAAGAGTAACTGATTGGGAGCTATCTTTAGGTTTAGTTTTTGTAAAAGCCACTCCGTCACCATAACTGGGATTGAGAAACACTTTTGAATCACTATCAACCGCTAATGTGTAAGAGTTATAACCAAGTTTAACTTTGATTTCACCATTTTTTTCACTCCAGCTTCCAGATTCAATACTACCGTCTTCTTTAATTTGCAGAATTGGCCCTTGCCCTGCCTTAAATCCATCTAAAATATCTAGTCTAATTTTTTGATCTTTATTTTCCCAAACTCCATATATCCTTACATCAGAAAAGGCTGACGACGCTAAAAGTGATATTGCAAATAAAAATATAGAAAAAAATTTCATGTTAACCTCAAAGTAAATATATATGCATTATATATATTAATAATTTCAAGAAATATTCAATAGGAAATCTTAAAAATAAAACCACCAAACTCAAACCACTAATGGTCAATAAAAAGCGGGAAAAGAGAACGTGAATCATAAAAAAGTAGAATCCTTAGGTCTAAAACAAGTTTCAGAGTTTATTTTAGAAAAATTCATATAAATCTCACCAAAATTATTATACACTCTATAAATTCTAAATTAATCACTTAAGGGAATATGGGTTTAAAAAGGTTTAAATATGATCCTAAAGTTTAATAATTCGACTGCCTTGCTTTTGGTTGATGTCCAAAAAGGCATTAATGACACTAATTACTATGGTGGAGAAAATGGCAGGCGCAATAATCCTGGTGCCGAAGACAACATTCGTTTGATATTAAAGGAATGGCGGAAGTCTGAACGACAAGTTGCTTTTACCAAACATAATTCGAGAGAATTAGAATCTCCCCTAAAATTAAGTCTCAAAAGTGGTCAACAGCTTTACGGAATGGAACCAGAAGACAGAGATATTGTTATCGAAAAGGATGTAAACAGTGGATTTATTGGTACCTCTTTAGAGCTAGACTTACGACGGGCGGGCATTCAACGTTTAGTTGTCATGGGTTTTTTTACCAACATATGTATCGAAACCACTGTTCGAATGGCAGGTAATATGGGATTTGATACCTATCTAGTGCATGACGCCTGCGCAACAGTGAACAGTATAGGCCACGACGGAACCGATTATGATCCAGACCTTGTCCACAATATGGCAATAGCTAGTCTACATGGCGAATTCTGCACTGCGATTACAGCAAAAAATGCTCTACATCTTTGCAATAAAAATGCCAGTTTCTTAGATCGCGTCCAGGGGAACGAGTAGTGTTTGGTGTTTCATCTATGACAGCGACACTGCGTAAGGTAGCTGTAAAAAAGCCTGGACCTTCAATTATAAATGCAGACCCAACTTTATGGCATTACGGGAAAAACTTTAATCCTACAAAAATTCCTAACATACATAAAGAGTTTGTCAAAAAGTTAGAAAAGTCAGGAACAGAGATTTACTGGATGCCAGAGAATGATAAAGGGATTGCAGATGCGATTTTTACTTACGACGCATCACTTATGACCCCCTCTGGTGCCTTACTTATGTCTCCTGGAAAGCCTCTTAGAGAAGGGGAACAAAAATTACATAGCGATTTCTATAAAAGCATCGGCATTAGCATTATTGGCACTGTGGAAGGTGCTGGCCGCGCTGAAGCTGGCGACACACTATGGTTGGATGAGAAAACTTTTTTAATTGGTCGAGGGTTCCGAACAAATCATATTGGAGCCGAACAACTAAAGGAAATTATATCCCCTATGGGAATTGATGTACATATTTTCGATTTACCAGTCTACCTTGGAGCTGCTGCCTGTTTGCATCTTATGTCCTTAATCAGCCTTGTTCACACACACATTGCATTGGTGTGTATGCCATTATTGCCCGTGAGCTTATTGAAGTTACTAGAGGTTAAAGGATTTAAGTTAATTGAGGCTCCCTATGAAGAGTTCAAAAAAAGCAATACCCTTAGCACCAATATTTTAGCCATGGCACCAGGTGACTGCCTTATGCTAAACGGTTTACCAAAAACTAGAAATGCTTTGATTCAAGCTGGTATCAAAGTTGACGTGTTTGATGGAAACGAACTTTGCATTGGATGCGAAGGTGGACCAACATGCTTAACTCGTCCCTTGCTGAGAGGTCAATTCTAATGGAGTTTTATCTTTGTTCTTTTATTTAGAAATAGTTTTATAAACTTAAGGCTTTATTTACTAAAGCTGCTTTGTCATCATTTTCTATCCCCTTAACACCCCTCCCTACAAGGGCATCCCTTAATTCGTGTTCAGTTAGTGCCTCAATAGCATCTGAAGTCATATTTAAAAAGTTCACTTTACGTCTTAAGGGTGGGTTGGTATCCCCAAATATACCATCAGTATCAAAACCAAAATCAACTGCATATTTTTTCATAAAATGACTTAAAAAAGTATTTATAGAACATCTGACGCGCGGATCTTCCGTCATATATTGTTCGGAGGAATCTAATGTTAGCCTCATCAGCTTTAACCAGCGCTCTGCACCATGAGAATTCATTAACTCATAAGCATTGTGTTTATGGTGGAAGTTCAATCTATACTCACCTCCATGATAAGCAAAGCCACCACCCATAACATCCAACCACATTGCAGATTGTGTATTGACGTGATGATTTATTGGACCAATCCGTGAAAAAACTGAACTGAACCATTTTTCGTCATCATAAACTCGCTCGTAGAATCGTTTTACGATACCTATTATCCGACCTCTCCCCAGTACGGAGTACAATTGCCAAAACTGGATTGGTTTTTTAATATCGTTTGACGCAGAAAGAGAAATGATTTGAGCAACTCTATAGGCATTTTCAGGAAATATTTTTTCTTTCATAGCGAAACTTATGTATTTTAACATTGAAGTCTCTGTCATATATCCATTTTGTGGTGGATAATTTGGATAAGAGAAATTCGTCATAAGTTGCTCTACTATCATTAAGTTGGGACTATTTTAAAAAGAAATAACTCTAGCTTCTATAAATTAATGGACTTGGTTTTAAAGTAAAATTTAGCCTTATATCCTTGATTTAAAAAACTTCCATACCTTTTACGAGTTCTAAACCAGATTGTTTTATGCTGTCAGTTTGTAAGGGTTAAAATGGATGACCGTTAAAAGTATTGATCAGACATATTACTGAACCATCCTTAATATTTTTAGCTAACCGCCAAAACCTATTTGAACTCTATTACCTTTCTCCACTACAGCTTAATATAATGTTGGAAACGATTAATGTTAGAATAACCAATGTTCCACCTGCAATCGCCCATTCTCCAGGATATTCTCCTAAGACCAACCACACTAAAATTGGGGCAAGTACTGACTCTAATAAAATAAGCAATGAAACCTCAGGAGAACTCAAAAACCGAGGTCCCAAAGTAAGCAGACATGTAGCACCAGCGATAAAAATACCGTGTCCAAGAAATAAATACCAATCTTGTTTGAACTCTTGAAGAGGTAAATAAAATAAACCAATCAAAACAGCTGATCCAATATATGCGATTGGGATAGCCGGTATCATAGAGATTTCTTTAACTTGGCGTACAGCGGTTAAGGCTCCAGCAAAAGCCACAGAAACATAAAGTGCCCATAGATCCCCCTCCCATGAAGCTACCTCTGAGTAACCCGATCCATAAGCTATTACTCCCAAACCAATCAAAACAAAGAAAATAGTTATAACCATATGCCGCCGAATAGGTTCTTTCAAAAAAATTAAACTAAAAATAGATGCAAAAACTGGTATAGTGGCAAAAATGAAAACTACGTTTGCCACACTAGTATTAGTAACAGCCAATACAAAAGCGGGTGCCGTGGAACCTATAAGAAAAGTGTAAACTAATCCTGGTTTTCCACTTTTTAAAATGCCCTTGAAACCCGACAGGCCTTGAAATAATAGCAATCCAGCAAGAATAAAACCACCCGCAATTATACCTCGCCAAAAAGCCGTAACCATTGGATTGGCATCAATCAACCTTACAAAGAGTGAATCCGGTACAACTAGTAACACACCAAAGGTAGTTATCAGTAGACCTTTAAAGTGATCAGTCACTTTTAAAATCCTAACATTCATTTAAGGTTCTAGAAAAATCTTAAAACAATTAATTTTATATTTTTGTATTATTAGTTATGGCTCTTACGCCCAAAATAGTTTAATTTTTTTATACTCTCTAAAGTTCGGCTAAGAATTAGAAAATTTAAGAAAGAAGTGCCAATTACTAAATATTTAATATCTGACCTAGATCAATTATTTAGTCGCTTTGATTTAGAGATTCAAGCGGCAAAGGCGTCACTTTGTTGACCACATCAGGAAGGAAACCAAAACTTTGGAAAAACATCTAAGTGAACGTACTACTGGGTTGGCACCCAGCTTAATCAGAGAAATTTCTGAACAGGCGTATAGTATTGATGGGATTATTCCACTGTGGTTTGGAGAAGGTTGCTGGCCCACTTCGGAGATAGCAATTAATGCAGTCTCAAAGGCGTTAAAGAGTGGAGATCATTTTTATCAACCAAATAGTGGAAAAATAGAATTACGAGAAGAAATCAGTCAATATTACTCCAAAGTTTATAATCTTGAAATTCCAGTATCAAATTTAACTGTAACAGCCTCTGGAATGAATGGGTTAGCGATAGTGGCACAGGCACTTGTCTCTTCAGGAGATCAGGTTGTATCAATACAGCCATCATGGCCAAATATTGCTGAAACTTTTCGAATTTGCGGAGCTAACGTCTCTGTTATTTCACTCGAAGTGGAAAATAAGAAATGGACTCTCAATTTGGAAAGATTACTCTCTGCAATTACTCACGAGACAAAAGCAGTGCTCATTAATTCTCCTAACAATCCAACCGGCTGGACTATGTCCGCAGAGGATCAATTAAGATTACTTAACCACTGCCGACAAACCAGTACATGGATTGTTGCAGATGATGTTTATTCACGACTTTATTACCAAGGTGAATATGCTCCCAATTTTCTTAAGATTGCCGAGAAAAGCGATCTATTAATATCTGTGAATAGTTTTTCAAAAGCTTGGTCTATGACGGGCTGGAGGTTAGGTTGGATCACCGCTCCCAAAGAGATGGAGGCAGTACTAGCCATGTTAACTGAATTTAATATTGCTGGACCAGCAGGGTTCATCCAAGCAGCAGGCTCTGAAATGCTGAAAAGTGGTGAGGGTGAAGTAGCAATCTTGCGTAACCGGTTGTCTGATGCCTATGCTCTAACAGCAAAACGATTAACCAATATTCCAAGATTAAACTTTATTGAACCTGAAGGTGCTTTTTATTGCCTTTTTAGAGTTGAGGGAATTAAGGATAGCTTATCATTGGCAAAGGATCTTTGCCAAAAAGCAAAAGTTGGTCTTGCACCTGGGATCGCCTTTGGTCCGGAAGGAGAAGGCTGTTTAAGGCTTTGCTATGCGCAACCTTCAGAGGTTCTCAACACCGCTTTTGATCGATTACAGACATACTTTTCGTCTAATTAGGTTTAATTACCAAAGTAATAATTATTTTTTTAAGTAAGGTTTATCGGAGTTGATCCCGTTTCAACTCTATATATCAGGTCATCCTTTTTGAGCCCTACCCACATAATCGCGTCTTGGCTTCCATTAGGAAAAGTTCCAAAAAAATGGGTGACTAATATATGTTCATTTTCAAAAATACACCTGACTTTATCTCTTTTTAACTTACCCATCATTGGGCCAACTCTTTTGATCCATTCGTTCTTACTCATAACGCTACCATCTGAGTGCATAATCATTTGTATATCCTCATGAAAACATTCAGCAGCTTTCTCGACATCACCCGAATTGAAAGCCTCATTGAATTTCTTAAATATATTCATCCATTCTCCTTTCTTATATTTCTATATACTTAACTAGGGTCTTACAGGATTAACCTATTTGAGTAAAAGGAAATCAAACTTGATGTATCATAAACTTTTCAAAAAATTTTGCTAATGCCCCATAATCTTCAACTGGTAAAATATTAGCCACATGCTGGTCTGGGCGAACAATAACTATGCAACCTTTAATTTTATCAATACTTCGTAAATCAAAAATATCCAAACCAGCATTTAAGCTTGTACAAAACACTTTTTCGTAATCAGTAAGCCCATATCGCCCTTTTGATGGCCTTAATAGTGACGGAACATCCATGATATCAATATCTCGATGCCCATTAGGCAACACAGCTCTAACGTCTATCGACGAGTCGATATCGAGTCCTTTTGGGGTATAGTTAATTAAAGGTGAAGATGGGTCACTTATAAGAAACTCACATAAGTCATTAAGTCTTGAAAGATTTGAAAAAATAAACAAACGCCAGCGACCATCTGCTTTCACAACATGACCCAGCTCAACCGATTTCGCGTCTGCCAAGCGAATAACGGGAGCAGAATGAAACCGCCTCCCAATCTGAAATCCTGTCGCCAATTTTTGGTAAATGGGTTTTCCTGTTATTATTGAGGAATTATAACACACCTCAGTTCCAGCTGTAAAACGACCTTTTTTAATAAAATACTGTTTAAACTCCTCCGGACTTGACCCAGCAGGATCCATTTTGCCTTTTGGTTGCACACTAAACATATCTGCAAATTTTCGATCAAAATCTATCAACTCTTTTGCTACATCATGTCTTTCAACTGAGTAAGTATGCAGCAGCTTTGGGTAACACTGTCCTCTCAAGACAGAGGCAAGCTTCCACCCTAAATTAAAAGTATCACCCATTGAAACATTCATTCCAAGACCCGCTTTAGGACTATGAGTATGGCAAGCATCCCCCGCAATAAAGACGCATGGATTATTCACACTTTCATCTGGCAAATCATCAAATTTATCACAGAGCCGTTGACCAATTTCATAAACAGACCACCACACAACTTCTCTTACATCCAGTTTATAGGGAGTAAGTATAAGGTTTGCGACCTCTATAAGTCGGTCAGAAGTTAAATTCCGAGCCGAAACACGTTCATTATTTTTAAGATTATCCATCTCAATATAAAGGCGAGTCATATACCCCCCCTCACGCGGAATAATTAATAAGCTTCCCTCAGATGCTGAGTGTACCACAGACTTCAGTCGAATATCAGGGAAGTTAGTAGTAGCCAAAACATCCATAACGCCCCATGCCTTATTAGCAGAATCTCCATAAAGCTCTCGTCCAAGTGACTTGCGTACAGAACTACGCGCACCGTCACACCCAACGACAAACCGCGCTCGAACATTTTTATGGCTAGCAGGGGTTCTAGTATCCGTGCTTTTTAATATCACCGTTACAGGTAAATCTTTTGATCGATCTATTTTTAAATCTAACAACTCCTGTTCATAAAAAGGAACTACTTGAGAAGCACCATTATACATCATTTCAAGATAAAAATCATGAACTCGTGCCTGATTCAAAATCACATGTGGGTATTCAGAGAGTCCCTCTTCAGTATCCCGGATTTTGCTACTCCGGGTAATACCAATAGATTCACCTATTTTTGGCTTCCAAAATGTTGTTTCATTTACCCAGTAAGACTCTTTAAGCACTTTTTCAGAGAACCCAAAAGCTTCAAACATTTCCACAGTGCGACATGCTATCCCATCTGCCTGTCCGATTTTTAAGGGTCCGGGTTTTTTATCAATAATACAAGTTTTTATTTCCGAAAACTGTGCTAATTGGGCTGCAAGCGTTAATCCAGCTGGACCACAGCCAATTATCAAAACGTCAACTTCTTCTGGTAACTCTTTAGGCTCTGGACGTTGACTGTCAGTTTGAAAGGAATTGGGGTCGCCCGAACTATACCCGTTAAGATGATATTGCATACAACCCCTCTCTTTATTAAATTTTAAGTACCCATAAAACTCTATAATTTATCTTTAGTCGATAAAAAATAAATATTAATAGAACTACCAAATTTAAACTACCTTAAAGTATTTCTTGACTAGTCAGAAGTGGCATATGGAATAGCTTGCCGCTAGTAAAAAAAAAGTTTAAGATTATTTAATAATATTGCCTATTAAGGTACATATTAACCTTATTCTTGCATGGAATCCCTATATGATTGAGAGCTTTCTTACTGCCTTTATTGTTTATTTTGTTGTTATTGATCCAATTGGAACGGCACCAATTTTTGTAGCCGTAACTGGACATCAAGATAGATCTGGCAAAGTTCGAACTGCTATTGAAGCCACGATTGTTGCAACTTTGATAATGCTTTTTTTTGCAATATGTGGATCCTGGGTTTTGCATTATTTAAAGATTGGTGAGCCAGCATTCAAAATTGCTGGAGGTTTAATATTATTTTTAGTCGCTTGGGAAATGCTGAACAGCAAACGTCAAACACGAAAAAAAATTGAGACCACCAATCAAAGCCTCGAAAAAGGCCTATTTAAGGCATCAGCTGCGAATCATCAGGATAAGGATCAAGAAAGCGTTGCCATTTTCCCTCTCGCAATCCCCCTCCTCGCTGGGCCAGCTGCAGTCACCTCTGTAATGGTAATATCTGCAGACTTTAACAGTAGCTTCACTATGATATTAACTGGTTACGCTGCCTTGCTAGCAGTAATGCTTGCAACAGGAGCTATCTTAGCACTCACCGGTCTTGCAGAAAATATGATTGATGCACGCCTATCAAATGTATTTTCTCGCGTCACCGCAATAATCTTGGCGGGTCTCTCTGTTCAATTTATTGTTGATGGGCTAATGGTGCTCGGCGTTATAAAAGCACCCATTTTATAGCCTAATATTTTTATCAAGTAAGTTTTTCAAAGTTGGAATTAATTAAATAAATAAAATAGATATCTAAAAAGAAAAGGAGAACCAATGAGTAGTTTTGACGAAAATCTATTTCTTAAAGGCCTTCAAAAGCGAAAAGATACACTAGGCGCGGAGTATGTTGAAAAAAACTTAGCTGATGCAGATGAATTCACTCGTCCGTTCCAAGAAGCCATGACAGCTTGGTGTTGGGGTTTTGGTTGGGGAGACGAAGTAATTGATGCAAAAACAAGAAGTATGATGAACTTGTCGATGATCGGCGCTTTGGGTAAGATGACTGAATGGGAACTACACTGCAAAGGCGCATTAAATAACGGTGTCAGTAAAGAAGAGGTACGAGCTATAATTCATGTCATTGCTATTTATTGTGGTGTGCCGCAAGCTCTCGAGTGCTTTCGCGTCGCACGAAAGGTTTTCAAATAATATATAGTTGTTTGAATTCAGTTACATAGGTATCAGACTAACTTACTTTGTTTTATTATTCTGATTTCCTATAAAAGGTTACTTTTGTATTCGTTGGCTAAAGGGCTCTATTAAAGCACGCTCTACTAACTCTAAATGGTCCTGACCATAAAACATATCTCCATCAATAAAATATGTAGGTGATCCAAAAACTGATCTTTTTATAGCCTCTCTTGTATTTTCCTCATAGATTTTAAGAACCTCCTGCGAACTCGCGATTTCTAATAGTGGAGATGGATCAATACCTACCTGACGAGCTATACTTGCAAGAGTATTGACATTTGCTAGGTCACAATCATGGGCCCAGTGTTGCTCCATCATTTCATGTGCGAACTTATCGATATTAATCCCTTTAACCAAAGCTGCTATAAGCATAGTATTGGAGGGGGTTATCGAATTGCCGTGGTAGGTTGGAGAACGTTTCAAAATTGGTGCATCCCTAAACTCCGACCAGCGCTCCAATTCTCGGCCAAAGAAGTATTCTAAATTATCTTTAGTTCGTTCACCCAAAGGTTGTCCCCCAATTGCATCCATGCTGACGCGGAGGTCAAATGGCTTATGATTTATGGTGTGGTCACCTTGCGCTATTATTTCCATAAATTTTTTTGAACCTAGGTATGCATAACCTGAGTATGCAGCATAAAAATATTCAATTTCGGCCATGTTAATTCCTCTACTTAAGATAAAAACTCAATTCCTTTTATATTAAGAGTAAATAAAATATCAACTTTTTGTATTTATTATATGATGACAGAGTTATAATGGAGAATAATTAACTTTCACCCACCTAATAAAGAGAATTTAATAATTTGGTTAAATAAAAAAACTTTTTTTAATCATAATTACTTATTTAAAACAATTTAAATTACACACAAAGAGAGCACCTATGAGTAAAAGTACCATTACCTCAAGTATCGATCTAGCAGCACTAGGAAAACATATTGGAGACCTAAGGGTCAGATGGTCTGACAACAGTGTGCCTTTAGGTTATCACCCCGTACCGATTATTAGTATTAAAAGTGGACCAGGGCCTGTCATGCTAATGTTTGGCGGAACACACGGAGACGAATTCGAAGGACCCTCAGCTCTGATGCGTATGGTTAATGACCTTCAACCAAAAGATATTACTGGGCAAGTAATTATCGTGCCCGGACTAAACACACCTGCAGTGCGGGCTTCTTCAAGAGTATCTCCTTTGGATGGCAAGAACCTAAACCGTGCATTCCCAGGTGACCCCACAGGTGGGGTTACTGATCAAATTGCTCATTATGTAGAAACAGAACTCTTACCCTTATCAGATGCAGCAATTGACTTGCATTCAGGTGGAAAGGCCTCTTTCTTTACTCCATGCACTTTGGCGACCCAAACAAAAAATATTGAACTATTTGCGAAGAATATAAAGTTAGCAGAAGCTTTCGGACTACCACTAATATGGATCCTTGGCGCACATAATGACAAACGCTCTTTGAACTCTGCTGCTGAGCGCGCAGGTGTGCCGATGATAGCGACCGAACTGGGAGGTGGTGGTGGTGTTGACCCAAGTATAACAAATACCACAGAAGCAGGTTTGTATCGCTTATTACGCTATCTAAAAATTCTAATGAGAAACCAAACTAGTTTCGAACCTAACAAAGTTCATAAAGTCGAGATTAGGTCACAAGAGCATAGCGTTTTCTCTGAAGGAAATGGAATCTTTGATAGAAAAGTGAGCGCAGGTGTGCCTATAAAAGCAGGGCAAATTGCAGGATACCTTCACTATTCTACTGACCCCAAACGGCATTCAGAAACCATTGTGTTTCCACATAATGGTTTTGTATTGGCGCATACTAACCGCGGCTATGTAAGTAGGGGTGATATGTTAATGCTAGTAGTTCAAGACGCCGATAATGACGTTATTTCGTAATACATATAAAATGTGTGACATATTACATCATATTTAATAATTATTTTTCAAGAAATTAAACCTAATCTAAAGATATCATCGAGCTAATTAGCGGAGTTCCATTATAGTTTCAACTAGAGCCCCGTTTATACTGCGTGGACCTGTATCTAATCTGTTTTGGTGTCGTCTTGCTCCTGGTAAACGAACGCCCTCCAATCCTGTTAAACGCTCCATGAATGCCTCTGCATGAGTTTCCCAGTCACCCCCAGAAATTAATGAAGGGGACAATGCTATAACTATTTCTCCACCCCGAGGTGGACCACCATCACCATTATCATTTTCTACGGCTTCATAACTAAACTGTTCACCAGTTAAGCCTCCAGCAAGAAGCTCTACCATTAAGGCAATCGCAGAACCTTTATAACCGCCAAAAGGCAAGAGAACTCCGGCAGCAATTTTTGCTGGATCAGTAGTTTCATTCCCATCAGAGTCCAACCCAGTCCCTAACGGTACAGTTTTACCATCTCGCGCAGCAATCTGAAGATCTCCTAATGCCATTGAAGAGGTAGCCATGTCATAGCACACGGGTGTATGTCCGGGACGAGGCCAAGCAAATGAAATAGGGTTTGTACCAAAAAACTTTTCCTTAGAACCAGCTGGCGCGACCGTCGGCATATAAGCAGTGCAAGCTATTCCAACAAGACCGCGATCAGCAAGGAACTCAGTTTCCGGCCACAAAGCAGCAAAATGGTGAATGTTTGTAAGTGACAACGCTGCCACCCCAAGCTCAGACGCTACTTCAGCCAAAACAGGTAATCCGACTTCCTGGGCAATTGGAGCAAAACAACCATTACCATTGACATGAACAACAGCAGCAGTTTTTCTCTGAACACTTGGTTTAGCTTTGCCGTCGACTTTACCACTACGCAAAGCCTTAACATAGCCTGGAATACGGAACAGCCCATGAGAATGTGATCCATCTCTCTCTGCTCTGGTTACAATGTCAGCAAGTGCACAAGCATTAGCTTCATCACATCCATTAGAAATCATAGTATCATGCGCAAGTGCATAAATTTCATCTAAGTCAAGACTTACAGTACTCATTTTTCACCATTCCAAATTTTTTCACTATTGATACACTGCATTGAGATACATATGATGTCTAGAGTAATTTAAAAGCTTATATGAGTTTGTTATTAGGCTCATTAAAGCATTTAAGTCTTATTCACTGATACATTAGTTAAATGGTAAATAAGGACAAAAAATCTTTTAAAAGAGATACAAATTAAAGCTATATTTAGGTGACAAAGGGTCAACCAAATTTTTTATTATCCATTTAATACTTTTTCTAAAAGAGCTTTAGCTGCAGCTTGCTCTGCATTCTGTTTTGAAGAAGATGAGGCTATCGCTGTCTCACCAGAATCTATACGTACTTCAATTGTAAATATAGGTCCATGATCTGGTCCACTTCTAGAAAGCTCCGTATAGACTGGACTAGCATATTTCAAAGATTGTGCCCATTCTTGCAAAGCTGTTTTTGTATCCCTTGTACCTTCCAATAGCCCCAAAATTCTCTGAGTCGTTTTTTTTATGAGTTTTCCATGTGGACAGATTGCGACATAGGAATACTTCATTGGAAGGCTAACATCGGACGGTAGGATCAGACGTCCGTCGTTGATATCATCTCGCAACAAAACCTTAGGGGCTAAAGCAATCCCAAGCCCACGCCGCGCCGCTGCAATCACAAGAGACGTATCGTTGAAAGAAATTGTTGATGCATCTCCAAGGCCTTTGGGGCTTTTGGTTGAGGTAAACCAATCATCCCAAGTTGGCTCAGATGCATAAGCCGGACCCCAGCGATTTTGCAAAAAGTACTTTGCCGGAACGGCGCCAAATGTTCCATCGTCGCTGCCATAGCTGTCCCAAAATGCAGGGCTGCATGTTGGCGTGGCAACATCGGTAAAAATCTTAGTTTGATAATATTCTTTATAGTATCTGGCGTCATAGGTCAGCCGTAGGTCGACGATCCCTTGTTCAAATTCAATCGGATCGTTTTCAACCCGAATATCAAGCGAAACACCCAGCGCCTCGCTCAACTGCTGCAATTTTGGCAACAACCATAGCTCTGATAAACCTGGTAGTACACTGATTACGAAATAACCTGGTTTACGGCTTTTATTTAACTTTTCAGCTGTACGAGACAATTCCTGCAAAGCAGCCGCAACATCTAGATAAATCGCCTCACCCGCGTCAGTCAGTGAAATTTTGTTGCCACGCCGCAAGAAAAGCTTTTTGCCGTAATAGGATTCAAGGTTTTTCACTTGCAGGCTGACAGCCGCCGAACTCACTCCAAGTTCCTTACCCGCTAAAACAAATCCACCACATCTTGCGGCGCATTCAAAGGATCGAAATGCATTCAGGGGTAAATGTTCGGACATACAGACTCCATTTTTTCTTATGATACCCCAATAATTATTCTAGTTGCTACATGCTTTGTGTCGAATATTATCTTGGTATAATAAATATACATACGTATAATAAATATACATACAATGACCGGCTATGGCGAATCAAGCCACAAGCTTAAATTGCAATAGTTAGCTTCTTCGAAAGCTGATTTTAAAAGGGGGATAAAATGAAAGCTATAACATTTCTTAAAGTAATATTAATAACTGCAATAACTTTTGTAACATTTGGCGCAAACGCTGAGACAACATTTGAAAAAATAAAAAGAACAGGGAAAGTCACTGTTGGAACAGAAGCCGCGTTTCCACCATTTGAATTTGTTGAAAATGGAAAAATTGTTGGGTATGGCAAAGATATTTTAGACTACATCATAGCAGACCTAGGAGTAGAGTTAGTCCAATTAGATTTACCATGGCAAGGAATTCTTCCTGGTGTTTTGGCAGGAAAGTTTGATTTTGTAGCTACAACGGTAAGTGTAAGACCAAAGCGTGCTGCGACCTACGCTTTTACTGTTCCTATAGCAGAGGGCACAAGCTGGATTATGAAACGAAAAGGCGATTCAAGTATCATGACAGTAGATGATGTTGCTGGTAAAATAGTTAGCGCTCAGTTGTCCTCAGGAGGTCAAGCCGCGGCGGAAGATTTTCAAAAAGACATGGAGTCAAGAGGTGTTGGTACTTTTGGTGAACTAAAACTCTTCACATCTTATCCAGAACTATTCATGGCAGTTGCTAATGGTACCGCCGATGTAGTAGCTGGCCCCTTACCGACTCTAGCCGTAGCTTCAAAAAAATCTGAGGGAACCTTTGAACTTGTAGGCCCAATCAGAGATCCAAGTTATATGGGCTGGGTAACACGTCCAGAAGATACTGACTTGAGAGATTACATAAGCTCCATTATTCTTGAGATGAGAGACAATGGTAAGCTTTATGAAAGCCAAGATAAGTGGTTTGGATTCAAAATGCCTATTCCAAGCGAAGGATACTTACCTGAAGGCGCTATTTAAGAAAAAATAAAAAAGATGTTATTGTCTGAAAAAACTTCAGGCAATAACAAAACTTTTGAGTAAGGAAAATAAGTGAAGTTCGATCTAAGTTATACGATTGAGGCACTTCCTAGACTATTGGAAGGCGCTACCGTAACAATTCAAGTAGCTTTACTGGGTTTTTTATTTAGTATTACACTTGGAACTATCATAGTATTAACTCGAACAACTCTAAATTGGCGAATTCTTAATGGCATAATAGCGATATATGTCAGCTTTATCCGCGGGACTCCGTTGATGATCCAAATCTTCCTAGTTTATTATGTTCTTCCAGTTACCGGACTAAACCTTGGAGCTTTCACCTCAGGGATACTTGCAATAACACTCAATAGCGCCGCCTTTGTAAGCGAAATACTTAGAGGCGGCCTCACATCAGTTCCCAAAGGCCAATTTGAAGCTGCAAAATCCTTAGGAGTATCCGGCTTTGCCTTATGGGGGAGAGTTATATTACCTCAAACATTTATTGCCTCCATACCACCCCTTGTAAATGAATTTACACAAGTTTTGAAAGCAACAGCACTACTCTCTATTATTACTGTTGTTGAGTTGCTACGTGTTTCTCAGCAAATTTACAGTGCAAATTATCATCCCGTGGAAATTTTGTCAGGAACCTTTGTTATTTATTTCCTACTCTGTTTTTTTGTTAGTCGTGGCTCCGTACTTTTAGAAAATCATTGGAGAATTAGACGTGCTTAAGGATATTAAATGGCTATAGATTTTTCTATATTTGTAGAGTACGGGCCCCGTCTTTTGATGGGTTTTTGGCTTACAATAAAAATTGTTATTTCAGCTATCATATTAGGTATGCCTTGGGGTCTAGTACTTGCACTAGGAAGAAGATCACGTTTTTTTATCCCCCGCCTAGCAGCCACTAGTTTTGTTGAAATCTTTCGTAATACTCCATTCATTATTCAAGTATTCTTATTTTTTTATGTCTTACCTTTCTACGGAATTCGGTTTCCAGCAGAGTATGTCGGCACTCTTGCGTTAGCAGCATTTGGCAGTGCCTATTTTGCAGAAATAATCCGAGGCGGAATTGATGCAGTGTCAAAGGGACAACTTGAGAGTGCACGGGCTATTGGTATGTCAGACTGGCAAGCAATGAAAAACATTGTGCTGCCACAAACTTTATCAATAATTCTTCCACCATTAACAAATCAAACTCTCTCTTTAATTAAAGAATCTGCAATTCTTTCAACAATTACAGTCAATGAATTAACTATGAGCGGAATACGTGTTCAGGGTGAAATATTTAGACCTTTCGAAGTGTTTATAATGGTTGCTTTATTATACTGGGGCTTAAATGAATCTATAGCATTCTTAATGCGCAAAATTGAAAAAAAGGCAAATAAGGGGCGTACAACTAATCAGAATATAGCTGGAAAAAATACTTTCATCAGTCGAGGAGCCTCTCGGTGATGACAGAAGAAACTAAAAAACAAGATAATTTTCTTCAATTAAAAGATATTACTACTACCTTCGGCTCTATTGTAGCCTTAAATAATGTGAATTTCAGTGTAAAAAAAGGTGAAGTCGTATGCCTAATTGGCCCGAGTGGATGTGGGAAAAGCACCCTACTAAGAACAGCTAACTGGTTAACCCCTCCAGATAAAGGGTCTGTAAGCCTTGATGGTGTCATCGTTGGATCAGAATCTAATAAAAATATGAGTCTTAACGAAATGAAAGTTCTGAATGGTATACGGGCCAAAATGGGTATGGTGTTCCAACAGTTTAATGTTTGGCCACACTTAGATGCCTTAGAAAATGTTGTAAGGGCCCAGTTAGTCGTAGCTAAAAGATCACGAAAAGATGCTGAACAAAAAGCAACAAAAATGCTTTTTGATGTGGGTCTAGGAGAAAAGATCCATGATTGGCCAGATAATCTTTCTGGTGGTCAAAAACAGCGTTTGGGGATCGCAAGAGCGCTGGCAATGGATCCAGTATTAATGTTACTAGATGAACCCACCTCAGCGTTAGACCCAGAATTAGTATCCGAGGTTTTAAATGTATTAAAGCGTCTCGCGAATGAAGGTATGACTATGATTATAGTTACTCATGAACTTGGGTTCGCATCTCAGGTCGCCGATCGTGTGGCTTTTATGGAAGATGGAAAAATAATAGAAGAAGGTCCACCTAATGTAATACTTAAATCTCCAAAAACAAAAAGGTTACGCCTATTTCTAGACAAACTTAATATCACTTCTTTTACTCAATCTTAAATTTTTATTAATTTAAATTACAAGTTAAAAAAGGAAAACATACTATGAGTTCTTCACTTACCGCACCACCTATGCGATCGGGTTTACATTACTACTTGGAGCAGCAATTTAATAGTTTCCATAATTTTCCAATCGAAACTAACCTCGATAACTTGAACGCAGATATTGCAATAATCGGGATTCCGTTTGGTGATCCCTATTCAATGGGTGAAGCAAGTAATGATCAGGCATTCGCTCCAACCCACATTCGCCAACATTGCGGCAGAGCTCTTCGTGGCTTAGACCGCTACGACTTTGACATCGGTGGCACTCTTTTGGATGGAAAAGATATAAAAGTCGTTGATTGCGGAGATGTGGTTGGTATAGCGAAAGATGTCGCTGGCAATCATGCTCGTTCAGAACAAGTTATTAGGAAAATACTTGCTTCAGGTGCGCTACCTATTATTTTAGGGGGAGATCACGCTATCCCAATACCTGTCTTTCGAGCATATGAAGGACGTGGTCCAATAACCCTAATTCAGGTCGATGCACATATAGATTGGAGGGATGTATTCCATGGAGTTAGTGATGGGCTATCGAGTGTTATAAGGCGAGCTTCTGAATTGAAGCATATTGATGAAATCTATCAAATTGGATTACGTTCTGCAGGAAGCGGAAGACCTGAAGAAGTTGAGGCGGCCCTTGCCTATGGAGCTCACCTTATCCCAGATATAGAGCTTCAAGAAATAGGTATGAAGGCTGTATTAAATCGAATTCCAGATGGCGGAAACTACTATCTAACAATAGATGCAGATGGTGTTGATCCAACAATTATGCCTGCTGTCGCGGGTCCGGCCCCTGGTGGCGTAAATTACCCTCAGATGCGAACATTAATCCAAGGTTTGGTAAAAAAGGGCAATGTTGTAGGTATGGATATTGTTGAAATTACCCCCAGCCGAGATCTTAATGGTATCACTGCAGTTACTGCTGGTAGGTTCATTTGCAATCTAATAGGATCAGCGGTTAGGGCTGGTTATTTTGATAAGAAATAAACAAGTACACTTTACTGTAATCATAATATTGTGCAAATCAGACAATTAAGAAAATTGGGTTTAAGTTGTGTCAACAAATAACGTTATAAACCGTATAACTTTGGGGTTAGAAAAAATAACTGCGGAGTCTATCTCAGCTGAAGTATTTAATATAGCCAAAAGCTGTATAATAGATACATGTGGAGTAGCAATTGCAGGGTCTACTACCCGTTCGGCAAAAAATATTCATTCAGTTGTAAAAGAAAGCTTTCGGGATGGAAATTGTACTGTCTTAGGCTACACAAACACCCTAAATGTTTTTGGAGCTGCGGTAGCAAATGGAGCCTCTGCTCACGCACTAGATTTTGATGATAATTGCTATGCTGGAATAGTGCACGGTTCAGCAGTTGTTTTGCCGTCGGTTTTAGCAGTTGCGCAAGAAAACTCTTCTAGTGGCAATGAACTATTATCTAGCTTTATTGCAGGTCTTGAAGCTCAGTTCGCTGTGGCGAAAGCGTTATCCAACAATATCTATGACAGAGGTTGGTGGACCACTTCTATTTTAGGCGTAATAGGGAGCGCAGCAGGTGCTTGTAAATTACTGAACCTGAATAGAGAAGCCACCTCAAATGCACTTGCACTTGCAATCGTTGGCGGTGGGGCAACTCGGTCTGTAAGAGGGACTGACGCCAAGCATTACTATTGTGGACTTGCCGCAGAGCGTGGGATTACTGCGGCCAAGCTAGCACTGAATGGCGCAACAGGACCTTTAAATGTTTTTGAAGATTTAAATGGCATAACAAAAGTTCTAAACGGAGATAAATTTGAAAGAAAATATATTGATATGATTGGTAAGGAATATTGCATTTTAAAGCCTGGCATGGATATAAAAAAATATCCTGTTTGTTATGCTAGTCATGCTGCCATAGATGGAGTTAAAGAGTTAATAGATCTAAACAATATAAATTCATTTAACATAAAGAAAATAATATGTACGGTTCCTCCTGTTGTGGCTTCAAATTTAACTTTTCCTAATCCAATAAACCGCACGGAGGCTCAGTTTAGTCTAGAATATGCAATAGCCACAATAATTGAACACGGTTCACTTGATTTAACCCATTTAGAAGATAAATTTGTAAAATCATCCCATCTGAAAAGGGTTTCAGAGCTAGTGTATATGAATGTTAGCAACCTTCCAAAAGAGGAAATTGATAACAAATTTATTTGTCCAGAATGGGCTGAGATAGAGATCATGACAAATGATGGGATGTGCTATAAGACATTTGTTGGAGCACCCGTTGGGTCAGCTAACAGACCTCTACCCGAAAAACTACTTTATAGAAAGTTTTCTGAATGCTTAACTTATGCTAAAAACGATATAAACCCAAAAGAACTTTACGAGAGACTCCTTAACATTGATCAAATCGAAAATTCATCTACTCTGTTTGACTAAAATTTAATAACTAGATTTCCCAAAAGTTTTTAATCTGTAATTCTCCAATAATATTTTGAATCCTTTTAGCATGTTTAAGCAATAATTCGTCTTCACCATACCTGCCAATTATTTGGATACTGTAAGGTAAATTGTTTATATTTACGCCAGTAGGCAGACATAACACTGGCAAACCAGTATAGCTCCAAATAGAGGCCATTTTAAAGTCACCAGTGTTTGATAGCCCTAAAGGGGCCAATGTTGGCGCTGTTGGGGCAACCCATAGATCAATCTGCTCTTTACTCATAAGGGATTGCATCCATGAGGTATAAGCATTTGCTTTCTCTTTAAGATGAACAAACCTTTCTTTTTTTACAATTTCTCCAGCCTCAATACTTTGAAGTGATAAAGCTTTATAATCATCCCTGTAACGCTTAAACCACTTTGAATGAACCTGATAAAGTTCTGCATGAATTAATTCGTCCATTTCATCATTATATTTTAAAACATCCTCTATTAATTTGACGTTCTTGGCTTGGTAGATAGAAGAGTTTAATTTTTCTAAAACATTTAAATATTGTGAGGTTATATCTGAGTCAGCTAGTTCAATATAAGAGCCTAAGGGAACACCTAAATTATAATTATGGTTATCATTATAGGGCACCTCAGACCAATCCTTGACGATTACTTTTAAAGTTTTCTCGAGAACATCTAAGTCTGTAGCCATAAGTCCAACGTGATCCATAGATTTAGAAAATGGTAAGACACCGTCTGTAGGAATACGACCAAAAGTTGGTTTATAACCTATGACCCCACAAAACCCAGCAGGTCTTATAATTGATCCACTAGTTTGAGTCCCAAGTGCAACATCACAAAAACCAGCCGCTACTGCAGCAGCCGATCCACTTGATGACCCACCTGGAGTATGCCCTAAGTTTCGAGGATTATGCGTCAATCCAGGGTCAGAAATGGCAAACTCCGTGGTTACAGTTTTACCAACAAAGACTGCACCTGCATTTAATAACTTGGTAACACAACTAGCTTGAGGTCCAGAAAATAACTTTGATGGCAAGTTTGATCCACATTCAGTTAGATGACCATCGATGTTAATTATATCCTTAATTCCCAAGGTGGTCCCGGCCAGCGGGTGTGTAGATCTATTTAGTATATTTGATTTTTTATAGGCATCATTTACTTTTTTCTGAACAAAAGTACCGGGTACAAAAGCCTTCACAGAGGGTTCATATTTTGCAATTAGTTTTAATCTTTTTTTCATAAGTTAGAACACATCATCATTTTTTTAAATTTGTTTATTCACCTTCAAAATAATCTGCTCTTACGGCAGCACCTATAAAATTACAAAGCAGTCTTTCTGCATGAACAAAAGTGATGTTACCTTTCTCAAATGAAGGCGAAATTTCTACCAAATCAATCCCAAGGACACGGCCTTTTTTAACAATACCGTGGACAAACTCTCTAATTTGCAACCAGGTTAACCCACCTGGGGTAGGTGCATTAACAGCTGGCATTACAGTTGGGTCCATTCCATCTGCATCAACAGTTATATAGAAGCGCCCACCATCAGGAATTCTTTTTAGTACTGATTCTATGCCTATGTCATGCATTTCATAGGCACTAATTAAGTGAGCGCCATAGTTTAAAGCAGCCTCCCTTTCCTCTTCTCGACCACTCCCGACACCTCTAAGACCAATTTGGAAAATATCCTTAATAAAAGGTAATTCAGAAGCTCTACGTATTGGGCTTGAGTAACCATCTTTCTCACCGTTAACGTTATCACGCCAGTCCATATGTGCATCTATCTGAATTAATGTTACCGGTTCATCGGCAGGAAGGGCTCTCATTATTGGTATTGGAATACCATGGTCTCCACCAATACTAATTAGAACAGCACCAGATTGGAATATCTTCTTTGCAGCAGCTTCTGCTCTTCGATAATGCTCTCTAGGGTTTTGAAAATCAGCGGTTACGTTTCCACAATCTATAACCCGTATATCTCGATTGTCTAAAATTGGTCCTCCAAGATCCCAATCAAAATGCTTAATTGTTCTAGGTTCAGACCAGCCTGCATCTTGTGCTTTTTCTCTCAGAAGATCCGGTGCTCTACTTTGATCATTTGAAAGATCATCTGGGGTATAGGGCAAACCATATGGGACCCCTAGTACTGCAATATGAGCATCTAAACTATCGAGGTCAGTATTAACAGGAAAACCAAGGAAACCTCTTCCTCCTCTAGGAGTTTCAGTTAGCTTTTCTTCAACTACCATTTTTACCTCTTTTTTTCTATCAGCTATTAAAAGTCTATCTAAAAGAAGATATGCAAGAACTTAAAGTATTACTATAACGATAAATAATATTATCTACAGTTAAATACGAACTAAAGGTTGATGGGCACAGCGAAATGATCCTCCAGCCATACAAGGAACACGATATGGAGTTCTTAATACATCAAAACGTCTTAATTTTAACTCATTAGCTATAAAATTAAGCGGTTCCTCCTCTGGGACTAGCACAGTTCTATCGTTCAAGACCAAGTTATTGCAGCCCATATGGGCTTTTGCCAGGGTCTTTGGAACATTAACAATATCCCAATCTAACATGAACTTCGGAAGACCCTCTGGTAAGGCCTCTAAACACGCAAAGGCGACACCCTCTCTTGGTGTCATTAAAACACAGTCAAGGTGGGGGAACATTGGATCAATAGTGACGGTTTCCACTTTGTATTTTGAACCAAGTGCGTGTTGCAACCAACGAGCTCCTTCAGGATTTGAGCAACCACCAGAGTGACCAACAAGGATCTCATCACCGAGAACAAAAACATCACCACCTTCGAGATACCCCCATCCTGGCGCATCTACATAATCATCTGACCCAGAATCTGGTTGGGCGAAATAACGCCCCCCTCTGTCCATTGTAGATGCAAGGATTTCCCTAATAGCAAAGCGTTGCCTGCGATGGAACAAACTACGAGGTGCCAATTCTATTACGTTATTACCAATTGTAACAAAAGGATCTCTCATCCAAGGTGTACTAACACCGTGATCCTCACCTCGAGGAAATAATCTGTTTTTCTTACTTATTGGTCCAGCAACGTGAACTAAAACTCCATGTGACTCCAAAATAGTGATTGTCTTACGAATTTGCGTTGATAGCTCTTTAAACACTTCTGGAGCTGCAACTGAAACGTCTTTCCCTGCATTGGCTTCCCAAAATTTTCCAAACTCACCTTGTGCCCGCAATCTAGCATCAGCTAGAAACTTGGGTAAAACCCAAGCATCGGGCGAACCATAAACACACTCTTTCAGATCTGCCCACTCAGATTTCACATAAATTGGATCTTTAACTTGCATAATCATCGCCTTAAAAAAATTAATTGTAAATTTAGTTGCTAAGAATTTAAAGATTAGTAATAATATATCCCGAGAGGAAGCCAAATGTCGAGTGAGCCACTTCTGATTGTTACAGGTTTATCCGGTGCTGGAAAGACCGGAGCTATGAAGGCTTTAGAAGATCTAGGTTACTTTTGTATAGATAATCTACCACCGTCGCTCTTAACTCAACTGTCAGAAATTCCAGCTCTCAAAGCAGATAGTCGCGAACGTATTGCAATAGCAATGGATGTGCGAGGGCGTTCAATGTTTACAGATTTGTTTGCAGCTCTAGAGGTATTACGCTCTAACGGTACCCTTCACAAAATTTTATTTTTAGATTGTGCTGATGATTTACTGGTACGACGTTATTCTGAGACAAGAAGACGTCATCCAGTAAGGGAAGGTCATAGTCTTTACGAAAATATTGCGGCAGAACGAAAACTTCTTTCTAAGGTTCGCGAACGAGCAAACCTCATCTTGGACACAACTCGTATTAACCCCCGTGAGCTAAAGATGCGTTTAGGGCGAATAGTAATGAACCAGGAAGTAAGTATCGACATTGACATTGATATTATGAGTTTTGGCTTCAAGCATGGTGTCCCACTTGATGCAGACATGATGTTTGATGTCCGGTTTTTACCTAACCCTTATTATGATGCTACATTGCGGGATCTAACTGGGTTAGATAAGCCGGTTGCTGATTATATTTTTTTGCAACCAGAAACTAATCGATTTATTGATGAAATATGCCCCTTGATAGAACGTTGGATTCCTCTTCATGCCTCTACTGGAAAGGCAAGGCTAACAATAGCACTTGGGTGCACAGGAGGACAACATCGTTCAGTTTCTGTAGCAGAGTGCATTTCAAAGCGTCTTAAAAAACATTTCAGCCAAATTTTACCTTTCCATCGAGACCTACAAAAAAAACCTAATGCCTACTAAGAGTAGTTATACNCATCGCTTGNCTATCCGAAATAGTAATAACAAAACTAAAACTCAAAACTTTTAACAATATTAATCTAAATGACTTTTTNTTATATTTATAATTNTTAACTTATCGGGAGACTATCAACGGAGTTAGTTTNNTATTTGACAAAAGCATGTCGAACNTANTGACTGANCTTTAACAAACCAAAAACTATAGTAGCCAGACAAACTATAAATAGTACTCTATAAATCTTCGCTTAAGACGAGGTGAGCTTTCAGAGTATATAGTTTCCATCATCTAATAACTAAGACAACTAAGGGGAAGAGATCATATGAAACCACTTAAAACGCCCGTCAAGGATATGGTTGTTGCAGCTAAAGCTCATATCAAAGAAATGACCGCTAAACAGGCATTAGGCCTAATTAATGACAAGGATTCTTTGATAGTTGACATCAGAGACATCCGGGAGCGTCATAAACTGGGTTATATTCCAGGAAGTTACCATGCACCTCGCGGTATGCTTGAGTTTTGGGTTGATCCACAAAGTCCATACTTCAAAGAAATATTTAGTTCAAATAAACGGTTTATCTTTCACTGTGCTTCAGGGTGGCGATCGGCCTTAAGTGTGGCGACCCTAAATGACATGGGTTTTGAGGCCACACACATCTCAGACGGATTTTCTGGTTGGGTTGAAGCTGGAGGTCCCGTAGAGCATCCCCAATCTAAACCAAGCTAGAGTATGTAATAACACCGTGATTTTGAAAACGAAGTACAAGAAGATTAGAGATTTGACTTAATATTACATCAGGAGTAATTTTTTTTTGAAAGAACAAAAAAAGATTTTAGTTATGTAATTTAAATTTTAACTTATAGAGGGTTTAAACATGAATAAGCATACTGGTGGATGCCTTTGTGGCTCGGGTAGGTTTGAACTAAATAAAGAGCCCGACTTTGCGTATGGCTGCCACTGTAGGTTTTGTCAGAAGGCTACGGGTACAGCATTTCGGTCCGGATTGAGATGTCAAAAAAGTTCAGTAAAATTTAATGATGGTGAGGTTAAGACCTATATTTATACTAGTCCTGAACATGGTAGATCGCTAAACGTTAAGTTTTGTCCTACTTGTGCAACTACTGTAACAGTAACGATTGACCGGTTTCCAGATATACAAGTTATTATGCTAGGAACCCTCGACGACCCATCTAAAATAGAAATAAAGACACATATGTTTACCGATGAACGTATGCACTGGCTAGCATTTAATGATGGTGACGCTATCTATCCTAAACATAGAATAAATTTAGATGGGACCCCTGCAACTCAATCTAATATTATAAATAAAGGGTAGTTAAGGGATTCTAGAAGTTCCTTTACGAACCTAAGTGTAAAATAGATAAACTTCTAATTTTATAGGAAAAGCGCTTTTGACCAAAAAACCAGATATAGAGTCCATACTTGGAGCAACAGCATCTAAGACATTCCTTGGCCTAAAAGTTTGTCATGATTTTGATATGATTAATGCATCGTCAGTTTTTATAGGGGCCAAAGGTGCAACACCATATGGCAATATGGGACCCTTTTGTCAAAATGCTCCAGATGCAATCCGCAAGGCCATTGGTTATATGGCTAACAATATTGATAGATACAATTTTGACATTGGCGGACCGATTTTTCCCAAAGGTAGCAAACCAGCAGGTGATTACGGAAATTTACCCTTTAGTGAAACTAATTTTTCTGAGAACAGATCCGTAATTAGAGCCACTGTCGCAAAAGCACTAAAGGCAGGCGCTGTTCCGATTGTTGTTGGTGGAGATGACTCAGTGCCCATTCCTATGTTGGACGCTCTGGCAGATACTGGTAAGTATTACACCATCCTACAAATTGATGCTCATATTGACTGGCGGCATTCCCATATGGATGAAAAGCTGGGATTATCGTCAAATATGCGGCGGGCTTCAGAAATGGCTCACATTAAGCAAATTATTCAGATTGGAGCTCGTGGTATTGGCTCGGCACATTTAGACGACGTTCAAGATGCTCAGGAATGGGGGGCAGAGATTATCCCAGCAGACGACGTACATCTATATGGAATAACCCAAATCATTGAACACATTACGCCCGGAGCAAACATAATAATTTGCTTTGATGTCGATGGACTTGACCCCTCTATAGTCCCTGGCGTTCTTGCGAGAAGCCCAGGCGGATTAACATATTCCCAAGCAATAGGTTTGATAAAAGGTGCTGCATCAAAAGGTACTATCGCTGCTACAAATTTTACCGAATTCCTTCCCGAGTCCGATGTAGACGGCATTGGTGCTTTGACAGTCTCTAGAGTAATCGCTGCGACAATGGGAGTGATTGCTCGCCAAAATAATAAATCAAAGTAAATACATTCTAATGAGAAAATACTAAGATATTCATACAAATTTTCAAAAAAATATAATAATTAATGAGGACACTGTTCTCAAGAAATCCTCAAAATAATGTGATGTTAACTAATGTTAGTTTTCATAAAAAGTTATCTCAGTAGTCTCCAATATATGACCTGACCTAACGATATCATCTGAAGCAACATGCAGAAATTCATCCATTCTATCAGCAGATTCAATAATGGCTAATATCGCGCAGGAAGAAGAATCGTTGGATTTCTTACCATGAAAAATTTCTAAAATTCCAAATTCTCTAGCTCGTGCTTGTGACGTATAAAATATAGATTCCCAATCATAAAAATCATTATTAATTTTAAATTGAATCAATGCATATTTTGCCATTGGCTTTTTCCTTTTGTGTAACTTTTAACGGTACCTCTTACTAAATGAATTAATTTAACGTTTTCTTATTAAAAATATGAATTAATCTCAAAAAAAATCAAGATAAATTTTTTTATGGATAAAATAGGGTTTAAAGACTTTAAGAGCTATAGTTAGTAAATTTCTGTATAAGCCATTTTTGAAGGGTAAATGTTAACAAGAATTATTTATTTAAAATAATAACTCACGTTTTTATAAATTAAAGAAGTTTAAATGCCTGGCAAAGAAAAGTATAAAAAGATGCCAAAAGTGATATTTACAACTCCCTTTTTTAGCATTTTTATTCAAACACCAAATTGTAAATGCGCTAACCTTGCATATAACCCATTTTGGGAAATAAGGCCTTTATGTGTGCCTTCTGCAACCATTCTCCCATTATCAAAAACTACGATCCGATCAGCTCGTTGAACAGTTGATAATCGGTGGGCAATCACAAGTGTCGTTTTCCCTCTAGATAGCTCATCAACAGCTGACTGAACTGCTACTTCATTTTCAGAATCTAAAGCTGAAGTTGCTTCATCAAGAAGTAGAATTGGTGCATTTCGCAAAATTGCTCTAGCTATTGCTATTCTTTGTTTTTGACCGCCTGAGAGCATCATCCCACGTTCGCCGACATAGGTAGAGTATCCTTGAGGTAGTTGTTCAATAAAATCAGCAGCTGAAGCTGACCTTGCAGCCTTTTTAATTTCTTCTTCTGTAGAATTTGGACAGCCAAATTTTATATTTTCCATTACAGTGGTCGCAAAAATAATTGGGTCTTGTGGAACTAACGCGATTTCCTTTCTAAAGTCTTCTTTCTTTAGGTCTCTAAGGTTAAAATCATCTATCAATATTTCACCAGACATGGGATCATAGAAGCGTAAGATAAGTTGAAGAATAGTAGATTTTCCAGCTCCAGATGGCCCTACAAGAGCAACTGTTTCTCCAGGATTTATCGTTAACGAAACGCCATTTAGGGCTACACCTTTGGGTCGAGAGGGATAACTAAATTCAACATTGTTAAATTGAATTTTCCCGTTAATATTAGGTAATATTTTTGGCTTTACAGGATCTATTATACAATCTCGAGCGTTAAGTAATTCCGCCAACCGTTCGGTGGCGCCAGCAGCTCTCTGCAATTCTCCCCAAATTTCTGACAATGCTGCAACACTTCCACCGACCATAATAGCATAAATCAAAAACTGTATTAACTCACCAGCACTTGTTGTTCCGTTTTGCACATCTCTGGCACCTACCCAGAGAACTCCGATAATACCAGCAAAAATTAAAAAAATAACGATAACTGTCATTAACGCTCGTATAGAAATTCTTTTCAAAGCCACCCTGTAGGACTCTTCTGTAAGGTTAGAGAATGACTGAATAGCTAGATTTTCGTTTGTAAAAGCCTGTACAGTTTGCACTCCCAAAAAAGCTTCCGATGCGTTTCCTGAACTAGCTGCTATATGATCTTGGTTCTCACGGCTCAAGGTTCGTAGTTTTTTTCCTAAAAAAACAATTGGAATTATTACAAGGGGAACTATCAATAGAGCTAACGTTGTCAGTTTATTGCTCGTTATCAACATCATCAAAATACCACCGGAAAAAAGTAACACATTTCTTAAAGCTACGGAAATCGACGACCCAATAACTGATAATATCAGAGTAGTATCAGTAGTAATTCGACTTAAAACTTCACCAGTTAAAATCTTTTCAAAAAAAGAAGGACTCATTCCGATGGTATTTTTAAATACCAAAGCTCTAATGTCAGCGACAACTCTCTCACCAAGCCTAGTAACTAAATAGTATCTAACGCCTGTTCCGACAGCTAATAAAGCGACAACAATTAATGCCAAGGTAAAATGCTGGTCTAGTAAACCAGTACTTTGTTCTCCGAATTCATCAATTACTTTTCTTACTGCTAGAGGTAAAACTAATGAAATTGACGCAGTTAAAACTAGCACTATTAAAGCAAGAGCCATTAACCCTGTATAATTTTTTAAAAACGGCCATATAGCTGACAATGCTTTGATATTTTTTGAGCTTGACTGCTTTATATTTTGGTTTTTGCTAGATGTCACAATAACTCCAATTATACTAATTCTTAGTTAGCTCACACGCTTTTCACAACAATTCCCTAATGTATATCGTTTACAGATACAAAAATGACATAAACTGAAACTACTTGAGCTAAACTGTATTAAGGATTTTCTTAAAAGTCGCAGATGACATCATGACTTCCTCGGTCTTTTTGGGTTCAGTATTGTAGTAACCTCCAAGATCAGCTCTTTCTCCACGACCATCATGTAATTCTCGCATGATCAGTTCTTCACTATTTGATAAAGACTCGGCAATTGGTATAAAATGTTTTGCCAATTTTGGGTCCTCAGTTTGTGTTGCTAGCGCTCGGGCCCAATACAATGCAAAGTAAAAATGGCTATCTCGATTATCTAATTGCCCTACTTTTCGACCAGGTGACTTGTTATTATCAAGGATAGATTGTGTTGCCACATCAACAGTTACCCCTAGAGTTGAGGCTTTTGGGTTATCATTTACGCTACCAAAATATTTTAGACTCTCGCCCAACGCGCAAAACTCTCCCAAGGAGTCCCATCGGAGATGGTTTTGTTCTGCTAATTGTTGAACATGCTTAGGTGCCGAGCCGCCCGCTCCAGTCTCAAACAGCCCACCCCCGTTCATTAATTTCACGATAGATAACATTTTTGCGGAAGTTCCTAACTCTAGAATTGGAAACAAATCTGTTAGATAATCACGCAAGACATTGCCAGTAATAGCAATAGTATTTTCACCCTGCCGAATAATCTCAAAAGAACTCCGTGTCGCCTCACGCGGAGCCATGATACGGAAGCTTCCCAAGGTGTTAGTAACTTTCAACATGGGTAAGACTATTTTTAATAACTCAGCATCATGAGCTCGAGTTTCGTCCAACCAGAAGATTGCATCACAGCCTTCAGCTTTTTGACGTTCAATAGCCAACTGAATCCAGTTTTCAATTGCACCTTTTCTAGTGCTGGCAGAGCGCCATATATCACCCTTCTCAACCCTATGTTCATGCAAGATATCTCCGTTCGATGCAATCATACGAATGGTTCCGCCAGCAGGAACCTCAAAGGTTGTCGGGTGTGAGCCGTACTCTTCCGCTTTTTGCGCCATAAGACCAACGTTTTGTACCGTGCCTAACGTTGCAGGATCAAGAGAACCAGTTTCCTTGCAATAATTAATTGCTTCATCATAAACAGCGGCATAGGAACTGTCTGGGATCACACAATTGCAGTCTGCCTCTTTACCATCTGGACCCCAACCCCTACCACCAGCACGGATCAGTGCAGGCATTGAAGCGTCAATTATGACATCTGAGGGCACATGCAAATTTGACACCCCTTTTTCTGAGTTAACCATGTATAGTGGTGGTTGTTCAGCCAAAAAGGCATCAATTTCTGCTTTAATCATAGATCCTTCTGGTATTCTTTTTAATACGTCAAATAAAGCTCCAAACCCAGAGTTTGGATTAGCTCCAGCAGCCTGTAGAACTGCACTATAAGTCTCAAAAATAGGTCTAAGATATGCTGTCACCGCGTGACCAAAGAGAATGGGGTCAGAGACTTTCATCATCGTTGCTTTGAGATGTAAGGAGAACAAGGTTCCTTCCACTTTTGCTGCTTTAATCTGCTCATCTAAGAAATTATTAAGCGCTTTTGAAGACATAAAAGTAGCGTCCACCACAGTACCAACCGGAAAGGAAATACCATTCTTTAAAACAGTAGTGCTACCAGCATCAGTGACAAGTTCTATACTTACCGCTCCAGCTTGTTCCTTTGTCAACGTGACTGAGGTTTCGTTAGATCGAAAATCCCCAGAAGCCATAGTGGATACACGTGTCTTGCTGTCGTTAGACCAAACTCCCATCGAGTGTGGATTTGCCATGGCATAGTTCTTAACAGCGACAGCAGCTCTACGATCTGAGTTACCTTCACGTAAAACTGGGTTTACAGCTGAACCTTTTATAGCATCATAACGGGACCGAACATCTTTCTCGACTTGTGTGCTTGGAACTTCTGGATAGTCAGGCAGATCATACCCCTGCGCTTGCAACTCCTTTACTGCTGTTAGAAGTTGTGGCAACGAGGCCGAAATATTCGGTAGCTTTATAACATTTGCAGTTGGTTTCTTAACCAATTCGCCAAGCTCAGCTAGATCATCAGGCTGTCTTTGAGTGTCACCCAAGCGTTCTGGAAAAGACGAAATAATGCGACCAGCTAGTGAAATATCTTTAACTCCCACAGTAATCCCAGCCACATTCGCAAAAGTTCGAATTATAGGTAACAAAGACACTGAGGCAAGTTGTGGAGCTTCGTCTACCTTGGTATAAATAATATCGGGCGACTTGCTGTTAACCATTTTAAATTACCTTTCCATATTTGTTTGCGTCCTAAACACTCACCAACATAAAGTCAAATTCACTCTGATTGCTTTTTAACGAAAATTCATTGTTATTTAACTAATTTTTCTTTTATCATTTTCAACATGAAAGTAGACACTAATCAGAGTTTCTTAAACACCAAAGTAGGCAAGTTTTATATAAAACGTTTTATGTGACTAGTACTAAATTCATATAGAATGTATTACATATAAAATTTATCATACACTTATCTATAATGCTTAAGAGCCATGAAACCTATAAAGTTCGTAGAAAAGAAACTTGTTAGAAAATTTACACCTTTATCTTTTACCGACAATACACTACGGGCTGTCTTGTAGATACTTTCTGATGCTAGAGAGTGTCTACAACTCCAAACACTAATTAAGTTTATGATTGCTATAATGCCGTGAGACACGGCTTATGATCGGTAATTTTTTAAAAGATATATCTATTTTTTTCTTCTGGCGGTTTCAAATGTTGAAACTGTAATAGCAATCCCAGCTAAAAGAAGCGCGTGTGCCGCTGCACTTAAACCAAAAACAATATAACTACCAATGTACAAACTAAATATTATACACCACATCCATGCCAATATCTGTAGGATCATGTGGCGAACAGCAGGATTAGGGATATGCCTTAATGGGCTTTTTTCAGAATCCATTACTGCTGTCCAGCAATTGTAAATATATTCTTTTAACATACCGGTTTACTCCAATTGAAACTTTTTTATCTTGTTAGAACATTAATCGGTTATTTTTTAACAACATACAACAGGACGCAATATCGCAGGTTGTTTTGGACAATATATAAGTTTACTCACATTAATTAGTGTTTTCTACCAAGTATTTTATAAGTTTAAAGCTATGAAAAAATTTTGGTAAGGTCTTTAGTATTTTAAAATAAAGTTGACGGTATTTTGAAACTCTAAATTATTTAAAACCACGTTATTAAACTGACGGTTGTCCAATTCAAGTAGAATACATATTACCTAATCGGTGAAGAATTTAAATAAATATTAAAAAGTGTATTATTTTTAAAAAATAAATGCATCAATGTCAGTTCAGAAACCATTTTCAAGGTTCTGCTAACTTTAAATGAATACAAAAATTCCCATGATAATTTAAGCAAGTAAATTCTTGGGTTGACTTACCTGACTATTTTACTCAGAATAGGAATCTCTAGCCACCTACTCAACCAGAGGGGAAGCCCAGACAAGAAATGAAAGGGCTTCTTAATGCTTTACTCTAAAACTTCAATTTCTAAGGTCCTAGAGAGCTATGAATCCAACACATTTGAACAATTAGGCATCCAAGTATTTTTAGATACAAACTTGGAAACTTACATGGCTTTTGAAATTTGGTTCACCATAGCTGTCATTTACATGATCTCTATAATGACCCTATCCATCCGGACGGCACATGTAAAAAAGCGATACGATATGTCCTCAGAAGCTAGCCACGAGTTGTCACTAAATACATTCAAAAAGAAAAGAAAGACCTTACACAAATGACATTACAAAAAATACATGATTACCGTTTACATCAAGAGGATGAAATTAAATCAGAGGCAGTTACATATCAAGCAGAGAATTTAATAAAAAACGGAAACCTCGCACATATACTGTTAAATGACCAAAAGTATACTCTGAGAATTACGCGTTCCAAAAAGTTAATTTTGACGAAATGAATATAAAAAAAGTTTATAGAGATGGTTCATTCGTTAGTTATATAAATAAATTTGGTAACATTGACGCGTGATTGATACACTTTTTGGTATTCTTGATGAAGGTGTGTTCGCTTACTTAGTTATAGG
>NZVE01000086.1 GCA_002697345.1 Paracoccaceae bacterium | reverse complement strand
ACGGAATATATGCGCGAGGCAGGTTCGGAGGGTGCAGAATTGGTTATGTGGCTGATTATGTTAGGCGCGCTGGATAAGGATGCCAAAGAGGTCTATCGACATTATCATGTGCCCGCATCCAACACGGCTGCCGGGTTGATTATTCTGGAGAATTCCTGACGCCAGACTCCCTGTTGACCTCTACAGACGAAAAACTCACTCAAAAAATAGCCCTGTTGGTTGTCTGCGCAGGGTCCATGATGTCTCCCTTGACCCTGTCGTCTGTCAATATTGCCATGCCTGCTATGGCGGCAGAATTGCAGGCTGATGCAAGACTGGTTAGCTGGCTGCCGACTATATTTCTGGTGAGTAATGTCGCCCTGATATTACCCTTCGGTAAGCTGGCGGATAATATCGGGCGCAAGCGTATCTATATGATCGGCTTGCTGGTCACCGTCATAACCTCACTAGGTGCAGCAATGGCGGCTAGTATTGAAGGTATTCTGTTTTTTCGGTTTATTCAGGGTGGCGCGTCGGCCATGACTCTGGGTACTGGTGTCGCCATTATTTCATCACTGTATCCAGCAAATAAGCGCGGTATGGCCATTGGTATTAACTCAGCATGTATTTATATTGGCTTGACCATCGCGCCGGCACTGGGCGGGATTATTACCGAGATATGGGGCTGGCGCTCGGTATTTTTAATGCCGGCACCGATTGCTGTTTTATTGGTCACATTGATTGCAGTCTTTGTAAAAGGCGAATGGCGAGCAGATTCCCGGGTTCCCTTTGACTGGCAGGGTGCGCTGATTTTTGCGGCTGGTACAACCCTGTTGGTTATTTCCCTGACCGGACTGCCGCAATTTAATTACGCGCTGCTGTTATTGGTCTCTTTGGGTCTAATTTGGTTATTTGTCTGGCACCAGTCAAACAGTGATCAGCCATTAATTCGCTGGCAAATGTTTACTCAAAATCGACTGTTTTCATTTTCACTGGCATCGGCATCTCTGATGTATGCCAGTCTCTATCCACTAACATTCTTGCTCAGCCTCTATTTGCAATATATCCGTGACCTAAGCCCCTCTGATACGGGTCAGGTCATATTGATGCAGGGCATAGCCATGGCTCTGTTAGCGCCTTTTTCCGGAAGGCTTTCGGATCGTATTCAGCCCCGTAATATTGCGACTACTGGCTGTGTTGTTGTCACCCTTGGCTTTTTGATGCTGGCCCAATTAGATATGCACACCACCCAGCTCTACATAGGGGGTTCGCTATTTCTTATTGGTATTGGCATGGGGTTATTTACCAGCCCTAATAATAATGCAGTTGTGAGTGCGGTAGATGCGAGAGATCTCGGCGTCGCCACTGCCACCATGAACCTGGCTCGGGTAATGGGCAATCTAATCGGCATGGGCGTGGTCAACCTGTTGATGAACTTAAATTTGGGCGACAAACAGATAATACCGATTTACTACGGTCTCCTGGAGTCGACCATTAGCACCGCAATTATTATCTCTCTGGCCTATGTACTGGTAGGTAGTTTTCTATCAGCCATGCGGGGGCGCGCCGATGCGTAGATCATCCAAGGCCAATAGCGGTTAAATTGTAAAATACATTCTATACCGAGGTAATTATGTTAAAGCTCTATCACAATGATATGTCGGCTTGCGCTCAGAAGGTGCGTTTTGTGCTGGCGGTTAAACAACTTGAATGGCAAAGCGAAGAGCTGAATTTGCGACAGGGTGACCAGCAGCAGCCGGAGTATTTAAAAATTAATCCCAAAGGATTGGTTCCTACCCTGGAGCATGATAACGATATTCTGGTGGAATCCAATATTATTGTCGACTATCTCGATGAAGCATTTCCCGAGCCATCATTGATGCCTGAAACACCTCTCAAGCGAGCCAAAGTCCGTTGGTGGATGAAAAAACTGGATGATGGTCTGCATCTTGAACTGGCGGCACTCAGTTTTGGAATAGCCTATAGAATTCAGCTACTGGACGCCTGCAAAGGTGATATAAATTTGGTTGAGAAGCATCTCAATGCAATCCCTGATGCCTACATGCGCGATGTGCAGCGTCAAGTGATGACTGATGGTATGGGGTCGCCCCGTTTTGATCGAGCGGTCAATGAATTTGCTAAATTAATTGAAGAACTGGATGCAGAATTAGCGGAGCATAAGTGGATCGGCAGTGACAGCATGAGTTTAGCGGATATTGCATTTGCGCCCTACGCTACACGCCTGGAGCATTTACATCTTTCGGCTATGTGGCATCATAAACCGCACTTTAAAGACTGGTATGAACGTCTTAAGAGAACTGAGGGATACCAGCAAGGATTAGCTGGCTGGTTTAATCCCAAGTATCTGGAGCTTATGGATAGGGCGGGCGCAGCGGCCTGGCCAAATATATCCGCTATGTTGGATTAGCAGTACATCAATGTCATGCAGTTAACCATGCCTAAGCAGTCCGCTGGCTCAGAAACGCTAGAAGCCTCTGTTCTGCCAATATGGTACTGGCAGAATCAAAACTGGCCCGAGCCTGATTGGCAAAACCATGGTCGGCCTGCTGATAGATAAAAACATCACTGCTAGGATTGGCGGTGCGTACCTGCTCCACAACCTCTGGGCCTATGGCGCTGTCCTTGCCGCCAAAATGGAATTGAAAAGGACAATTTGCTTGCTGATGCAAATAACTCGGCAGTCGCGTGCCATAAAAAGCTGCGCCGTTATTAATGGGTAGATTACAGGCAGCTAAATAGGCAATCCCGCCTCCCCAACAATAGCCGACCACCGCAACTTTGCGAGTAGCCAATGTCTGCATGGCAGCTTTAAGGTCCAATAACAGATGCTCCTTCCTGCAGGCGTCAGCCAGTTTTCTGCCACGATCGATTTCATCATAGCCAAGGCAGGCATCGCGCTCAATGCGATCAAACAGTGCGGGCACAATGGTTTTATAACCCGCATTAGCAAACTGGTCCGCCAGATTCCGCATCTGTGCAGTGATGCCAAATATCTCATGGATCAAAATTAAACCACCGATTTCAGATTTAGTCGGCGAGGCCATATAGGTCGAAAAATTGTAGCCATCTTCGGCACAGATATTTGATGTACTGGAATCTGCCATAGGGTTCCCCTTTTGAATTCGATCAGTAGGCTTTAAAAGGCTCGATAACCATGTCATTAAAGGACTATTTCCTGCCATGAGAAGAGAACGAATATCGATGAAATCGATACATAATTGATGGATGTTTACCCTGCCTATAAATAGAGTATTCAAGGCACAGTGCGAATCTGCAACTGCGCGCTTTGGGAGAGAGTAATGAAGATTTGCTTGGTCGGGGAAGGTGCATTCGCCAATAAACATATAGATGCCATTGTCCGCATTGAGGATGTTGAGGTGTCAGTAATCTGTGGTGGTGTCGCTGAGACGACCGANGCAGTTGCCAATGCGNGGGGCATACCCTTTTACACCACGGATCTAGCTGAGGCCCTNAATCAANNTGGAGTCGATGCTGCGATTTTGGCTACACCCACGGGNCTGCATNCCGCTCAGGCTATTCAGGTAATGCGCTCTGGCAAGCATGTACTGATTGAAATTCCCATGGCCGACAATCTTGCTGACGCCCAGAAATTAGTTGAGGTGCAGCAGGAGACTGGTCTGGTGGCCATGGTCGACCATGTGCGGCGGTTTAATCCTTCACACCAATGGATTCATAACAAAATAAAGTCGGGTGAGTTACAGCTACAGCAGTTGGATGTACAAACCTATTTTTTCCGTCGTGAAAATATTAACGCTCTGGGCCAGCCTCGCAGCTGGACTGATCATTTATTGTGGCATCACGCCTGCCATACAGTTGATCTGTTCCAGTATCAGACCGGCGGGCCAGCGACTCAGGCATTTGCCATGCAAGGCCCCAGTCATCCTGACATGGGCATAGCCATGGATATGTGTATTGGTATGAAAGCGGCTACGGGCGCTATTTGTACGCTCTCTCTATCGTTTAATAATAACGGTCCCCTGGGCACCTACTTTCGGTATATCTGTGACAATGGGACTTATATAGCAAGATATGATGATCTTTTTGATGGTAACGACAATCCCATTGATCTGTCTCAGATTGACGTGGCGATGGATGGTGTGGAGCTGGCCGATCGGGAATTCTTTGCGGCGATTGCCCAGGATAGGGAACCTAATTCAAGCGTTCAGCAGTGCCTTGAGGCCATGAAAACATTGGATAGGTTAGAGCAGAGCATGATTTCGCAGGCCTGATGTAGTTGGTCACGAGATACCTAGACTAAGATCCTCGGCCACTGAGCGAATCTTGTCCAGAAACAATCCTGCTGCCGGAGAGGGGCGAATATGCGACAGCATGGTTATACCAATAGGCCGGTAGGTGCTTTGCATATCAATGGCTAGGGCAGTCAGTGCACCCAGTTTTTTATCATAGTAAATTTGGTGCTCAGAGAGCAGAGCTACTCGATCACTTTCCAGTAATAGCCCGCGCACCATAGATGCAGAACTTGTCTCAATGCAATGTGCTGGCACGCTAATTCCATGCTGGGTGCAAAACTGGTCATACAGCAATCTTGTTGGGGTACCGGTGGGTGGCAGCACAGATTGCAACTCTTCCAGTATTTTCGGCGCGAGGATTTTTTTCTTGGCCAGTGGGTGATCGCTGCGAGCCAAAATCGCCAGTTTATCGTCAAACAGTCGTTCAGTTTTCAGATGGGGTGCAGCTTCCTTTGGTCTGATGGCGCCAATCAGCATATCAATTTCGCCACTGCGCAGACCGGATAGTAGAGAATTATAGGGGCCCTCAATTGTAGAGATATCCAGCTGCGGTTGGTCTTCTAGAAGTTGATTGATTGCACGGGGTGTCAGAATGGTTCTGGAGTAGGGCATGGTGCCAACAGTGACCCTGCCGCAGGTTACGCCATTTAAGCTGGCAATATCGTCCGCTGCGTGGCGAATCTGTGAAAATGCCAGTTTGGTATGGCGCACAAGAATTTTGCAATAGGGTGTCGGATTAACCCCAGAGGGATCCTTGCCAAAAAGCGCCAGGTCCAGAAGATTCTCCAGTTCACGAATTGAGTTATAGACTGCCGAACTGGTGATGCCGAGCATATGGGCAGCGCCGCTGTAGTCACAGGTTTCATAAAGGGCGATAAGCGCTGCCAGTCGTTTGTAGCTGATTTCCATAGAGAACAGAGGATTTTTATGGAAATCTCTTCGCGACTTTTTGAACTGATCGTAGACCCTCCCCGCCGCCTCGAATTCGGCCATTGCCATGGCGACACGTTGACTCAATGCCTCACCGTAAACTGTGGGAGAAACGCCGGACGTTGTACGATCAAACAGCGGCACATCAAGCTGACTTTCAAGTTCGATAATGGCCTTGGATATTGCTGTTTGCGACCGATTCAGTTGCTCTCCAGCCCTTGTTACGCTGCGTAATTCAGCAACACATTTAGCCGCCTTAAGATATCTTAGGCTTAGCTCGGGAATTTTTAATTGATCGACATCCATAATTATCGTGGCGACTCTAGGAGAAACTTAATTATACATGAGAAAAGTATATTAAATAATTTCTTTTATATTAAATTTAAGCTCTTTTTTGAATTTAATATCATATAAATAGAGTATTAACGCGGATAGATTAATTCGATTTAAATGAGAAAAAAATTAATTATTAATAATTCTCATAGTTTTTCAAGTCTTTATTATTGGTCAGTTATGCAATCTGACGGTTATTCTCTGACGAGTAATTTGTCGAAAATTAGTCATGACCAAGGACTCTGTATGCTGATCGCTCAGTCACGCTTTGAAACCCTAAAGGCTGTTGCCTATCTAAAAAAATTCTGCCGTCACTTCGCCCATAAGTTAGCTACTGAATTCGATGATAGTCATGGCCANNTAGATTTCCCNTTTGGCNATTGCCGCTTGCAGTCGTCCGAGAATTTACTGACNTTTACTGTAGAGGCTGAGANTGAAGAGNCNTTAGAAAAAATGCANNNCGTGGTAGCTGGGCATATGGAGCGTTTTGCANTTCGCGATNAGATTTCATTAGTNTGGGAGCGCCAATGAATTCCGCCGCAGAGCAANTTTCGCTNCAGANTCAGATTAGGTAGCCCTGATGCAGCANGCTATTCCTTATATGCAACTCAGGGGCGGNAGTTCAAAAGGCCTGTATTTTTGTGCNAGTGATTTGCCCNCTGANCCGGTGTTNCGAAATAAAGTATTGATTGCNGCAATNGGCNCAGATAAGTCTCAAATAGATGGGCTGGGTGGCGCAGANCCATTGACCAGCAAGGTGGCAATTGTCGGGCTNTCTGATTCTCCANATGCGGATATAGATTATCTTTTTGCTCAGGTTGTGGTCGGTGGNGATCGANTCGATACCACGCCTAACTGCGGTAATATTTTGGCTGGGGTTGCCCCCTTTGCNATTGAGGCTGGCNTGATCGAGCCTACTGGNGATAGCACGACTGTGCGCATCAATATGCTTAATAGCGGCAGCCANTGTGANCTGGTGGTGCGNACGCCCAATGGNAAGGTTGANTATCAGGGNGATGCNTGTATTGATGGTGTGCCCGGCAGCGCCGCACCCATTGCCTGTAACTATCTTAATATCGCCGGATCGGCATGCGGCAGTTTGCTACCCACAGGTAGCCGTATCGATATTGTCGATGGCATAGAGATAAGCTGCATTGATAATGGTATGCCAGTAGTGGTGCTGCGCGCTGAGGATATGGGGATAAGTGGCTATGAGTCGCCTGCCGAGTTAAATGCCAATGAAGCCTTAAAGAGCAAGCTCCAATCTATACGCCTGCAGATAGGCCCAAAAATGAATCTGGGTGATGTGGAGGGTGCGGCAGTCCCCAAGATGTGCATGATTTCCCCGCCCCTAAAAGACGGTATCTGTCATACGCGCACCTTTATTCCCTATAAATGTCATTCCGCGATTGGGGTGTTGGGCGCGGTGTCGGCCGCAACCGCTGCGATTATTCCCGGTACTGTTGCAGAGGGAATTGCCACTGTGCCAGCTGGTGCCAGCAAGACTCTCTCAGTAGAGCATCCTTCCGGTGAGTTTTCGATCAACCTGCATGTTGATGAACAGGCTAATCCACCTCAAGTTTTAAAGGCTGGATTACTGCGCACCGCTCGTCTGTTAAGTCGCGGCGAACTCTATGTGCCGGAACATATTTTTATCAATGAATAAATGAGTAACCAACCTGATTAAGGTTGATAAAGGAGCAGAGCAGATGAAAACCGTAGCAGTGCGCAATATAGCGCGCGCAGACCAAACAGTAGTTGAAGGCCTGGGTGAGATGGGTGTCGCCACAGTTCATGAATCTCAGGGTCGCATTGGCTTATTAAAGCCTTATATGCGGCCCATCTACGCTGGTGCCCGTGTTGCGGGGTCTGCGGTGACTGTTTTGGCGCAGCCCGGTGATAACTGGATGCTGCATGTGGCGATCGAGCTTTGTCAGGAGGGTGACGTGCTGGTGGTTGCCTGTACCACCGATAATACCGATGGCATGTTTGGGGATCTATTGGCGACATCGGCTCAGGCACGCGGTGTAAAAGGGCTGATTATTGATGCTGGGGTACGGGATATCAGGGACCTTAAAGAAATGAATTTCCCGGTTTGGTCGCGGGCTGTTAATGCCAAAGGCACAGTGAAAAATACTCTGGGCTGCGTGAATGTACCCATTGTCTGTGCCGGTCAGCTAATTAATCCTGGCGATATTGTCGTTGCCGACGACGATGGCGTTGCCCTAGTGTCGCGAAAAGATGCAGAAGTGGTTTTAGAAGAGTCTCGTCAGCGTGAAGCCAGAGAATTTGCCAAGCGCGACCAATTGGCAAGCGGTGTACTGGGATTGGATATCTACAATATGCGACCCAGATTGAAAGAGAGTGGTTTGATGTATCTGGACTCACTGGACGACTAAACGGTTGAGCAAATAAACAAAGGATTAAGATAATGATTATTGATTGTCATGGCCACTATACAACCGCACCTGATCCACATCAGGACTACCGAGCGACCCAGATGGCGAGGTTGCAAGACCCGTCGCTGCCAGAACCCCAGGGCGCGATCATCAGCGATGACCAGATACGCGAAAGCATTGAGCTAAACCAGTTAAAACTGCTGAGAGAGCGTGGGGCGGATATGACTATATTCTCGCCTCGGGCCTCAACCATGGCCCATCATGTGGGTGATGAGCAGGTTTCCCAGACTTGGACGGCGGCCTGTAATAACTTGATTGCGCGGGTGGTTGAATTATTTCCTGAGCAGTTTATTGGCGTGTGCCAGTTACCCCAGTCTCCGGGTGTGCCGATTGAAAATTCAATTACAGAGTTGGAGCGGTGCGTTTCAGAGTTGGGTTTTGTAGGTTGTAACCTTAATCCGGATCCGTCGGGCGGTCACTGGACTGCGCCACCACTCACGGACCGTCATTGGTATCCGTTTTTTGAGAAAATGGTGGAGCTTGATGTACCGGCGATGATTCATGTTTCTAGTTCATGTAATCCAAACTTTCATGCAACTGGTGCTCATTATATCAATGCCGACACCACCGCCTTTATGCAGTTTTTGCAGGGTGATCTGTTTGCCGATTTTCCCGATCTGCGCTTTATTATTCCCCATGGCGGTGGTGCGGTACCCTATCACTGGGGGCGTTATCGCGGTCTGGCCGACATGCTTAAAAAGCCACTGCTTACTGAGCACGTGATGAAAAATGTATTCTTTGACACCTGTGTTTATCATCAGCCTGGGATTGACCTTTTATTTGAGGTGATTGATATCGACAATATCCTGTTCGGTTCAGAAATGGTTGGTGCGGTGCGCGGCATTGATCCGCAAACGGGCCAGTATTTTGATGATACCAAGCGTTATATTGATGCCCTTGATATCCCTGCAGCGGACAAGCACAAAGTTTTTGAATTAAATGCCCGGCGTCTGTATCCACGGTTGGATGCATCCCTGAAAGCTCGCGGTAAATAGAGGCTGATAAAGCAATGACTAAGTTTCAAAAAGATGCGAATTGGTTGGACTTTCACCCCAATCCATCCAAGCCGGCCTATACACCGCCCCCGGGCGCCGTGGATGCCCACTGCCATGTTTTCGGCCCTGGCGATGACTTTCCCTATTCGCGAATGCGAAAATATACTCCCTGTGATGGGCCGAAAGAAACATTATTTGAACTGCGTGACTATCTGGGTTTTGAGCGAAATGTAATCGTCCAGGCCAGCTGTCATGGCACCGATAACAGCGCTCTGATTGATGCCCTGATTCACTCAGATGGCAAGGCCCGTGGTGTTGCCGTAGTGTCACCGGATATCTCTGATGCTGAACTGGCAGATATGCATAGTGCCGGTGTGCGTGGAGTTCGCTTTAACTTTGTTAAGCGTCTCGTTAACCCGGTTCCTCCCGAGGAGCTTAAGTCGGTTGCTAAGCGCATCGCCAAGTTGGGTTGGCATATTGTTATTTACTTTGAAGCTCCGGACCTGCCTGAATATTACGATTTCTTCGCCTCTCTAAATACTATCGTTGTGGTCGACCATATGGGCCGTCCTGATTGTAGTAAACCGATTAATGGTGAAGAATTTGAGTTGTTTTTAAAATTGCTCCGTGAAAATAATAATATCTGGACTAAGGTGACTTGCCCGGAGCGCCTAAGCTTAAGGGGACCACCGGATTATGTTGATTTCATACCGTTTGCAACGAGGTTAGTAGAGCTCTTCCCAAGCAGGGTGCTTTGGGGCACGGACTGGCCGCATCCTAATATGAAATTAGATATGCCAGATGATGGGCACCTTGTTGATATGATTCCACTTGTAGCCCCAACAGCTGAGTTGCAGCGGAAGTTGCTAGTCGATAATCCTCTGCGGCTGTATTGGGCAGGTGGAATATAGATTTTGTACGTGAGTAAGTATAACTTTTACTTATAGCTCATAAAGACGATGTCCAAAAGCCCTTGAATTTGTATTATATAATTCAAGCTGATTAATACTTGAAACAGAGTTTTCAGATACATTTAAAATACTTTATAACCTAGCCAGTCAATTGATTGCGCATTTCGAATCAAGACAGAATGTTGAGGCGTACGTAGAATGTTTGTCTCGTTATGCGTAATTTGTTGGCTATTGATCTTGTGATAATGATTATTGGCCTATTAAGCTATAGACTGGATTTGGTTTTTGATACCATTAACAATAGTTATCAATACACAGATTTACATATCTAAAAATTAAGGAGAATTGAGTGATAATCGGGATTCCTTCGGAAATCAAAACCGGTGAGAAACGTGTCGCCATGTCCCCTGCCAATGTCCAGAGTTTGACGGACA
>NZVE01000085.1 GCA_002697345.1 Paracoccaceae bacterium | reverse complement strand
CATGAAATACATCTAGTCATATGAGTTTCAACCAATGGGCCCAAATCTAAATCTTCGTTAGCGCGCTTCGGCTCTCGATAGCGAGAAAAATCTGCACCGTAAGCCATTGCCTGATCTTGAAGATCACACTCTCCTCCCTGATCACAAATTGGGCAGTCTAAAGGGTGGTTAATGAGCAAAAACTCCATTACACCTTCGCGAGCTTTCCTGACCATAGGAGAGTTTGTCTTAATCACTGGCGGTTGACCTTCAGGACCAGGCCTTAAGTCTTTAACCTGCATAGCACAACTTGCCGACGGTTTAGGAGGTCCGCCAACAACCTCAACCAAACACATCCTACAATTTCCAGCAATCGAAAGTCTTTCGTGATAACAAAATCTTGGGATTTCTATTCCCACTTCCTCGCACGCCTGTATAAGGGTCATTGCAGGATCCACCTCAACTTCAGTATCATCGATTATTATTTTTCTCAAATTAGTCATTAGATACTTATCTCACTTCACATTGTCCTGAAAAAATCAATTTTCCACTATTACTATCAAACGCCCAATCCTCGGTAATTTGACTTATTTTCCAGTTAATATTGGAGGTTCCAAATTTAAGGAGACAATATTTTGTCGCTTCAAACCTTACTGACTCACGAACCTCTTCTATACCTTGTTCTTTGTGTTTTACCGAAACAACAAACCCTTCAGCATTTTTTTGTGCAGTTAGGCTCGTTTTATAAGGAAGCGGTTCAGTTGGTTTTACTTTAAAACTCTTAAGAGACGAGTTAATGGATCCGCAACCTAGTAAACTAACTATGACAATCATGTATATAGATATTTTTTTTATCATTAAAAAACTTTACCCCGCAGCAAAAGCAGAAATCTTTCCACTTTTTTTTGAGCCTACCCGCTCTTCAATTTCATGCCTAAAATGCCGTATTAACCCTTGAATTGGCCACGCTGCAGCATCTCCTAATGCACATATAGTGTGTCCCTCTACTTGCTTAGTGACGTCAAGTAACATATCAATCTCATGAACTTCAGCATCTCCAGAAACTAATCTTTCCATTACGCGCATCATCCAACCAGTACCCTCTCTACAAGGGGTACATTGCCCACAGGACTCATGCTTATAAAATTTCGAAAGTCTCCATATGGCCTTTATTATATCGGTACTGTTATCCATAACAATTACAGCTGCCGTTCCCAAACCAGACTGATTTTCCCTAAGCCAATCAAAATCCATAATTGCATCTTTATGCATTAAATCACCAGGCAAACATGGGACTGAGGATCCTCCAGGGATCACTGCTTTAAGATTCTTCCATCCGCCCCTTATTCCGCCGCAATGCTTATCTATTAACTCTTCAAATGTAATCGACATAGCCTCCTCAACGACGCAAGGGTTATTTACATGTCCAGAAATTGCAAAAAGCTTTGTTCCATGATTATTGGGGCGACCAAAGCCTTTAAACCATTCAGCACCTCTACGTAAGACAGTAGGCACTACAGCAATCGATTCAACATTATTAACAGTTGTAGGACAACCATACAGGCCTGCTCCAGCTGGGAATGGCGGTTTCATTCTGGGCATACCCTTACGCCCCTCTAAGCTTTCTAGAAGAGCTGTCTCTTCGCCACAGATGTACGCTCCTGCTCCATGATGAAGATATAAGTCGAAATCAAAACCTGAACCGGCTGCATTGCGGCCTAAGAGTTTTGCATCATAGCACTCATCTATCGCAGCTTGAAGCACCTCTCGCTCACGTACATACTCTCCTCTTATATAAATATAGCAAACGTTTGCATTGATTGCGAAAGAAGAAATCAAGCAGCCTTCAATTAGTGTGTGAGGGTCATGACGAAGAATTTCTCTATCTTTACATGTTCCAGGTTCAGATTCATCTGCATTAACAACTAGATACGAAGGCCTACCATCACTGTCTTTAGGCATAAAAGACCACTTTAATCCAGTAGGGAAACCAGCACCGCCTCTTCCTCTTAACCCAGATTCTTTCATTATATTTATAATATTTTCCGGCCCTTTTTGAATTAGCTTTTTGGTTCCGTCCCAATGCCCACGCGCTATTGCACCCTTTAAAGAGCGATCATGCATACCATAAATATTTGTAAAGATTCGATCCTTATCTAATAGCATAACCTCAATTATCTCCATCACGATTGTTTTTTTGAAATGCTCTGGCAAGAACTAATAAAGCCCATAAAAACCCAATAATAGCAGAAAAATCAAAGAAGAAGATTAAACGAAAATCCCAGCCATAATTTGAACCCAAAAATTGTAATAATACCCAAAAAACTGTTACAAATAAAATTACAATAGACGCATGTTTAGATGGATTATTTACGGTCCCAAAGTTAGTGTGTATCAGTTTTTGGTACATTAATCTTTAACCACAGCTGCATTTTTAATCTTATTTGGATTTATTCTTTTAACGGTATCACCAAAACTATCTGCTAATTGCACAGATGCATTGAACTGATTTTTATTACTCTCATGATCCTTTAGACTTGTTAAGCCTTTTAATGGCTCAGAGGAATACCTACCAGTTTGTGATCCTGCTCGAGGAATCTTTCCAGATCTAAATGTTTCAATAATATTTTTAAAACTTTCTGCATTAAGATCCTCGTAATAGTCTTTACCAATCTGAATCATGGGCGCATTTGAGCACGCACCTAAGCACTCAACTTCTTCCCAACTAAATTTGCCATCCTCACTTAAGGTGTTTTGCTCAACCGATATCAATTCCTTGCAGATATCCATTAAATTCTCCGAGCCACAAATCATACATGAAGTAGTTCCACAAACCTGTACATGAGCAATCGATCCAACTGGCTTTAGATGATACATAAAATAAAATGTAGCTACTTCCAGTGCCCTAATATAGTTCATTCCAAGGAAGTCCGCGACGTATTCGATAGCTGGTCGAGACAACCAACCTTCCTGTTCTTGCGCTCGCCAAAGAAGAGGAATTATTGCGGATGCTTCCCGACCTTTTGGGAACTTTTTTATTTGCTCTTTTGCCCAAGCCTTATTTTTGTTTGAAAAAACAAATGCCTCAGGCTGAATTGGATGAAGACGTCTAAGCATTATCTATCTATCTCACCAAAAACTACATCCATAGTACCAATAATAGCAGATACATCTGCGAGCTGATGACCCTTAGACATGTACTCAATAGCTTGTAAATGCAGGAATCCAGGGGCTCTAAGTTTAACTCGGTACGGCTTATTTGTACCGTCAGCAACTAAATAGACCCCAAACTCACCTTTAGGTGCTTCTACTGCCGCATAAACGTCCCCCTTGGGAACATGAAATCCTTCTGTATATAGCTTAAAGTGATGGATTAAAGCCTCCATTGATGTCTTCATTTCAGCTCTAGTAGGGGGAACTACCTTTCCACGAGTCATCACATCTCCATCTTCTAAACGAATTTTCTGTATAGCCTGTAGAATTATAGACATAGATTGACGCATTTCTTCCATTCGCACCAAATATCTGTCGTAACAGTCACCACTTTCACCTACGGGAATGTTAAAATCAAAATCTTCATAACACTCATAAGGCTGTGATTTCCTTAAATCCCATGCAAGACCAGAACCACGAACCATAACCCCTGAGAACCCAAAATCGAGTATATCTTGTTCAGAAACAATTCCTATATCGACATTTCTTTGTTTAAAGATACGATTTTCAGTCAGTAAACCGTCAATATCGTTAAGTACTGCTGGAAATGTCCCACACCAAGCTTCAATATCATCGAGTAGGTCAGAAGGTAAATCACGATGAACCCCGCCGGGACGAAAATAAGCAGCATGCAATCTAGCCCCAGATGCTCTTTCGTAAAAGACCATTAATTTTTCTCTCTCTTCAAAACCCCACAATGGCGGAGTTAAAGCACCAACATCCATGGCCTGTGTAGTTACGTTTAGTAAATGATTAAGAATTCGTCCAATTTCACTATAAAGAACTCTAATTAAAGATGCCTTATAAGGCACAGGGGTCTTAGTTAGTTTTTCAATAGCTAAGCACCAAGCATGCTCTTGGTTCATCGGGGAAACATAATCAAGTCTGTCAAAGTATGGTAAATTTTGTAGATATGTTCTACTCTCCATGAGTTTCTCAGTGCCTCGGTGAAGCAACCCAATATGAGGGTCACACCGCTCTACAATCTCTCCATCAAGTTCTAAAACTAGGCGCAGAACACCGTGTGCAGCAGGGTGCTGCGGACCAAAATTTATGTTGAAGTTTCGAATCTTATGCTCTTCGAGTAAATTTCCATCTAAACCAGAACTACTCATTTTTTACCCTCAGATTCTTTATTTATTTCATCCTTTGACAAAATATACTCTGCCCCTTCCCATGGGGACATAAAATCAAATTGTCTATATTCTTGTGTAAGCTCTACCGGTTCATAGACTACCCTTTTTCTTTCTTCGTCATACCTAAGCTCGACGTAACCGGTCGTAGGAAAATCCTTTCTAAGTGGGTGCCCTTTAAATCCGTAGTCGGTTAAGATTCTTCTGAGGTCAGGATGTCCAGAGAATAGTAGTCCAAACATATCAAATATTTCTCTCTCAAACCAATTTGCAGCAGGAAAAATTTCTATAATGGAAGGAATGATTTCTGTTTCTTTCACTTGGACTTTCACTCTAATACGATGGTTTAGGTACATTGATAGATAGTGATATACTAATTCAAATCTGTGCTCTTTATTCGGGTAATCAACAACAGTTATATCTACGAGTGTCGAAAACTTACAGTACGGATCAGTCTTTAAGAACTCAGTAAAAGAAATTAATGAAGACAATACGATAGTGACTGAAAGTTCATTAAAAACTATTCCGGATGACACAACGCTCTCAGTATGTTTTTTCTGGATATAAGAGTCTAACTTTATCAAACTTTCTGAACTCATGAGCACCACGTCATCTAACAATTGTACCAGTGCGTCGAATACGACGTTGAAGCTGCAAGATACCATAAAGTAATGCTTCCGCTGTTGGTGGGCACCCTGGAACATATAGATCCACCGGAACAATTCTATCACAACCTCTAACTACCGAGTAACTATAGTGATAATAACCTCCACCATTTGCACATGAACCCATAGAAATAACATATCTTGGCTCCGGCATTTGGTCATAAACTTTTCTTAAAGCTGGAGCCATTTTATTTGTTAACGTACCAGCAACAATCATCAAGTCGGATTGACGAGGACTTGCGCGCGGAGCTGTCCCAAACCTTTCCAAATCATATCTTGGCATAGATGTATGCATCATCTCTACCGCACAACATGCCAAACCAAAAGTCATCCAGTGCAAGGACCCAGTGCGGGCCCAGTTAATTACACTTTCCGTAGAAGTGAGTAAAAAACCCTTATCTTGTAACTCTGCATTCAATTCCTGTGTGGCCACTTCCTTATCAAATCCAGCAGCATTAAACCCTGTAGCTACTGCCATTCTAAAGCCCCTTTTTTCCATTCATAGGCAAATCCAACTGTAAGAACAGTTAAAAATATCATCATAGACCAAAACCCTAAGAAACTAATATCCTTAAATGCAACCGCCCAAGGAAACAAAAATGCTATCTCTAAATCAAATATAATAAATAGAATGGCAACTAAATAAAACCTTACATCAAACTTCATTCTCGCGTCATCAAATGCTGCAAAACCACACTCATAGGCAGAAACTTTTTCCGCATCTGGGCTTCTGACAGCCAAGAAAAATGCAGCTAAAAGCAAAATAATCCCTAGACCAACTGCCAGCCCTAATAAAATAATAATAGGTAGGTATTCCTGCAAAAGTCCGTCCACAAACATTCTCCCTGAATCGGTATTATCAAGCATAATAACTTTTCTACCAAGAGCTGTTTACGACTACCCCTCTCAGCCGTCAACAGAGGTAATAGCGTTATCAAGACTTTTTTAATAATTAGATTAGCAAAAGTATAATTTACTACTACTTTTTTATTTAAATTAATTTCAATTGCGTATTTTCAATCACCTATGAAGTAGTTTTTTTTCAAAAAAAGACTTGATTCCTTTTTTTGCTTCTTCACTCTCCCACTGACGAACCAGCATCGACACAGAATAGCCTATTTCCTCTTTGCTCGGCACACCACCTAGGCGTAAAGCTAGTTCCTTTGCTTTTTCAACTGCATACGGCACACAGTCTAGATACGGAAGGACCTCCACATTTAATGATTTTTCTCTCAACTCGTCTTTAGTAATTCGATGAGCAATATTAAGATCTTTTGCTTCATTCGCTCTAAAAACTCGGCTAGACATAAACACTGTTCGGGCTTTAGCTTCAGTCATTCGGCGAATTACATATGGTCCAATAGTTGCTGGAATTAAACCAAGTCTGGTCTCTGTGAAACCAAATTTTGAATCATCTAACGCTACGACTACATCACAAACGCACGCCAGTCCTACACCTCCTCCAAAAATGTTACCGTGAACCAAACCAATTAATGGCTTTTGAAGTGAATTAAGTCCACCTAACATGTTAGCTAGTTTTTGTGCCTCAAGTCCGCGTTGATTGGCACTTGCTTCCATTTGTTCCTGCATCCATTTTAAATCAGCACCCGCACAAAATGAGGGACCCTCTCCTCTCAACACAACTACGCGAAGAGCATTTTCATTATTTATAATTTCAGTAACCTCAGCCAGTTCATTTATCATAGTAGATGAAAGGGCGTTGTGTTTTTCTGGTCTGTTTAGCTTAAGTGTCCCGACACCTCGCTTGTCTATTTTTAAGCTGATCGTTTTAAACATGACGTATATCTCTCGCTAGCTTTGCAGCCTGCATTATAATTTCCATATTAACCCCAGTCTTGAAACCTTTTCCTTGAACATACTTTAAAACTAACTCAGTCGCTACATTTCCTGGTGCACCAGGAGCAAAAGGACAGCCTCCTAATCCACCAACAGCAGTATCAAAAACACGAATTCCTCTCTCTAGAGACACCTGAATATTTTCAAGTGCAAGTCCCGAAGTATCATGAAAATGTCCAGCTAATACTTCTACCGAGACCTCATTAAGGACATTATCTATCATTTTATCTACTGCGCCAGGAGATCCTTTTCCTAAAGTATCTCCCAACGAAATTTCATAACAATTAAATTCCCTTAATTTAGCAACTACTTTTGCCACATTACTAGCTGGGACAGGTCCTTCAAAAGGGCAATCTGTTACACACGATACATAACCTCGCACTAAGATATCATCTTTTTTCGCAAGGGATATAAATTGTGAAATTCTCATAAAACTCTCATCGATACTCGCGTTTAGATTAGCTTTTGAGAAACTCTCAGACGCACTACAAAAAATAGCAATCGCGTCTGGTGAACATTTCTTTGCCTGCTCATATCCATTTAAGTTTGGTACAAGAGCAGAGTAAGAAATACCTGGGCGTCGAGTAATTTTGGAAAAAACTAATCCACTATCTGCCATCTGAGGAACCATCTTAGGATTTACAAAACTTCCAACTTCAATTTGTTTAAGCCCAGAGGTTGATAAAAGGTTTATTAGTCTTACCTTTTCATCTAATTTAATAGTCTTTGGTTCATTTTGCAAACCATCTCTAGGTCCAACTTCTACTATTGTTACAGGATCAAACACAATATCCACTCTCTTAACCTATTACTAACATATAACACCTATATTATGCTAAATTACTCATCATCACTTTTTAAATAAATTCTTAATATTAATTCTCTATTGTCTACTTTTTGACCCTTTGAAACTAAAATACTCTCAATTTTTCCACTCATATTTGCAGAAATAGCGTGTTCCATCTTCATGGATTCTAAAACTACTAATCTGTCACCTTTAAGAACTAAGTCACCCTCATTGACATATATTTCTGAAATTTGTCCAGGCATTGGCGCTATAACAAGGTGGTTATTATCTGAATTTTCAGAGGATACTGTAAGCAAATCCTTGATTTGAAAATCGTACTTAAACTTACTAATTATAGAGAAATCGCTTTTACTTTGCCAATATAGAAACTCTGTGTTTTTGCCATCAATAGTCCAGCCATTATTCTCATAGTTAATTTCATGAATATTTTTTTCAACCTTAACTAAAAACCTAGTTCCCCCCAAACACTCGACTTCCGTCAGAAACTCTTTTTGAGAGTTCGAAAACTTAACAAATTTTCTTAAATTTTTCCAAAGTGTAAAACCAGTTAAGAAACTTGTATTATTTAAATTACTTAAACCAAGGATTCCAATTGAAGCTAAAGCTAACACCTCAGTTGTAGGTGTTCTTAAACTTGCCAATTTTTTAATATTACTACCAATCAAGCCTGTATCAAAACTCTCATTAGAAAACTCTGACAAGTTTAAAAGCCGATTTAGGAAATCTAAATTTGTTTTTACACCCATGATATGTGTTTCTAATAAAGCACGTTTTAATGCCTCAATAACCAAAGGTCTATTATCAGCAAACGCTGTTATTTTTAAAATCATAGGGTCGTAATATGTACTAATTTTATCACCTTCAGAAATACCCGTATCGATTCTAACATTTTCTGGATAAACTATTTTTTCAATAGTTCCTGAATCTGGTAGAAACCCTGATTGAACATCTTCTGCGTATATCCTTGCCTCAATAGCATGACCCTGTATCTTTAACTCGTCTTGCCTAAGTGGCAACTCTCCACTAAATGCAACCCGAAGCTGCCACTCGACCAAATCTAACTTTAAAATAGCTTCTGTGACCGAGTGCTCAACTTGAAGTCTTGTATTCATTTCTAGAAAATAAAATTTGTTCTCAGATAAACCACTGGACGTATCAACAATAAATTCTACTGTCCCTGCACCTTTGTAAGATACTGCCTCTGCAGTTTTTATGGCCGCATCACATAAGGCCTTTCTCATTACTGAAGAAATTCCAGGGGCTGGTGCTTCTTCAATGATTTTTTGATGTCTACGTTGCAAACTGCAATCTCGTTCAAACAATGCAATAACTCTATTTCCATCACCAAAAACTTGCACCTCAATATGACGAGGTTTTTGTATATATTTTTCAATTATTACTCTGTCATTACCAAAAAACTTCAATGCTTCAGATTTAGCCTCTGACAGCAAGTTTTGGAATTCATCAGGTTTATCAACCAAGCGCATCCCTCTACCACCACCACCCGCAATGGCCTTTATTATCAGTGGGAAACCGATATTGGTCGCAATTTCCTCTAAATTATTTTGTTCCTTTGCATGATACCCAGGAACTACTGGAACCCCTACCTTTTCCATTAAACTTTTAGCTCTATCTTTTAAACCCATTGTAGCTATGGCATCTGATGAGGGCCCAATAAAAACTATCCCAGATTCTTCAACAATCTTCGCAAATTCAGCATTTTCAGAGAGAAACCCATACCCGGGGTGAATAGCTTCAGAATTTGTTTGTTTCGCTATCGTAATAATTTCATGGCTCGATAAATAGCTGATGTTGGGATCTTCGCCAGGTATCAAATAACTTTCATCTGCCATCAAAGTATGTCGAGAAGCACGATCAATATCTGAGTAAATTGCAACAGTTTTTATACCTAACCGTTTACAGGTACTAATCACTCTACAAGCGATCTCTCCCCTATTCGCAATTAAGATTTTTGAGAACATAAACTTACACCCTAAATATATGATAAATGAACAAAAAAGTTTCTAATTTTACTATACCAAATTTCGATAACATTAATGATATCTAAAACCATCCTTACATCCTAAAAATACCAAAAGTGGTTTTTTTAACTTTAGTATTTAAAGATATTGAGAGGCTTAAAGCCAAGACCTCCCTTGTCTTTCGCGGATCAATTATACCATCGTCCCAAAGCCTAGCCGAAGCATAAAGAGGATGCGACTGTCTAGCAAACATCTCTATTGTAGGAGCCTTAAATTTCTCTTCTTCTTTAAGGGGCCAGCTTTGACCAGCTTTTTCAATTGCGCGTCGCTTAACAGTGGCTAATACACTAGCCGCTTGTTCACCTCCCATAACAGATATTCGAGAATTTGGCCATGTCCATAGAAATCTGGGTTGATAAGCTCGACCCGCCATTCCATAGTTTCCAGCACCAAATGATCCACCTACGATTAGGGTAATCTTTGGAACAGCCGTTGTAGCTACAGCGGCCACTAATTTAGCTCCATGCCTTGCAATACCTTCATTCTCGTATTTTTTACCAACCATAAAACCTGTTATATTCTGTAGAAATATTAGAGGGATTTTACGTTGAGAGCATATTTCCACAAAATGAGTACCTTTCTGAGCAGCCTCAGAAAACAACACACCATTATTTGCAATTATGCCTACAGGACATCCATTCAAGTGCGCAAAGCCAGTTACCAAAGTTTCTCCATAACGAGATTTAAATTCATCAAACCTAGACCCATCAACAATTCTAGAAATAACTTCTCGAATATCAAATACTGTCTTTAAATCTTTAGGTATTATTCCAAGGAGTTCATCAGGATCGAAACATGGATCTTCAGGTGTTTCCCACTTTACAGATAATGGCCGAGCTCTGTTAAACGAGCTCACCGATCTTCTTGCCATTTCCAAAGCTTGCATATCATCTTCTGCTAAGTAGTCAGCAACTCCTGATAATCTAGTATGCACATCCCCACCACCAAGTTCTTCAGAGGAGACAATTTCACCAGTTGCCGCCTCAACTAATGGCGGTCCAGCTAGAAAAATAGTTCCTTGGTTTTTTACAATTATTGTAACATCAGACATAGCGGGGACATAAGCTCCACCAGCTGTACATGACCCCATAACCACAGCTACTTGAGGAATTGATTTAGCACTCATTCTAGCCTGGTTATAAAAAATACGTCCGAAGTGATCTCGATCAGGAAAAACTTCATCTTGGTTGGGTAGGTTGGCGCCTCCACTATCCACCAAGTAAACGCACGGCAAACTGCACTCCTCTGCTATTTCTTGAGCTCGAAGGTGCTTCTTTACAGTTATAGGAAAATAGGTTCCACCTTTTACGGTAGCGTCATTGCAGACAACCATTACGTCCTGACCATGGATACGACCAATACCAGTTATAATGCCAGCACATGGCGCTTCATTGCCATATAAGTCGTGTGCCGCGGTCGCTCCTATCTCCAAAAAAGGTGATCCAGGATCTAGCAGATTTGAAATTCTATCTCGAGGCAACATCTTTCCTCTAGCAACATGTCTCTCTCTAGATTTCTCTGGGCCACCTTTTGATATTTTTGTCGAAATTTCTTTACAAACATTAATAGCATCAATATTTGCTCGATAATTACTTTTAAAAGTTTCAGAATTTACTGATATTAAACTTGTTAATTGCACTTTTACCTCAATATGTCTAAATTCTACTCTTTAAAATCACTACGATTATTAGTTGCGTTAATTAATACTTTCCACAAGTTCTCGACCTATTAACATTCTTCTTATTTCTGATGTGCCTGCTCCTATTTCCATAAGTTTTGCATCTCTAAAAATTCGTGAGACGGGAGAATCTGCCATAAAACCGGCGCCACCCATTGCTTGAACAGCCTGGTGAGCCTGTTTCATAGCCTCTTCAGATGAATATAGTACACATGCTGCTGCATCTTGTCTGGTTACTTCTCCCCTGTCACAAGCTTTAGCAACTTCGTACACATAAGCCCTTGCTGAATTCATTGCGGTGTACATATCAGCAATCTTTCCTTGCATTAATTGGAAACTACCAATTGGCTCTCCAAACTGTTTTCGTTGTGATACATAAGGCATTACTTCGTCCAAACAGGCAGCCATAATCCCAGTACCTATACCTGCAAGAACTACCCGCTCATAATCGAGTCCCGACATCAACACTTTTACACCATTATTTTCCTCACCTAATACATTTTCAAATGGCACTTTGACATCATCAAAAATTAGTTCGGCTGTATTTGACCCTCGCATTCCTAATTTATCAAAATGAGCGCCTGAACTAAAACCATGCATTTCTTTTTCAATTATAAAAGCAGTAATTCCCTTGGAGCCGAGCTCTGGGTTAGTTTTGGCATAAACAATTAACGTTGAAGCTTCAGGGCCATTCGTTATCCAATATTTGGACCCATTAAGTTTATAATGATCATTCCGCTTTTCTGCTTTTAGTTGCATTGACACTACATCAGAACCTGCCCCAGCCTCACTCATTGCAAGAGATCCAACATGCACCCCAGACAATAAATTGGGTAAAAACTTTCTCTTTTGTTCTTCTGTCCCATTCAAATTTATTTGATTCACGCATAAGTTAGAATGGGCACCATAGCTCAGAGAAACAGATGCAGATGCTCGGGCGATTTCTTCCACAACAATAACATGGGCAAGATATGACATACCGGCACCACCATAATCCTCACCAACAGTAACTCCAAGAAATCCTAAGTCCCCCATTTCCCGCCATAACTCTGCTGGAAATTGATTATCTTTATCAATTTTCACTGCTATTGGCCTCAAACGTGCTTGAGCCCACTTGTTGACAGTCTCTCGAAGAGCATTAACGTCATCACCTAAATCAAAAGTCATAGAATTGTTAAACATCACAGTAATCCATTAATTGAACGTTTGTTCATTTATATATTAATTAGAAAAAAGTCTATCCTTTTATACCAACTTTTACACCCTGGATAGTTTCATAGCTTCGCTGGAAATAATTCTAGCAATGATCTGACAGTCCTTTAAACTAAAAGTCAGCGGCAAACGCATATCAATAAGGCCAGAAAGTATTCTATCAGTATTTGCGAGCTCTTGAGGTTCAACATATGCCCAACTATCATATTTTGATGTAAATGCTTTTGGAACACTGGCCCCAAACCATTTCAGTTCGACCCCTCTATTCATACAACCATTTAAGAAAAGCTCTATTTGATTGCCACTCGTTTTTGGTATCTCAAACTGCAAAGATGATCCAACAAAAGATTCATTTTCACTTCGTTCTATAATTTTTATTATAGGTACATTTCTAAGTCCCTCTTCAATCACCTTATAGCGTTCATTCCACCGAAAAACTCTATCACTTAGATCACTAAGTTGTGGCCTTAGGATAGCCGCCCTAAGATTGTCCATACGTCCAGAAATATTGGGAGTTTGAAGTTTGATCTCTTCGAATATAGCAGCATCTGGAATAGATCGATGTTGTTGATAAAGCATATAGGACCCAGACAAGATTATTGCTCTAGCGATAATCTCATCATCATCTGTTACTAATAACCCCCCCTCCCCAGAATTAAGATGCTTATATGTTTGAGAAGAATAACAGCCAATTACCCCATGACGTCCAGAAGGAATACCAGCCCAGGAAGCTCCCATAGTGTGAGCACAATCTTCAATTACTTTTATCTCATGTAAATTACAAATTGCCATTAATTTATCCATATCACAGATGTGACCTCGCATATGCGAAAGCAGCAATACTTTTGAACTAGAGCTTTTAATTTTTAGTTCTAAATCTTCTAAATCTATCGTTAAATTATCTACAGTATCAACAAAAATAGGTTGAGCACCAACACCTGCTATAGCTCCCGGAACTGGTGCTAAAGTAAATGCATTTGATAAAACAAAGTCTCCAGCTTTAACTCCTATTGCCCTTAAAGCGCAACCCATAGCATATCCACCTGATGCAACAGCTAGCGAGTACTTGGAGCCAATTAAACGTGAAAACTCTTCCTCTAATAATGTTGTTTCAGAAACCTCACCCTCAATAACATTATATCTATGCAATCTACCAGATCGAAGCACCCTAAGCGCTGCTGATATGGCAATTTCTGAAATTGGTTCTTGTTGAGTAAAACTTCCATCAAAAATTTCTTCCATTAAAGCCTCTTGATTGCTGAACCTAAACATACTTATAGCAAAATAAAACATGATCAGCCATAAATAAAACTATTACTTTCCTATTAACAAAGGAAGTTATTATAATGAGATATGCATGAATTACCTAATAAGAAGTTTTTTGGTGGTCGAGAAGAGTTAAAGCTAAAAATTAGATCAAAAAAATCAAGAAGATATTTTTAATATTTTCGTAGAACCTATAATTAAATTAAAAACTTTATTTTAAGTGAATACTATGGGATTAGAGTATTAGAAATTTCGAGTAAATCTCGATAATCTGACAAGAAAGCATCTGGACTTAGCGAATCTATTTCAAATTTTCCAGGCCCAAAATCAACTAAAACTATTGGAACGCCTGCAGCGCGTGCAGTATCATAATCTGTTAATGTATCGCCTACTAACAGCGATCTCTTTACTTCGCCGCCACACCTTCGAACAGCTTCAATATAAGGCTCAGGGTGTGGTTTTTTAAATGCTATTGTATCAGCTCCAACTAATGAACCAAATTCTTGACGGAAATTTAGATCAACCAATAATTTTTCTGCCAAGTACTCAGGTTTATTAGTACAGATACCAACTAAAAAATCAGAATTTTTTAAGGTTAATATGGTTTCACGAACTCTTGGGTAAAAGAATGTGTGAACGCTTAAGTTTTCTTCATATGTTTTAATAAAAAATGGGTACTCCCGAGTGATATCGCTTTCATTATAAACTACCTTTGCCAACTCAAACCCCGCCTTCAATAAGGCCCGACCACCTTTTAATGCTATATGAGAGTGGTCTGCCAAATTAAGCGTTCCATCTAATCCAAGTTTTTTAAAACAACTGTTAGCAGCATTAAGTAGATCCTCGCTTGTATCAGCTAAGGTACCATCTAGATCAAAAATTATTGTTTTCATCATTTTTCCATTCTACAAATTTTCATTCACTGTAATATGATGAAACCAGAAGTTACAGATCAATACTTGCAACCTAGCAAGATAAGATTATGAAAGTATAAAATTATAAAAGAGTACAATAATGGAACGTGCAATAGTAATATTAGCTGCCGGCCGCGGGAAGAGGATGAATTCAGGGATCCCGAAAGTGTTGCACAAAATAGCAGGCGCACCAATGATAATGCACGCTCTTAGAACAGCAAAAACATTAGATCCAGAGAGAGTAATTGTTATAACTGGGCACGGTGCCGAGAGAGTTGAAAAAGAGATAAGTGAAATTGAATCTGAAATAGGTTTTGTTAGACAAATTGAGCAGAAAGGCACTGGCCATGCCGTTAAATGCGCCGAGAAAATACTGAAGGACTTTACGGGAAACACACTTATACTATATGGAGACGTTCCTTTTATTTCTCCGGAAACTCTTCAATTGCTTATAGAAGAAAAGGAGCGTGGGACCGATCTGGTAATATTAGGATTTAAAAGCAAACAGCCCAGAAGTTACGGCAGGTTAATAATTGAAAATGACCAATTGATCAGCATTGTAGAAGCCAAAGATGCAACTAATGAACAATTAAAGATCACTCTTTGTAACTCAGGAGTACTTTATACAGAAAACAAAATTCTTTTCCAATTACTTAGTAGCATTACCAATAAAAATGCTAATGAAGAATACTATCTAACAGACATCGTTAAAGCTGCAAAAGATCAAAATCTATCAGTTAAGGCCGTGTTTTGTGATGAACCGGAGACATTAGGTATTAATACTCGATCTGAGTTATCCACGGCTGAGCTTACATTCCAAATAAGGGCGCGTGAACGTATAATCGAAAATGGGGTAACATTAAGTCAACCTGAGACCACCTATTTTTCTTTTGACACCGAAATAGGTCGCGAGGCTTGTATCGGACCTAATGTAGTTTTTGGACCAGGAGTGACTATTGAGTCAGGAGCTGAAATTTTACCATTTTGTCATTTAGAAGGATGTCATATTTCTAAAGGAGCGAGGATAGGCCCATTTGCAAGATTGCGTCCAGGAACCGAGTTAAGCGAAGACGTAAAAGTGGGAAACTTTGTTGAAATAAAAAATTCAACAATAAATACAAAATCAAAAATTAATCATCTATCATATATTGGCGATACCACTATAGGAGAGAATTCAAATATAGGTGCTGGGACGATAACTTGTAACTATGATGGTATAAGTAAACATACTACAAAAATTGGAAGTGACGTCTTTATAGGCTCAAATACTTTACTCGTGGCCCCTGTATCGGTTGGCGATAAGTCCATGACTGCCTCAGGAACTGTTGTTACTGAGGACATCCCAAGTGGAAATCTTGCTATTGGTAGAGTGAAGCAAGTAAATAAGCCAGGATATGTTAAAAAACTAGTTGCTCTCCTTAGGTCAAAAAAGAAATTAAAAGATAACTGAATGTGTGGCATAGTAGGGATATTAGGTAAAAACGAAGTATCTCCTCTTATTTTGGAGTCACTTAAACGCTTAGAGTATAGAGGGTACGATAGCGCTGGAATAGCAACAGTTAATCTAGGAAAACTTGATAGGAGAAGATCTGTTGGAAAGCTCCTCAACCTTTCAGATCATTTAGTAAGTAATCCGCTATCAGGTAAATCAGGTATTGGGCATACTAGGTGGGCTACTCATGGAGCACCAACAATTGTAAACTCTCACCCACACCAATCAGGAACATCAGTCGCGGTGGTCCATAATGGAATAATCGAAAACTTTAATGATCTAAAGTCTAAGCTGATAGCAAAGGGTGCAAATTTTGAATCTGAAACTGATACAGAAGTTATTGCTCATCTAGTACACAAATTTTTAGAAAGTGGTATGCACCCAACGGATGCAGTAAAAGAAACTTTGCCACTATTACAAGGGGCGTTCGCTCTATGTTTCCTTTTTTCAGGAGAACCTGACTTAATGATTGCTGCGAGACAAGGGTCTCCATTAGCCATAGGTTATGGTAATGACGAAATGTTTATTGGCTCTGACGCTATTGCGCTATCCCCCTTAACAAACAAAATTTCCTATTTAGAAGAAGGTGACTGCGCTGTCATCCAGAGACACAGTGTTAAGATATTTGATCAATCAGATAATCTCGTTGAACGCAAAATCAATAAAATTAAACCTGATCAGACCCGGAGTAGTAAAGATGGGTTTAAACATTTTATGTTGAAAGAAATATTTGAGCAACCTGAAGCTCTCTCTCGAGTTATCACTAAATATATCTCAGCTGATGGAAAATCGATTACAATTAAGTGCTCTGAAATGGATTTAGATAAAATCGAAAAAATTACTATGGTTGCCTGTGGCACCGCTTACCTGGCATGTGCAACTGCCAAATATTGGTTTGAGAAATTTGCACGCATTCCTGTCGAAGTTGATATTGCCTCAGAGTTTAGATACCGAGAACCACCACTCACAAAAGATACTCTCGCAATTTTTGTAAGCCAGTCAGGTGAAACAGCAGATACATTAGCAGCCTTACGATACGCAAAAATACATGCTAAAAAAGTTATCTCAATCGTAAATGTTTCTGAAAGCTCCATTGCTAGAGAAAGTGACCTAGCAATCCCAATTTTAGCTGGCCCAGAGATCAGTGTCGCATCCACAAAAGGTTTTACAAATCAATTAGCAGTACTTGCAATTTTAGCTCTAAAAATTGCTGCAGAGCAAAACCAACTGTCCTCCCCTCAATTGCAGACCTACCTTGCAAATTTGCGCTACTTACCCAGCTTACAAAATGATGTTTTAGATGCGAGCCCAAAAATTGAAAAAATCTCTCGAAAACTTTCAAAAATTACAAACATGTTATTTCTTGGTAGAGGAGTGATGCACCCATTAGCGTTAGAGGGTGCACTCAAACTAAAAGAAATTAGCTATATACACGCAGAGGGTTTTGCCTCTGGAGAATTAAAGCATGGACCAATCGCCTTAATAGATAATAAGGTTCCTGTGGTCGTAATTGCACCCACTAATGATTTATTTGAAAAAACAATTTCAAACATGCATGAGGTTATGGCAAGGGATGGTAAGGTAATATTTGTAACAGATCGTGAGGGCTCCGAAGTTGCTTCGAAGGGTTCATGGGAGATTATAGAGATGCCAAAAATTACTCACCTCTTTGCACCAATTGTTTATGCTATTCCAATGCAATTACTTGCGTACTATACCGCAGTCACCAAAGGCACAGACGTTGATCAACCTCGCAATTTAGCAAAATCAGTCACTGTGGAGTAGTTTTAGAGTAAAAAATAAATATTCATCAAGAAAGTAAGAGCAATGCGAAACCTTAATCCGATAAACTATGTCTCTTCCAGTATCCATTTGTCAGATATAGATAGGGTTTTTGGAGCAAGCTGGCAATTAATTGGCCCCACCTCACGGCTAACAAATCGAGGAGATTATATTGCAACAGAAATAGCAGGAAACAAAGTTTTTTCTGTAAGGACTAAAGATGGATTGAAGGCCTTTCGTAACGTTTGCCGTCACCGTGGAGCACGTCTTTTGCCAGAGGGAACTGGGCATTGCACAACAATCCGTTGTCCTTACCACCAGTGGGTTTGGGGCGAGGATGGTTCCCTCTTAAACGTGCCTTGGTGGGGAGAGGATCCAGATTTTAATAAGAACGAGTGGGCTTTAGATACAGTAGAACTACACGAATGGCGTGGGTTTTTGTTTGCCTCATTGTTACCCAAAGTGCCCCTTGAGGAGCAACTAGGGGCTCTCGTCTCCGAAATCAAAGATGAACCAATCGAAAAATATAAATGGGTGCACGAAGAAAGACTAGTCTTTGACGCCAATTGGAAGATTTATACTGATAATTTTGTTGAAGGTTATCATATTCCCGGAATCCATCCAAAATTTCATAGTGCCATTGAGTTTGAAAAATTTGAAACAATCGCATTAGAAGGGATGGTAAAAATGACAGCACCCCCGCGAGAAGAGTTGTTCTACCGCGGAAAATGGTTGTGGATGTGGCCCAACTGGACATTATCTCTCTTTGACGGGGGAATGAACACGTCACGAATTAACCCTATAAACCATCATCAAACCGAGTTAATCTATAATTTTTACTTTGAAGATATTTCCAAAAATAATGCTCCAAAACGCGCAAAAACCATCGCTGACAACCTAGAGGTGATACGAGAAGATTTTGAAATCTGCGTCTCTACTCAAAGAAACTATGAAAGTGGTGGATACAAGCCAGGACCTCTTTCCCCACGCCACGAAGCTGGTGTTGCTTACTTCCAACAAAAATTACGGGACGCTGGGGGTCGGTAAAAGGTATACTAAACTTTCCGTAGAAAAATAGATCTGTATATGGCAAGGTTTAATAAAGAAAAGGACTAGTAATTTATGACTGACACGCAACAAGGAAAACTTAAATCAGAAAATGGCACTGAGTACGAAGGAGAACATAAAAATAATATCCCGCATGGTAAGGGTACAAGTATCTATGCTGATGGTAATAAGTATACAGGTGAATGGAAGGACGGTAAACGGCACGGTCAAGGTACGTTAACCCGTGCAGACGGTGCGTGCTATGTAGGTGAATGGAGAGATGGTAAATTCCACGGTCAGGGTACGTTAACCCACGCTGATGGTGCTTCCTATGTAGGTGAATACAAGGATGCTAAGTTTTACGGGCAAGGTACGTACACTTTTGCTGATGGTGAATCATACGTAGGTGAATGGAAGGATGACGAAAAGCATGGGCAAGGGACATTAACCCGAGTAGACGGTTCACAGTTAATTGGTAATTGGAGAAATGATGAGTTTGTAGGCAAATCGAGTATTAATTAATGAAAGAAAGTGACGTCAGTGAAATTATAGAGATGGCTTTGAGCGATCACATATCTTTTTCGAATATAAAGTTACAACACAATATTAGCGAAAAAGATGTTAAATTATTAATGAGACAAAACCTCAAGCCAGGAAGTTATAAAGCATGGCGAAAGAGGGTTGCCGAAATGGGCTCTAGAAGAGAGCATTACAAGTAATGACAAAACCTAAATTTACCTATAATAAACTAAATGCAACGTGTTGTTTTTGCTGTAGAACTGCCAACCCACATCCTGATTTTGATGAGCCTCTTGTTACTACTAAGGTAGAGACTAACAATAAAAGAATTGAACTATGTATAAATTGCTATTTTGATTTAGAAACTTTTGCTCAAGAGAATAAGCAGTCAATTGTAGAAGTTGTTAAAGAAAAAGAAAATCTACTAAGGATTTTAAATAAATCGAGTATTGTGTAGTCTACCACCTTTAAGCGAATAAATCATTAGAACTGAATTACATTTTATATAACTAGAAGATTAAAAAATGATCACATTTTTTGTTCTATTTACGGAAATGATGATGACTATTCTTAAAAAAAATTCTAAAACTATTTTGTATTCTCTTCCATTTTTATCATTTATTAATCATATTAAAAGTCTATCCTTTTTCTCGGTTGAACGGTTGTTTCATAAAGAAAAGCTTAGTACTCTTAGTACTCTAGAAGTTGAAGAGGAGGCGTTCTGCAAGTAAATAAGAGACGAAAAGAAAAATCTTCAGTACATCTTGCACACCTCTCCATTTTTTGGTCACTTTAGTATGACAGTTTAATTGGAGAATAAAAAAATTATCGTATTAATAAAATCTATAACTTGGAGTGAAAAATGCCTTATACATTAAATGATCTAGCCGGTGATATTAAAGATATAGTTCAAACCAATAAAATGCCTGATGACTCAGAAAAAATATGCCATTTCGTATCAAAAGCATTGATGGACCCCAGCTTTGTGTTACAGAATCTTCCTGATAGAAAGGAAGGAAGTTCTCCAAGAGAAATTCTTTATGAAGATGCGCAAACTGGATTTTGTATTTGTGGGCACGTCTATTCGACTAAAGCTATTGGGTTTCCACATGACCATGGGTCAAGTTGGGCAGTGTACGGGCAAGCTTCAGGCGAAACAGAAATGACAGATTGGAAGATTATAAAAGATCAGCCTGATGAAGGAGTTATTTACGTTAAACCTAATAAAACTTACATAATGAAACCTGGAGATGTTCATTTTTATAGTGTTGGAGATGTCCACTCCCCCGTGAGGAAAGCACCTGTAAGGTTATTAAGAATTGAAGGTGTAAATTTAGATAATATTCAAAGATCTAATATCAAGGCAGAAGTATAAAATGATACTGCCTAGGATTGAGCTAACTATTAAAAATTTGATTGATATAGTTTGAAGAAAGATAATTCTTGTTCATCCATTTTCTCTACTAAGTTTATTTCCCATTCAAGATATTGTTTAGCGTGTTCTTTATTCCCTTTGTGTCGCATATGCGTATGAAAATTAAAGTCTATATTATTTTGTTCTGAAAGCGGCTTAGTAGTTTTATCTATTATAGGACCGCAATTTTTAATTTCACTTTGGTTCCATTTATAAACTTTAACAGTTACTTCTTTATCCATTTCTCTTAAATCCCTGATAACTAAACTTGCTTTATCAAGCTTATCAGTAATTATTACGATTTGATCATCCATATTAATATTTTGTTTGTTTAGACTTGCACGGTTTAACCAAATGGAGTTTTTTATCCTGGTTTTACAGAATTCACTACTAGGCCTGATATCATATAAAGCTTGATTTTTAACTCTGCCTAGATCCTCTAAAGTTATCGAATGTAAATTTATTATTTTAGAACTTACTTCTTTCTGAAATTTTAACTTTTTTGCCTTTAACAATCCTTCTTTTAAGATGTAGACTTTAAAGCCCATTTTTTTTAACCAAAAAGATGTTGTTCCGGCTCTAATTAAATCACCATCGTCCACAAGTATAACCGTCGCTTTCCAAACGCCAATATATTTATCAGTAGCTTGAACAAGTTGGCCACCCGGGACATTCATAATAACATCCTGCGTGTTATTAATTTTTTTAGAAGTAGTGACATCAAAAATAAATGTAGATCTGTTCTTATCTATAATTAGTTCTTGAGCTTCTTCAAAATCAATTAAATCAATATTAAGGTAGTCTGTTAATTTCAAAACCTTGTTTTGTAATTTTTGTATTTCTATATCGGTAGGATTAACTGCGAGATATTCAGTTTTATTATGCTCCAAACTTAAGTCAGAGAGAAACCATCCTTGCGTTCCATTTTCAAGAGCACGCACTTTATTTTTTATACCAAAATCAATAAGTGTTTGTGCGCCAATAATGGATCTTGTTCTTCCTGCACAGTTTATAATTATTTCCGTATTGATATCTTTTACATGAGATGAAACTCTATATAATAGTTCAGCATTTGGGCAACAGATACTCTTAGGTATGCTCATCTTGTTATACTCTTCGAACGGCCTACCATCTATGACAATACAATTTTCGTTATTGTCTTGTTTTTTAATTAAATCCTTTGCTGTGATTGAAGGAGTATGGAAATGTTTCTCAATTAGTTCACCAAAGCTTTTACTTGGAACATTAATACCATCAAATAATTGATATCCTGCATTTACCCACCCCTCAATCCCCCCATCTATGATGAAAATATTAGAATAACCTAATTTATGTGCTACATTATATGCTAATTTTGATATGCCATCATTATTATCAATTAAAATAACTCGTGTTTTTTTATTAGGAACAAGTGTTTCTATTTTCAATTCAAACAAGCTATATTGTATTGATATAGAAAAGAATGGATGCCCGCTCGTGTGTTGTCCTATTTCTCTAACATCAATAAATGCAACTTCTTCTTTATCTGACAGCCAAGATTTAGAAGTTTTTGGAGTGATGTTTGAAGTCATTTAAGTTTATCCTTACTTTATCAAACAAAATATCTAAAAGTGCAAAGTTTTGATTTCTTGGAAATCTTCTAGGCCTAAAGTTCCACCTTCACGACCGTTTCCAGACTGTTTATAGCCTCCAAAGGGGGATCCATAGTTAAAACCACCTCCATTGATGTGAACCGCACCTGCTCTTAGCTGCGAAGCTACCCGTTCTGCCTTTTCACTATCTCCAGTCTGCAAATAAGCAGCTAGCCCATAAGGGGTGTCATTCGCAATCTCAATTGCTTCCTTCTCATTCATAAACGGAATAATAACAAGAACTGGGCCAAATATTTCCTCTTGAGCAATTCTCATATCATTTGAAACGTCCTTAAAAATCGTAGGCTTCACGTACCACCCATCCTCAAACCCCTCTGGCTTACCTAATCCACCTACTAAAAGGTGAGCTTCATCCAATCCAACTTTTATCATATTTTGAACACGATCAAATTGGATTTTGTCAAATAAGGGCCCTAGATGCTCACCTTCTTTAGTAGGTTCGTCTACTGCTTGATTCTCAGCTGTGCGCTTTGCAATTTTTAAAACCTCTTCATAGCAGGACCTTTCAACTAATAAACGCGTAGGAGCATCACAGGATTGGCCGGAATTATAGAAACACTCTAAAACTGAACCGGACACTCGCTCTTCCAAATCACAGTCAGCAAATATTAAGTTCGGGGACTTTCCACCTAGCTCTAATGTTACTCTTTTGACCGTATCTGCAGAATCTTTTGTTACTGAAGTTCCAGCCCGAGTAGAACCCGTAAAAGACATCATCTGTATATCTGGATGACGGGACATCGCAGATCCAACTGTAGGTCCATCACCATGTAGTAAATTAAACGCTCCCTTCGGAAAGCCTGCATCGTGAAGCATCTCTGCATAAAGTGTTGCGGACAATGGTGTATACTCTGAGGGTTTCAAAACACAGGTGCTTCCAGCAGCAAGGGCTGGTATTACTTTTAAAGCTATTTGATTGATTGGCCAGTTCCATGGAGTAATTAAGCCACAAACCCCGATAGGTTCTCTTAGTATAGTATCACCACTACTTAAAACTTCTCGATCTTTTGAGTTTTTTAGTGCATCTATAAAACCTTCTAAATGACCAATCCCAGCATCTGCTTGTGCCTCACGAGACATGGTTATTGGCGCTCCCATTTCAGTTGTAATCGCTTGAGCTAATTCCTCAAATCGTTCTTTGGTTATTTTTAGTAAGTTACTTAGCAGTTTTAGACGATCTTCTTTAGTAGTTTTTGCATATGTCTTAAAAGCTTCTTTCGCGGCTGCTACTGCATTATCAACATCAGCCTTGTTTCCTAAAATTATTGTGCCAACCTGACTGTTATTAGCTGGATTTGAGACAGGAAACTCAGTTTTAGAATTAGGTGTTACCCAATCACCATTTATATAAAACTTTTTTAAATTACCCATTATTCATTCCTTATATTTTGTCGCTAATTATTAATTCTAATCATCCCTAATGTAATCTACAAAAACAAGATGCCTTAATTGGAATGTCCGCTCTACCCATCGCCAAATCCAAGCTTTGTGAAATCAAACCTAACTCAATTTGTTTGTCTTGACGCTTTAAACACTCGGCTAAACCATGCAAACTCCACACATTATTAGGATGTCTTCTTGCTCTTATTAGGGAATCATCAAATCCTAAGTCAGCTTTATAGACAGCCTCCGCTCTCTCTATTTCCCCTTGCTCAAGAAGTAACGCTCCTAAAGCATGCCTTGCTGGCTGCATCCAACCCCACGGTTCATCATAGGGTAACGTATCTTCATTGCTAATTGCCTTATTCAAATACTCAAAGGCCGTTTTAAAATTATTCTTACGATACTCAATTTCTCCATTTAACATCTCATCTGCAATCTTTAATAAATCAACACATTTATTATTGAACATTACTCTATCATCTGGGACTTTTTTTACAGAGTCTTTAAATAGCTTTTGCTCTTTTATTGCTGAAGGTACATCTCCTAAAGCAGCATGTGCCAAGGCCTTGGCATAACGACAAATAGCTGTCGTTACTAGATATAGATCTGGATCATGCGGAATGTTTAAGTCTATAATTTCTTGCCACTTTCCAAACCTAATTAGCGCGTGATATTTTAAACCGTAATAACCCTCATACAAACTTGCCATTGGAGGACTTTTAATTCGTATTAAATCTTCGGGTATTAGGTCATCGAACTGCTTAATTGCTTCGATTGAAGAAGAATAGTTTCCCATAAACATTGCACCATAAAGTTTAAAGTGAATATTATGTATGACTGAACCAGCAAATAAATTTAAATTCCCGTCTCGCAAAATCACCTTCTTATCAGACTCAATTGCTTCTGAATTTCGTTCAACAACATCATTATAATTTCCACATTGGAAATCAATATGTGTTGGCATATGCAGTAAGTGTCCACAATCGGGAACTAGAGTTCGCATTATATCTCCTGCCCTCAATGCTGCCTCCGGCGTTGGAGACATTTCCATCACATGTATATAATAATGAAGTAGTCCAGCATGTTGGTGAGACCCATTTGATTCCACATCAGCTATTGCTTGTTCTAAAATATCTTTCGCTTCAAGTGTGGCAGCACCATCGGCAGGTTTGCCTAAATTTAAGTCCCATAACTTCCAAGGTGTCCTTGAAACTAAAGCTTCTACAAATAGTGCGCTCACATCTGGGTCTTTGGGGTATTTATTTTTTACGCGTCTCATCGCATCCGCATATGACTCAGTCCAGTCATCAAAATTATCAGGTGCGCAATCAGAAGGATGTCTAATCGCAAGTGCATTTATTAAGTCTTTCTCCACGGGAGTCACATCAGAGCTTAGTTCTAAAGCTCGCTGAGACGCTTTAAAACATTCACTTAAAACTAGTGGTAGCTCTATCTCATCTAACTGATGCCACATTCTGTTATACTCAGGCCCTACTGAGTAGGCAACTCCCCACCAACTCATGGCACATTCAGGATCTGCCTTCACAGATTCCTTAAAGCAAGTTACCGCCTCTTCCCAATGGAACCCATATGCCCAAATTAAGCCCCTATCAAACCAAAGCTGTGCAGTTTCTGAGGTAGTTGAAACTTTGCGACTATAGGTTCCAGTATCAAAATCATATGCCATATTAATCCTTACACTAATTTTCATTATTACTCTTTGGTAACAGCCAGGCTATTATTATGAAATAGTATAGCTCAAAACTATATACTCTGAGAACACAAGAATAGTANTCAAGTTTCAAGAGATAATTATTATTCAAAAATATTATTAATAATTTCTATTAATGNAATCAGTAGGGCTTCAGATCGTATTGATTCATAAATAAAAACTAAGTTNTTCTAAAATTAATGATCACGGTTTTTACGAATAAATATAAAAGAGCGCACACAAAGNAACGTAAATATAAACCCAGTAATTAACATCATAAGCTTGGATATNCTCGCCCAAAAATTGCTGAACACACCATCATCTGATCCAAAACCTCGTAAAAAATCTAAACCACCTAAGAAAATAATTAGTCCGACAATAACTATTATGTGCATAAGTAACTTCTTAAGTTTAGGTAATATTAATGATAAAACTGCCAATATGAGTACTGGAAACCCAATAATTGAGGGGATAAGAGATGTTAGAGAATTACTAGCACTTAACGAAGTAACTACCAAACCCCAAGTTATTAAAATAATCCCGTACACTATTGATATAATCTCCATGTTCATACCAAAAACAGTAAATTCTTTTTTATTCATTTTTATTCATCGTCCTAAAAGTTATTAATCAAAAGTTAATTTACCATTTTTCCAGGTTTCTATTTTTTCAAATGTACCGTCTTCTTTGAAATATTCAAACTCACCATCTTCTTTGCCAGCCTTATAATTTCCCTTAAAGGTTAGCTGGCCATTTTCGTAATAATGCTCCCACGGTCCGTGCAAACAGTCATTTTCGTAAGAACCTTTCCAACTCAATTGACCACTCTCATAGTATGATTCCCAGAAACCATCCCGTCGACCATTTTTTATATTTCCATTTTGTTGACCTGATACTTCTCCAATAAATGGTGTGTCAGTGAATTTTTTATAAAAAATACCATTCCTTACAACAAGCTCATCGGGCGACACCGTTTCATTAAATCCAAGCTGACTATTCATCGTTTAAAATCCTGTGAATTAATTTAAAAATAACCTATCTGAAACAATCAATTAAGTGTTTTTATCAGATAAAAAATTTACTACTTAGTTAATCTACAAATAAACAATTAACTTGAATTTGAAAGTAAATCAATTGTATCCTCAGTCATTCTTAAATCAGCAAAAAACTGCATCATATTAATAAGCGTTGCATTATGCTCGTCGTCACTGCGTGTCCCAGTTGCGTCACCAATAAAAATCGTTTTATAATTTAAAAGCATAGCATCTCTTGCCGTAGACTCGCAGCAAACATTAGTTAAAGTACCAGTGATAATCAAAGTATCAATTGCAAGATCATCTAATACTTCCTTTAAATTTGAAGAACCCGGTGTGAGTGCACTTGACCGGGTCTTGGTAATTAGAAGGTCTTCACTTTTTCTGTCCATTCCAGACCAGATTTCTCTAGCAAAAGATCCTTCAGCTGTATCATTCACAATTTTTTCTCGAGATTCCTCTGTTGTAAAATGTTCGTACCATGATGACCAACCGGGAGTGTAAACATGTTCGGTCCAGATAACCTTACCTCCAACCTCTCTGATTTTTTTTGCAAGAGTGTTTATATTTGGAGCAATGGCCCCAACTCCAGGAACCTCAACCATAGACAAACCAGGAAGTATAAAACAATTTTGCATGTCAATGACTAGCAATGCTGTTTTCTTTGGATCAATTCTTTCAAAAATATATTCACTACCACGCCTTGCAATACAATTATCAATATAGTTTTGAGGAATTTTAATCTTATGCATTTATAACCCCTTAGTTCGATAACTTTCAGCAACCCGTTCGATAGCCACTAGATATGCCGCTGTTCTTAAATCATCAACATCTTTTCTTGAATGCCAGAGTTCTCGCATATGTTGATATGCAGTCCGCATAGAGTCGTCCAACCCTGATCTAACAAGCTCCAACTCACCTGCACCACGCAAATACGCTTCTTTAAATTTATCTGACAATTTTGTTCCTAAACCAGAGGCTTCCATTACTCTATTTAACTCCTCAACTAGTAAGTGATGTCTTGCTTCCTCTTGGCGCCTTTGCATTCGTCCAAATCTAATATGACTCAGATTTTTTACCCATTCAAAATAACTTACTGTTACTCCGCCAGCATTTGCGTACATATCTGGAATAATCACCGTTCCACGATTTCGTAAGATGTCATCAGCTCCCGCTGTGACTGGACCATTGGCCGCCTCAATAATTAAAGGTGCATTAATTCTCTCCGCGTTAAGAAGATTAATACTCCCTTCGATTGCCGCAGGAATTAAGATATCACACTTCATCTCTAAAACGCTCGAACCATTCGTTTGAAATGTTCCTCCACTAAATTTCTTTATGCTCCCAGTTTTTGACATGTGAGCATACAGTGCCTCTATATCCAACCCATCTTGATTTATTACCGCACCATCGCGTTCAATAACTGCTATTATTTTACAGTTATCTTCCTGACTTAAAAATTTTGCTGCATGGTATCCAACGTTACCGAACCCTTGTATAACAATATCTTTTCTATCCAATGATCCACTTAGTTTTGCTAGATTTACGTCCTCCGGGTGTCGAAAGAACTCTCTAAGAGCGTATTGAATGCCACGCCCCGTAGCTTCCACTCGACCAGAAATTCCTCCAGCGTTAATTGGTTTTCCAGTTACGCATGCTTTTGCATTTATGTCAGTTGTATTCATTCTTTGATATTGATCTGCGATCCAAGCCATTTCTCTCTCACCTGTCCCCATATCAGGTGCAGGAACATTTTGGCTCGGACTTATCAAATCCCTTTTAATTAACTCGTAGGCAAAACGACGCGTAATTTGCTCCAGTTCTTCCTCATCCCATTCTTTAGGGTCAATACAAAGTCCACCCTTTGAGCCACCAAATGGTGTTTCTACCAAAGCACATTTAAAAGTCATCAAAGCAGCTAATGCCTCGACTTCATCTTGGTTCACACTGAGTGCGTATCGTATTCCACCTTTAACTGGTTCCATATGTTCTGAGTGAACCGACCGATAACCTGTAAATGTATGAATTTCACCACGCAAGCGGACACCAAACCGGACTGTATATGTAGCGTTACAAACACGAATTTTTTCTTCTAAACCCGCCGGGAGGTCCATCAGCGAAACTGCCCTATTAAACATTACTTCAACGCTCTCTCGAAAAGACAAATCGGTAGTATGTTTCATATTAACACTCTCTATTTAAAGTGGTTTGCGACTCATTAGATACATTTAAAGGGTTATCATAAATTATACTAATATGTCTCTACAAAATAATTTTCTAGACAAAACTGCCATTGCATTAAGGATGTTGAGCCGATTATACTGGGACAAAACAAGCGAAAGAGATTAATTGAATAGTGCCGATACAATAGATTTATCAAATATCAACAAAAATTGGTTTGGTCGGCTTATTTTATCGAGTTGTCCGACAATTAATCGTAACGCCGAACCCTCTTTTCTAGAAAATCTCCTTATTGAGTATAAGAGGAGAAGGGTTAAGCTAGTCGTGACCCTACTCGACTCTGACGAAATCGAGGATTTGGGAATTATATCGTTTAGTACGTTTTTAATGGATAACGGTTTCCATTGGATCCATTGTCCAATTCGAGATCGCAGTACATGTAGTGATCAAAAAAGGATTAGAACTTTATTAGAGGACATAAAAGAAGTACTAAAACCTAATGATTCAGTTGTAATCCACTGTCATGCTGGTCTCGGGAGAACTGGGCTTTTAGCGGCTACCTTTCTTGTTTCAATGGGTTTGGCAGCAGAGTCAGCAATCAAGGCTATACGCAAAACCCGTCCAGGATCAATTGAAACGATTCAACAAGAAAGATATATCAAAGAATGGGAATTCCGTTTCAAATAAAGTTCCCTATCAGATAATCCACATACATTTTATTGAGCTGTGCTTCAATCTGCAGTCCAACCACCATCTACCAAAAGTGATGAACCAGTGACTAATGACGAAGCATCAGAGGCAAGATATAAAACAGCTCCCATAATATCTTCTACTTCTCCAACACGATCTAGTTTAATTTTACTATTAATCCACGCCCTTTTTTCGGGATCGTCAAAAGTTTGTTGTGTCATGGGCGTTAAAATAAATGTGGGGCAAATTGTGTTAATGCGTATTTTATTAGGTCCAAACTCTAGAGCCATGGCTTTAGTAAATCCTTCAACTGCAAATTTAGAGGCACAATATACGGATCTATCGATTCCACCCACATGAGCCATTTGACTTGAAATATTTATCAAAGATCCAGCCTTTTCCTCTTTAACCAAATTCTTTGCAACAGCTTGCGTAATAAAGTATGCCCCTCTTAAATTAACATTCATAACAGCATCAAAATCCTCAACAGTAGTGTCTAATGCATTTGAATGACGCCCCATTCCAGCGCTATTTACAAGAATATCAAATGCCTTATCACCTGAAATTTTTTCAAAAATTTGTTTTGGCTCCGCAATATCAAGTTGTAAAATACGCGAAGACCAACCCTTGGAGTTCATTTCATCATGTAATTCTTTCAGCTTAGGTAAACTTCGAGCCGCCAATGTCACCTCCGCCCCACTGGATGCAAGAGCGCAGGCGCACCCAATCCCTATTCCGGACGAAGCGCCAGTTACCAAGGCTCGCTTGCCTTCTAAATTAAAGTTTGGCATTTTAGGTAAAATCATAAAAACATATCCATATATTTAAATTAAACATCCCTGTTAATTGATTTTGCTCAGACAGCAAACCATTTTCCTAAGTAGACATATCAATTCAGAAAAAAGGCAATGATCAGCTTGAGAGCCGAGCCGCAGTTGTAGAAAGCTTTATTTATTATTTTGTTTGAAAGCTTAGAGAATAGTTACAATATAAATAAAAGTGATGCCACCAATTATCAAAATTTTTTGATATTTAGAAAAATCTAATATTAGATTGATTGTCCAGTTTTAGGGAAAGCCAAACAAATATATCTCATTTGAACATTTCGATCTAAACCCATTTGCACATCAGATAAACTTCTAGAATTCATATTTTTGGCAGAAACTATACATTCTTTTTTAAAAAAAAAGTGAGAATTTAAATTCGTAATGGAGTGTGAGACATCAAAGCCCATTCCACTTACAATTGAATACAAAAAAAGACCCCAAACGATATCCATCTTATTCACCTTTATGACAATAGTTTACTGGATAAATATACAACCTTACTTTTTCCTTGTCTACAAAACGGTTTTTAGCCGTTAATACTAGCACTTATACTTATATTTTGATGTTTTAGATTTCTATTACATATGTTAGAAACCACAATATAGGATAAAGTATGAGCTTATATGTTTAGCAAATCAAAAACGATTATTCTCGTAGCGTTAGAGGACGAACTTCCAAAGAAATACCTTCCAACATGGAATATTATATATACTGGTGTTGGTAAGATTAATGCGGCTTATTCTCTTAGTAAGGCCATCCATGAGTTTGCACCTAATACTGTTATTAATTTTGGAACTGCAGGTGCGTTAAGTAATAATTTAAATGGAATACAAGAGGTCTCAGTATTTAAACAACGTGATATGAATGCAGAAGGTTTAGGGTTTGGTTTAGGCGAAACTCCATTTGATAAAATTTCGACGATTGATAATAAACGGATGGGACTATCCTGCGGAACAGGAGATAGCTTTGTAAATACAAAACCAAAACTCTTAACAGATTTAGTTGACATGGAAGCTTATGCTTTAGCTAAAATATGCAAATTAAATCAGATTGAATTTATTTGTTATAAATACATATCGGATAATGCAGATAGTAATGCAAACAATGCTTGGAATGAGAATTTAAAAAATGGAGCGCTCGCATTCTCAGATCTATTAAGCTAGGGCTTTAAACGAAGAAATATTTTAAAAAATGTTAGTAATGTAAAAATAAAAATGCTTAAATTAGTCTTTACATATTTTTTTTATGCGTTCGCTTTATTATTAGTATTTTTGGGTGCCTTTTTTTTACTTTGGATGGTGTTAACAAAAGAGCAAATAGATCTGGTGCCTCCATCCAATAAAGTTATGATAGATAGTGCAACAGAGTAAGGAAAAGAATATGTTAATTACTGGTGGCTGTTATTGTGGAAAAATAAGATATAAATCAACCGATAAGATTCAATCATCAATTCAATGTCACTGCAGGGAATGCCAGTACATTACGGGGGGTGCACCAAATACTATCATTGTAGTTCCAGACTCTGATTTTTCTTTTACTCAGGGAACACCTACAAAATTCAAAAGGGATGACTTAGAAAACCCAGTCACACGTTTCTTTTGCAACAACTGTGGAACGGGTATTGGTACAAAAACCCCAAGCCGCCCAGGTTCAATGGTTTTGAAAGTAGGAACACTTGATAGGCCCGATATTTATGAACCAACTGTAGCAATTTTTACAATTGATAAACAAGCTTTTCATCACATTCCTGATAATATAAAAGCTTTTAAAAGAAGGCCTTAAATCCTTTAGTGGAAATGGTTGAAGATATTCTTTCTTACAATTTTATTCCAAAACAGCATTACCAAAAAAGCTATTACAACAATTATACTAGCCAATGCCATAAAAACTAAACTGAAATTATAATTTGCTAACGCAAAGCCAGCACAAACTGGGCCAATAACTTTACCTATATTGCGTAAGGATCCATATACGCCCATAGCTGTTCCTCGATAATTTTTTTTAACTTCATCTGCTAACATTGCTACACTGGTTGGAAAGATAAAACCCTGACCAGCACCAATGAAGATAGCTATTATTAAAAAGAAGTTCTCAGTAAAAACATTTACTAACAAAAGACCTGAAGCAAGTAATAACATACCAAAAATAATAGTTACTCTGTAACCTTTTTTGTCTGCCAACTGGGCACCAATAGGTCGGCAAAGCATATGAGTTATCTCTTGAATCGAAAAAAATAAACCTGCCTGTAATATAGTTCCATTATCTTGAGAAATAATAAAAAGTGGTAGAAATGCCCTTAAGGAATATACTATGGAATACACGAGCATCTCTAATAAACCAGCCATCCAGACAGCAGGAATAGATATAATATAATGAAAAGCTATACCAATTTTTTTCCAGGATATATTATTATTTATATTATTTGAAGCTGAATTATCTCTAATTAAAAATAATGGTATCATTGCAAAAATGGACCCAAAACCAATAAAAATAAAAACTGTTTCAAAATCGAAAACAGTTAAAGCCACACCAGCAGTGATGGGCGCGCTTAGCGAGACCAAAGATCTAGAAATACCAAAATATGCCAGCCTTTTTGTCTGAGTGTCGTTGTTGAGATGCACGACATAAGCGAGCCCAACTGGTCCCAGAATTGCAGTAGAAATCCCGTGGAAAAGTCTTAAAAAGACCAAATCCTGTTCTGAACTTACAAATTGATATGCAAATGGCGTGCACGTAAATATTACTAAAGCCACACACAACCAGACTTTTTTTCCCCAAAAATCAGATAAAATACCAAAAATAGGTTTCAATATTATTCCTGAGGAAGTTGAGATGCCAACGATAAAGCCTATCATTATCTCTCCTGCGCCAATCGCAGCAGCGTACAAAGGCAATAATGGTGTTTTCCCCAACTGATAGAACCATCGCAAAATGAAATCTACTGCAAAAATACAAAAAAAATCTCTTCTTCCTTTAAAGGATGCAAAATTTAAAAATGGCATTTGCGGTTGATCTACCAGCCCGTCTTAAGAGCTCCAATGCTACTTCCACTGACAGCAGGCGGAGAAGCTTGTGCAATAACACTATTGAATTTAGCGATTTTATCTTCGACCAATTCATCCAATTTATCTAAAATAGTATCTACCTTTCCAAATACATCATCTGCCACTTCATGTGATTGCGCAGGGGGCCTTGCATCAGCAATTTTTACGACCCACAATAGATCCTGAAGAGTGTCATCAAGGCCAGCAGGATGTCTTAAAACGTCCCTAGGAGTCTCCCTTTTTGTATCAACTAATTGCCCCTCTAACAGTTCTAATTCACTTATTAACACACTGGCAGTCTCTGCCTCTGAGGGAATAATCTTATCGATACTTCCTAGTTGGGACTTCATTAATCGTATGCGATTGACAGCGATATTAAGTTCAGACAGCTTTGATGTTATATTTTTATATAAAGTATTTTGTATCTCAAAATCTTTATCCGTTGTGTCAATTCTTGGATCTTTAACTACTGTTACTCTTGATTCTTTAGAAACTGTATTTACGGTTAATACTAATGAATAATCCCCTGGTTGTACTTTTGCGCCAGCAGCTCCCCCTTCAGATTTTGAAAATGGTTCATATTTTCTATTTCTTAAACCCTCATCAAGCTTTATCGGTGGGTCTTCGGTCAGATCCCAAACAAATCTATTCAGCCCTTCTTTAGCAGTTGGTTTTCGAGAACTTGAAAGCTTCTGGTTATTAGACTCACATACTACAATAGTATTACCACTTTTATCTTTAATCTCTATTCTAACATCTGACTCAGAAATTTCTTTATCTAACCAATAATAAATAATTGCTCCTAAGGGAGGATTCTCTCCGGTGTCCAAGTATTTCCTTTTCTTTCTTCCATCAAGAGAATCCGTCAAATAACTCGCACCTTGAACACCAAAAGCTGGTGAGTAATCTTTACCATCTCCATTGAATAAGCCAGCACTCCAATGAATATTTTGTCTAACTGTGATTCGTGGGTCGTATAACTTTACAGTCTCAGATGGTTGCTTCAAACCTCTTAAGGGTGTGATATCATCTAAGATCCAAAAAGATCTACCATGAGTAGCAACAACTAAATCAGAATCTTTTATTCTTAGATCATAAACTGGGACAACTGGAAAATTACTACCCATTCTATTCCATATTGTTCCATCGTCAGACGAAACATAAATACCTGTCTCTGTGCCTGTGAATAGTAATCCAGGTTTTTCAATATCTGCTCTTATCACCCGAGTTATTTCATTTTGAGGAAAACTATCAGAAATAGAAGACCAGGTCTTTCCACTATCTTTAGTTACAAAAAGATAAGGCTTATAATCTGAGAGCTTGAACCTTGTAGCAGAAAGGTAAACCGTGTCTGGGTCATGAGATGAAATTTCTACATTACCCACATACGCCCACTCGGGCATATTTTCTGGAGTGACATTTTCCCATTTCGCTCCACCGTCACGTGTCACATGCACTAATCCATCATCAGTAGAGGCCCAAAGCTCACCTTTTCTGTGTGTGGACTCTACTACCGAAGCACATGAGGCGTATTGCTCTGCTCCAGCACTATCATGATTTAATGGCCCTCCAGAAAAATCTAGCTTTTCTATATCGTTACGACTTAAATCTGGTGAGATGCAATCCCAGCTCATTCCTTCATCGTAACTTCTAAATACATGATTTCCACCAACATATAATGTCCCGCTATCATGCGGTGAGAATAAAATTGGAAAAGTCCAAGCAAATCGATACTTTAAATCTCTAGGTGCAAAACCGGTAGCTTCTTCAGGCCAAACATTTATAAGCTGCAGCTGCCGGGTACGATGATCATACCGCTGCAACGCCCCGTTACCACCAGGACTTGAGCCTACTGCACCAATGTAAACAATATTTGAATCCTCTGGATGAACAGCTATGAAACCACTTTCACCAGTTCCAGGTAAGGTTGTGTCCCCTAGTGTTATCATTCCCCATTCAGCTTGGCTCGGCACAGATATCGAAGTGTTATCCTGTTGAGTGGCGTAAACCCGATATGGATACTGGTTATCAATATCCATACGGTAAAATTGAGCCGTATTTTGATTATAGATCGTAGACCAAGTATCACCCCCATTAAAGCTGACACATGCGCCACCATCATTTCCTTGAACCATTCGTTTTGAATTTTTAGGATCAATCCACAAATCGTGATTATCACCATGAGGCGTAGTCACCTCCTTGAAGGTGTAGCCACCATCTGTAGACTTCCACATCTGATAATTAGTCACATAGACTGTGTCTGCGTGAACAGGATCTGTAAATATGTGAGTATAATACCAAGCTCGATGAATAAGATCTCTATTGGGGCACCGCAATGTCCAACTCTTACCATAGTCCTCAGATACATATAATCCGATATTATCCTCATCACCCTCAACAAGCGCAAACACTCGACCTTGCTTTGCGGCCGATAGAGAAACGCCTATTTTTCCAAGTACTCCTTTAGCAAAGCCATTATCAATTGTTACATCTTCCCATGTGTCACCGCCGTCAGTAGATCGATACAAACAACTTCCAGGCCCTCCAGATGAAAGATGCCAAAACTTTCTATGCGCTTGCCACATGGCTGCAAACAAAATACGAGGATTAGTAGGGTCCATAGAAATATCTATTGCCCCAGTATAATCATTTTCAAATAAAACTCTTTCCCAGTTTTCTCCCCCATCTAAAGAGCGATAAACTCCACGATCATTATTTGGGCCAAACGCGTCACCGAATGCAGCAACGTAAACATGGTCTGCATTCTCTGGATGTACTCTAATTTCTCCAATTTGTTTGGTATGATCTAAGCCAATATGCTTCCATGTTCTACCAGCATCCGTTGATTTATACATTCCATCTCCGAATGAAACATCAATTCGAATTGTAGTCTCGCCCGTGCCCGCATAAATAACGTTGCTATCTGAAGGAGCAACTGCAAGAGCCCCAATAGTTGCACTATTTAAAAACCCATCTGAAACACATTCCCAATAAGTCCCACCATCTGTAGTTTTCCAAACTCCTCCCGCGCAGGCTCCAAAATAAAATGTCATAGGATCACTGTAATCTCCTGATACAGCAACGACACGTCCGCCCCTCGGGGGACCTATACATCGCCAATGCAATTCATTTGAAGTCAAAATAGCGTTTTCATTTCCCATAAGATTTTCCTTAAAAATACGTCAATAGTTTTAAATTCAGCTAGACAATGCAGATATTTTTTATCAGTGTAAATACAAATCTGGATAAAATCTTTATGGCTAAAGTTATTAAACCTAATTAATAAATTAACAAAAAAATCAATATTTCTTTTAAAAGGGTTAAATTAAAGAGTGTATAATTTATTATGACAAAATATGCCAAAAATTAACAGCTACAGACCGTTCACTCCTAATCCTGAACAAATGGCAAAAATGCCAGACATTTCTGGGAACTCAATAAATGGACTCGATGAAAAAAACTTCAGGCGACCAAGCTATGTCTACTGGGGCAATGACCCTAATGATATCATATATGGTGATTTGCAAAAATGGTTTTATACTGTCGACCCTAAAGACCCAGGTTTTTCTCAAGAAAGAGAGAAGCGACAAAAAACTTTAAATCAACCTTTAGAAGCTATCAATCAAACTAAAGTGAAATGGTCTGATAAGAATTGGAGTAAGAATCTAACATCGTTTAAGAATGAAAAGATTTTTGATAAAATCGGAGCTACTAAATTTAATTCAGATTGGGCTTTTGAAGGCGTGAACATAAATTATGAAAATATAATATTACTCGGATTTCAACACGAGTATAAAAATATTATCGAAGCTCCAAAAACTACAGCTGGCGTCGAGGTTATGCGTCAATATTCTAGAGCTGCGTCTGGTGCAAAAAATATCGCAAATTGGCTTCGGAAATTAGGTTGGGACTCAGAGCCCTTAACAGGGCCAATGTCAGGGAAAATAACTATGGTCCCCGCAGCTATCGAGGCTGGGTTTGGTGAATTAGGAAAACATGGATCTATCATTAATCCAGAGTTTGGGTCTAGCTTTAGATTATCAGCTATTCTAACTAATGCCCCAATCCCCTTATCTAGCAAACAAGACCATAAAGTAGATGATTTTTGTTCAAAATGCCGAATATGTGAGGACGCTTGCCCCCCCGATGCTATTTTTAAGGAAAAAAAAATAGTTCGTGGTATAAAAAAATGGTACGTCGACTTTGACAAATGCATACCGTTTTTTAATGAACATCAAGGCTGTGCAATATGTATTGCAGTGTGTCCATGGAGTAAGCCTGGAGTTGGCTTTAATTTGGCTGCAAAACTTCAAAGTAGAGCAAAAAGACTTACGGAAAAATAAGTAAAAATTAAACTGAAATGACGTTAAATTCTTTTTGGATTACATACTTGCCCACCAGACATTTCCTTATCAACACCAGTCGTCATTGGAAAGCTTATAGGTAGATCATTAATTGAGCGTACTGCCAAAAAACCAAAACATTCTGCTTCTATAGCATCACCACGCCAACCAAATTCTTCGGCTTGAAAAACCTCAATATCCGCAATTTCCTTTATTTCCTGAAGCAGCACAGGGTTATGGCGCCCACCACCGCAAACAATAAGGTTTTTAGGTCTTCTTGGTAAAATATTAAGTGCTTTGGAAACACTCTCGGCACAAAGACGTGTTAAAGTAGCAGCCCCATCTTCTACAGAAAGACTAAGGATTTTTTCATTACTAAAGTCATAGCGATCTAACGATTTAGGATATTTCTTATCAAAGTAAGGATTATTCAAAAAATCATTTAAAAGAACTTTATTTACAACGCCTTTTGAAGCTAGAAGCCCATCTCTATCCATATCCCCTAAACCGAAATGTGCAACGAGATCATTAATTGGCGCACTGGCAGGGCCTGTATCAAAGGCAATTAAATCTTGGCCATGATAACACCATGTTATATTTCCTATACCACCCAAATTAAGTACTGCAGTTTCATCTTTATTAATTAGACTTGCTAATAAAGCTCGATGGTATGACGGGCATAGCGGCGCCCCATGTCCACCAACCAACATGTCTGCAGATCGAAAATCATAAACCACTTTGGTTTTCAATATCTCAGACATTAAGGAACCATTTCCTAGCTGACGTGTCCTCCCCTTTTTTAAGTCACGTGGGGGCTTATGTAAAATGGTCTGCCCATGAAACCCAACAACGCCCAACTCCTCTTTGTCTATTGGAGAGCCCTGTATTAAATCATTCACGGCATCAGCTTGCGCAACAGTAATAAGTTCTTCTGTTAACTTAAAGAGCTCAGGCTCTTTGCCCTTAAAGTTCCATTCTCTGGCAACCTCAACACTATCTTTTATACTCTCTCTAACTTCATCTGAATAAGCATAGCTTTTAAAGCTTGAGAATTTTTCAACTATAATTCCGTCAGTTTTTATGAGTGCCACATCTATGGTTCCATCAAGAGAAGTCCCTGACATTAACCCAGCTGCCCAAATAGAATTCATACTACGCCCTACAGTTTACAGATTTTGGATCGTTTAGAAGAGAGCCGATCACAAGATATAAATATTCATACTTTATATTTAGGATAAACTTTAAGATTATTAACACAAGATAATTTCGAAAATGTAGTGTTAACTAAATAGTGCAAAAACCCATTTATTATCTTTTTTAATTAATGCCGCATATCTTAACAAAAAAATGCCTCAAATATCGAACTTGTGCAAACCTATGGATCACTATAATAATTTTGTCATGAACAACATATTAGTGGATCCATTCGAGCGAAGAATTTCTTATCTGAGGCTATCTGTAACGGATAGATGCGACTTTAGGTGTCTTTACTGTATGTCAGAAAATATGACGTTCCTTCCTAAAAAAGATCTCCTTACTTTAGAAGAGTTAGATAAACTATCCACTGCTTTTATCAACCTAGGAGTGAAAAAGCTCCGTATTACTGGTGGAGAGCCCCTTGTTCGAAGAGATATAATGTCTTTCTTTGATAGCGTAGGTAGGCATTTGGATTCTGGTAAACTTGAGGAACTCACGTTAACTACAAATGGGTCGCAACTTGAAAAACATGCACAAAATCTTTATTTGGCCGGTGTAAGAAGGGTAAATATTTCATTAGATACCTTAAATGAAGAAAAATTTGCAACCATAACTAGATGGGGAAGGTTACCACAAGTATTGCGGGGTATTGATGCCGCTCAGAGTGCTGGGCTGAAAGTAAAAATTAATGTTGTAGCACTTAAAGATTTCAATGATTCTGAATTATTTGAAATAATGGCTTGGTGTGAATCTAGGGGCATGGGTCTTACATTCATTGAAGTTATGCCAATGGGAGATATTGGAAATGAGAACCGTCTAGATCAGTACTGGTCTCTAAAGGATTTAAAAGCTACAGTTTCTCAGCGTTTCAATGTTACCGATCTTAATGAGAGCACCGGTGGACCAGCAAGGTATTTCAGAGTCGAAGAGACTGGACAAAAAATTGGTCTAATCACTCCCTTAAGTCATAATTTTTGTGAAAGTTGTAATAGAGTTAGAGTAACTTGTACTGGAGAAATTTTTACATGCCTCGGTCAGGAAGGAAAGTCTGACCTCAGAGCACCACTCCGAGATTCTTTAGATCCCAAAATACTAAATAACGCTATAAGGAAAGCAATTGGTCTGAAACCAAAAGGTCACGACTTTAATTACTCACGAACAAAAGTTAAGGGACAAATGACACGCCATATGAGCCATACTGGCGGTTAAAATTTAATTAATCTTGTACTTTCATAAAAGGTAATAAATGTCTGAAATTAAAGCACTTTTATTTGATGTTTTTGGAACAGTTGTAGACTGGAGAACTGGTATTGCCTCATCTGCCTGCGATATTCTAAAAAAGTACAACAAGGATATTGATTTTTTTGAATTTGCTGATGCATGGAGAATTAGATATCAACCAGCAATGGAAGAAGTGAGGTCCGGGAAACGTGATTTCACTATATTAGATATTTTGCATCATGAGAACCTTCAGGAAATTAAGAAAATCTATGGGTTAACAGAAATGTCCACGGATGATGATCACAATCTAGTAAAAGCATGGCATAGGCTACCTGGGTGGCCGGATAGCTCCAATGGTCTAAAAAGGCTAAAGAAAAAGTTTATTATAGCAACCCAATCAAATGGTAATATTGCACTTATAGTAAATATGGCTAAAAATTCAGACTTACCATGGGATATGGTGTTAGGAGCAGAAGTTGTGAAACACTATAAGCCTAAGCCAGAGGCCTATACAGTAGCTTGCCAAATGCTTGGCTTAAAACCAAACCAATGTATGATGGTTGCAGCACATAACAATGATTTAGAAGCAGCACGACTTCAAGGCATGCGGACAGCATTTGTGAAAAGGGAAACTGAACACGGTGTGAATCAATCTTCAGATTTAAAATCTGAAAGTAACTGGGACTATATTAGTAATAACTTTATAGATTTGGCCGACCAATTAAACTGTCCTAAAGTTACTTAAATTATAGTAAAAATAAACCTTGAAGCTTATATTAATTTTAACGTGGTAATCTTTTTTCTACAATTTCAGCCCAAAAGCTACATCCAGAAGGAATAGCATCATCTGAGAAATTGTACTCCGGATGATGACAAGCTGCGGTATCTCCATTACCAACTAAAATATATGCCCCAGGTCTCTCATTAAGCATATAAGAAAAGTCCTCTCCCCCCATGACCAATGGAGCATCCTCACAAGAACCATAAACTGATTCAGCAACTGATGCAGCAAATTGTGTTTGTTCTTCAGAGTTTGTCATCACTGGGTAACCTCGATTAAACTTAATATCAGCTTGACCACCAAACATGTGAGCAACAGATGTTGATATTTCCTTTAACCGTTTCTCAGCTAACTTCCTTATATCTGCTGACATGGTACGGATTGTGCCCTTCAGGAACACATGCTCCGGAATAACATTAAATGCCTTACTTTCGGACTCAATAGAAGTAACCGAAACAACGATTTGTTCGGTGGGATCAACATTTCTGGATGCAATAGTCTGAAGCGCTAACACCAAGTGAGAGGCTAAAACTGTTGTATCAACTGTTTCTTGAGGTTTTGCAGCGTGACCTCCCTTACCAATTAAATGAATTTCGAACGTGTCCGTTGCAGCAAAGAATGGGCCAGATCTAATAGCAAAACTACCAACCGGCTGTCCCGGCCAATTGTGCATACCATAAACCTCATCAATTTCCCATCTATCCATCATACCATCTTCGCACATCTCTCTGCCACCACCTCCGCCTTCTTCAGCGGGTTGGAATATCAATACTACTGTTCCGTCAAAGTTACGTGTCTCAGATAAGTATTTAGCCGCACCCAATAACATTGCCGTGTGTCCGTCGTGCCCGCAAGCATGCATAATTCCGGATGTTTTTGATGCATAATCTAGACCAGTTGCTTCAAATATAGGGAGAGCATCCATATCCGCGCGTAAACCAATTACTTTTCCAGACTTATTGGTCTGACCCTTTATGATACCTACTACACCAGTTCTGCCAATCCCACCAACAACCTCATCACATCCAAACTTCTTAAGTTTTTCTTCAACAAGAGCCGAGGTTCGAGGCGTATCAAATAAAAGCTCAGGATTTTCATGAATATCTCGTCGCCACTCTGTAATTTCTGGTAAAAGTTCTGAGAACCGGTTTTTAACTGGCATTCATTTTTCTCCTAATATTAAGTTTTCAATTATGTTGCTAAGTTTTCAATTAATTGATCCATAAAATTTTCACCTGCAGCAAACTGTTCTAATGTAATAAACTCGTTTTTCTGATGAGCTTGGGCTATATCGCCAGGACCACAGATAATAGATGAGTACCCCTCAGCTTGGAACTGCCCGGCTTCTGTTCCGTATGATACAACGTGTTGTCCATTATCGCCCGTTAATTTACGTACCAATGCTTCAGCCGCTCCATCATCTTCAGGCCTCAAACCCGGGACATCATGAGCAGCATCTAGCTTTATGAAACTATCTGGATTAATTTTCTTCATAGCAGCTTCAACTTCCCTTACTTTAGACTCATACGCCTGTTTCCAGTCTGTTGCCCTCTCATTTGGGATCACTCTAAATCCCATCACAAAGTGACAATCTTTAGCTGTGATATTGTTTGCAGTTCCACCCTCAATTGTACCAACATGAACAGTTGTCCAAGGAGGAGTAAACATAGAAGTTGCTTCACTTCGATCAAGTAATTCATTTTGAATATTCATTTGATTGGCCCACTCTATGAGTTTTGCAGCCTCGTGAATTGCACTGACACCAATATGCTGTAATGATGAGTGCACCTCAAAACCTCTAACATGCGTTTTAATACCCAATCCACCTTTATGCCCAGAAACTGCCTTCATCATTGAGGGCTCACCAATAATAGCCGCTGAGGCTTTAGGCATTAATTTGGCCATTTCTGCAGCCATAAAAGGTGCTCCAATACACCCTACTTCCTCATCATAAGACATCGCTATTTGAATAGGTCTTTTTATACCTCGCTTTAAAGCCTTTGGGACTGCTGTTAACGCTATTGCATCAAAACCTTTCATATCACAGGTTCCACGGCCATAAAGTTTTCCATCTTTCTCTACTACTTTGAACGGGTCAGTATCCCAATCTTGGCCTACAACAGGCACAACATCTGTATGACCTGATAGAATAACGCCACCATCTACAGCAGGTCCCGCATTTGCGTAGAGATTTGCCTTATCACCAGCCGGATTATAAACTCTATGACACTCAACACCGTGAGAATTTAAATATTCTTCGATGAAATCAATTATAGGTAAATTGCTAACATTAGAAACAGAAGGAAATGATATTAACTTCTCCATCATTTCTCTCGCACTTAATTCCATTCCCATGATAAACCTCCAGTTCGTATTTAAAAATTGTTAAATCAAAGTATTTGAAAATAAATTATCTTCCCCTAATTCGAGGATCAAGAGCATCTCTAAGACCATCACCGAGATAATTTACACTTAAAACTGTCAAGGATATGGCAAAGCCAGGCCAAAAAACTCTCTCAGGATACATTGTCAAATAGTCTGTCGCATCATAGAGCAATCGTCCCCAAGTAGGAAAATCCGGCGGAAAACCTAACCCAAGAAAAGATAAAGCTGACTCAGTAATAATTGCATTTGCGATACCCAGAGTAGCTGACACCATAATTGGGGAAACTACGTTAGGTAAAATATGCCTGCTTATCAATTTACTATTTTTGGTTCCTATTGACCGTGCAGCCAAGACGAATTCTCGCTCTTTAATCGCGAGAATATCACCCCTCACAATTCTAGCAGTAGGCATCCAACTTGTTATTCCTATAGCTAAAACAATCAATATAAATATCCCCTTTTCAGGACCAAAGGCTGCATTTAATGGATCTCTAAAAAGCAACATCATTAGTAACAAAAGAGGTAAAAGAGGTAGTGCTAGAAACAAATCCGTAAGTCTCATGAGAACGTTATCAAGCTTATTAAAAAATCCAGCCATCACACCTACGAATGTTCCTAAAAACAACGATAAAGCCATTGCTGTTAGACCGACAGCAATCGACGTTTGCCCACCCTGCATCATCCGAGCAAAAGTATCCCTTCCCAGCTGATCAGTTCCAAACGGATGCCATAAACTAACTCCCTGATTTCTAGACCTAATATCAATGAAGGTAGCGTCATGCGGCCAAAACAAAGGAATAAGGTAAACTGCCATGACGATGAAAATAAAAAAAATGCCACCAACCAAAGCGCCCTTGTGCGATTTAAATTGGTCCCAAACATCAAACCATCTGCTTCTAGGTTTCTTTATCAGGTTATCACTGGGTATATTAGTCATATCGGATCCTCGGATCTAGTATGCCGTAAAGAACATCAGCAATAAGATTAAAAATTACGATCAAAATAGCGAACATGAAAGTCAATGTCTGCACAAGTGGTAAGTCAGTTGCCTGAATAGCAGTTATCAATAGTTGACCTATTCCATTTACTCTAAATACTTGCTCTGTAATAATTGCTCCGCCAAATACAGAAGGAACTCCAAGCGCTATTACCGTTACCACAGGGATCATTGAATTACGTAACACATGTACCATTACCACGACACTCTCCCCTAGTCCCTTCGCTCGAGCAGTTCTAACATAATCTTGATTTAGGTTGTCTAGCATTGACGCCCTCATAAAACGACTTAGCTGTGCTGTGGTTTGTAGTGCCAAAACCATTACTGGCATAATCATCTGCTTAAGCTGCAAAACAAAGTTGTCCCAACTATCAACAACTAAAGTTGTATCATATATTGAGGGAAACCAACCAAGAGTTACAGAAAAAATAACAATTACTAGTACTCCAGAGAAGAAAGGTGGTACTGAGTAACCAATCATAGAAATGAATGTCCCTGTCTGATCAAAAATTGAATATTGCTTATAGGCAGAATATATCCCAATTGGTAAAGCTATCACTACCCCTACTATGTAAGACATACCAACAACCCAGACGGTTTGAGGTAATCTCTGAACAACTAGGTCCATTACCGGACCACGAGTTTGCCAGCTTATAACTCTAAGTTTTCCTTCTGAAAAACTACTACCAAAATAATAATCAATTAGGACCTGAGGTTCTAACCAGAAAAATTGAACAATCCACTTCCAATATCTAATGTGCATGGGTTCACCAAGACCAAGGGCTAACCGCATTTGCTGTTTAACCTCCGGTGGTACCGTAAGCGGAATCTGAGCCATTGGATCCCCTGGGGCTAACTCCAACAGTAAAAAAATAACCAAGCTGATTAATAATAAGGTCGGTATCATTATTATCAGTCTGCGAATAGTAAATGATAACATGTATCGAACCTTTTTTGAAAACTCTTATTTTGTGTTATGGGCCTCAGATATTATTCTGAGGCCCAAAAACTTCTAATTATAGGTGTTTAACCTAAGATCACTGACTTTACTTAAGACGATACCAATCTGATACATTCCAAAGTTCAGAATCCCATGCGTTCATAACAACACCACCAAGTGAATTAGAGTGTGCTGCTACACCACCACGGTGAGTTAGAGGAATCATAGTATAGCTATCTTTTGTTAACATATCGTTAAGTTTTTTAGCTATCTCATAACGCTTCTCCATGTCACCAGTTCGTGTCAACTCAGCGTGAAGTGCATCATATGCTGGGTCACAGTACCGGTTGATATTCTCACCTTGCCATTGGCTCTCAGGTTTTGGTTCGTTACCACACAGGTACATAGCCAAGTATGACTGAGGATCTGTTCCATCAAAGTTATTCGTATACATTTCTACATCCGAATAGAATTTTTGGAATGTGTCAGGGCTCGCTGGATCTCCACCAAAGAATATTGACGCACTCAGGTTTCTCAACTCTGTTTCAACACCAATTTCTCCCCACCACTGTTTGACCAGCGCTTGGTAATCTTGGCGAACCGCATTTGTGGATGTTTGGTAAAGAACTGACAATCTCATGCCATCCTTAGTACGAACACCGTCAGAACCTGTTGCCCAACCTGCACTGTCAAGTAACGCATTAGCTGCAGCGATATCTTGTTTCATACAGTGAGTGTTTTGTGACGAATAAATAGCAGGGCCTGCAACTAAATCACATGTAGGCTTACCCATTTGTCCGTAACCGATCTCCGTTAGCAGAACACGATCAATCGCAAGAGATAACGCTTTCCGAACACGAATATCAGTTAGGAATGGATGAGGTGCCTTTCGTGTAGCACGTGTGTCAGCATCCAACAAAGGTGAAGGATCAGTCATGTTGATTTCAATACGCTCAACGCTAGGTCCAAATCCAACAATTACCTTGCCTTTTCCAGCTGATTCCATTTTTGCAATCACGTCTGGTGCCAATTGAAGGTTCCAAGCATAATCAAACTCACCAGTTTCCATTACAGAACGTCCAGCGCCTGTAGCGTCTCCACCACCCTTGAATAGTAGAGTAGCAAAAGCTGGTTTGTTAGGATCCCGGTAGTTATCATTCGCAACCATTCTGATTACATCATTTGGTTTGAAATCTACTACTTTAAATGGTCCAGTTCCGATAGGTCCAAAGTTCTCTGCTGTACAAGTTTGAGCTTTTGCACCCATACAATCAGCAAATTGTGCTGCTTGTAAAATTGGCGTTTGACCACCCACAAAAGGACCATATGGATTTGGTGACGCTTCAGCAAAATTTATAACCACTGTTGATGCATCTGGAGTATCTATGCCTGTTACACCATTAAATTTAACAGTATTTGCGCAACCACCATTTGGATCCATACAGTAATCATATGTGAATTTAACATCCGCTGAAGTCAACGGAGTGCCATCAGACCAGACAATAGCTGGGTCTAAGTTCCACGTGATCGATTTCTGATCTGCACTAACTCCACCATTTCCCAGAGTTGGTATACTTGTCACAAGATACGGAACCATTACACCATCTTGATTGTATCGAGCTAACGGCTCAATTATTAACGATGATGATTCGATATCTTTCGTACCATTTGAAAGGTACGGATTCAAAATTGATGGTGCCTGCCAATAAATTATTTTGACTTCTCCATCTGTTCCTCGGCCAGCAAATGACGCAGGCGCGAACGCCAAAGCCACTACAGCACCGAGTAATATACTCTTTAAGTTCATTTTTATCTCCCTTTTTTATCCCGAAGCTAAATTTATAATCAACTCCAAGGCCTTAAGCTAACTTTTTATAATTGTTATTTCAAGTAACTTTTTATCCTAGAATTGTGTTCGTATTTACAATAAACGAAACCAAACATAGTTTTAAAAAAATTCAAACAAAAATATCATAAAGAAAGAAAGAAAAATTAATTTGTTCTAGTATTTTAAAAGTATCATACATCATTTGTATCACTATATGAGAAATACCCTTTATTTGATAAATTACTAATTTAGCGGTATAAAAAAAATAAGCAGCAATTAATTGACATGGGCTTCAGAGCAATCCACATTACGTGTTAAAATAATTTATTTAAATTTTGCTAGAATCAAGAAAGTTAGCCATGTTAGATGAACTCCAAAACCCAATTGCTTCCTATCGCAGTCTAAAAGTTGAATTTGAAACAAAAGATGGCACAGTAACTGGTGTGGAGGACGTTTCTTTTGATGTGAATGCTGGAGAGACTGTCTGCATTGTCGGAGAATCTGGATCAGGAAAATCTGTATCATCTTTATCTATGATGAGGTTAGTAGAGTTTGGTGGAGGAAGAATTGCCGATGGTGAGTTAATTTTTGATCGAAAAAACGGTGAAAAAATTGATGTTGTCAAAACTAATATGTCCCTAATGAGGACAATCCGTGGCAATGAAATAGGAATGATTTTCCAGGAGCCAATGACAGCATTAAACCCTGTGTTTACGGTTGAGCGGCAACTTACTGAAGGTCTCAGACTACATAAAAAAATGAATAAATCTCAGGCAAAAGAAAGGGCTATGGAACTTCTTAAAGAAGTTCGAATTCCAGAGCCTGAACATCGAATCAAACAATATCCGCATGAGCTTTCAGGTGGAATGAGGCAACGGGTTGTAATTGCGATGGCAATGGCTTGTGAACCTCGCCTTCTTATCGCTGACGAGCCAACGACTGCTCTAGACGTCACTATTCAAGCTGAAATTCTTGCTTTAATGGACCGTTTGAAACGTGAAACAGGCACTGCAGTGATGTTCATAACACATGATATGGCCGTGGTAGCTCAAATGGCGGACAGAGTAATAGTAATGTATCAAGGAAAAAAGGTCGAAGAAGGTACAGTAGAGCAGATTTTTGAAAACCCAAAACATGACTACACTAAAGCGCTACTGGCTGCAGTACCAAAATTAGGCGAGATGCGAGGTAAAGACCTACCGGAACCAATGCGTTTAGTAGGAGTTAAAAATCAAAATTTAAACCCCATACCAGGAACTACCGAGGCTCTTCTGACAGTTAGTAACTTAACTACAAGATTTCCTGTAAAAGGAGGATTTTTCAGACGAACAGTAGCAAATGTCCATGCAGTTGAAGATGTCTCTTTTACTATAAACAAAGGGCAGACACTATCTCTAGTGGGAGAATCAGGTTGTGGAAAATCAACTGCAGGCAGATCACTTTTAAGATTAGTTGAACCAAAATCAGGAAGTATTGACCTAGATGGACAAAATATTTTAGCTCTATCACAAAAAGAGCTAAGAGAGACCCGACGGCATATACAGATGGTTTTCCAAGATCCATTTGCCTCTTTAAATCCTCAAATGCAACTTTCAGATCAAGTGGCAGAACCCTTGCGAAACTTTGACACGCATAGAGGAAAAGATTTAGATGATCGTGTTGCAACATTATTTGACAGAGTAGAGCTCCCAAAGAGTTTTATGCGAAGATTTCCGCATGAGCTATCAGGAGGGCAAAGACAAAGAGTAGCAATTGCGAGAGCACTGGCTCTTAATCCAAAGCTCATTATCGCCGATGAAGCGGTATCTGCTCTAGATGTATCCGTTCAAGCTCAAGTGTTAAATCTGATGATGGAGCTTCAAGCTGAGTTAGGTCTTTCCTTCTTATTCATTAGTCATGACATGGCTGTTGTAGAAAGGGTTAGTCACCAGGTTGGAGTGATGTACTTAGGGAGAATTGTAGAATTAGGGTCTCGCACCTCTGTATTTGAAAACCCTCAGCACCCATATACACAGGCGTTAATCAAAGCTGTTCCAATTGCAGATCCTAGACAAAGAAAGCAAGAAAAGGATCTCAATTTTAAGCCTATTCCTTCGCCGATACATCCGGTTGGATATGAAGCTACGGCTTCAGAATACGCTGAAATTTCTCCTGGCCATTTTGTCTTAACATCTGAGAGTGGTTATTAAAGGTTAATTTGTCTTCGTCACGCCAAACAGTAGTCTTTCTAATCAATTTTAGGTAGTAAAGCGTCGATAGAAACCTTTGCATCTCCATAAAGCATTCTAGTATTCTCTTTATAGAAAAGCGGATTCTCTATACCTGAATAACCAGTGCCTTGTCCCCTTTTTGAAACGAATACCTGTCGTGCTTTCCAACATTCAAGTACCGGCATTCCTGCTATTGGACTATTTGGGTCATCTTGCGCTGCGGGATTGACAATATCATTGGAGCCTATGACGATAACTACATCTGTATTGGAAAAGTCTTCATTTATCTCATCCATTTCTAAAACGATGTCATAAGGAACTTTTGCCTCTGCCAATAAAACGTTCATATGACCTGGCAATCTCCCTGCCACAGGGTGGATTGCAAACCTTACTGTTATATTTTTATCTCTAAGTTTACCTACCAAGGCAGAAACTGATTGTTGAGCTTGGGCTACAGCCATTCCATAGCCTGGGATTATTACAACACTATTAGCATCATTTAAGGCAGAGGCGACACCATCGATATCAATAGAGATTTGCTCCCCATCAACCACCATTTGTGGACCAGTATTTTCACCAAACCCTCCTAGGATAACTGAAATAAAACTTCTATTCATAGCTTTGCACATTATATAGCTTAAAATTGCTCCAGAGGAGCCAACTAAAGCACCCGTAACTATTAATAAATCGTTTCCCAGAGTAAATCCAATGGCTGCTGCAGCCCAACCCGAGTAACTATTCAACATAGAAACTACTACAGGCATATCAGCACCACCAATCCCCATGATCAAATGCCAACCAATAAATCCTGATATAATCGTAACTATAATCATGGACCATATCCCTGCCCCATTCAGATACATCCAACCTAATATTAAGCAAGCAAACAAAGACATAGCATTTAAATAATGACCACCTTTAAGCTTTTTTGGTGACCCATCAAGTTTTCCTGCAAGCTTACCGAATGCGACTATTGAGCCGGTAAAGGTTATTGCACCGATGAATATTCCTAAAAATACTTCAGCTTTTAAAATACCTATTTCTATATAATCTTTTTGCCAAAGTTTTTCTCCAAACCCTGTCAGCTCAGACGAATTCATTGGTAAACCTGAATCTCTTAAAGTGATTATGCTATTAAGCATCATTTCCGCGTTTAGCCCTATAAATACTGCAGCCAGACCAACAAACGAATGTAAAGCTGCAACAAGTTGAGGCATCTCAGTCATTTGAACTTTGCCAGAAATGAAATAACCAGCATAAGAACCCGCCAAAACAGCCGCTAAGATAAGAAAAATATTATAAACGCCCGGGCCGAAGATGGTAACAAAAACTGCGATAGCCATGCCCAGAATTCCGTACCAGACAGCACGCTTAGCACTCTCTTGGTTTGAAAGACCACCCAGAGAGAGAATAAAGAGGACCGCTGCTCCAATATATGCGGCTGATACTATACCACTGCTCATTTCAAGCTCTCCCTAGGATTTCTGAAACATAGCAAGCATTCGGCGTGTAACCAAAAATCCACCTACTATGTTTATTGAAGCAATTAAGATCGAGATAGTACTTAATAACAAAACTAGAAAGTTACTAGATCCAACCTGTAGTAAAGCACCAAGAATAACTATACCTGAAATTGCATTAGTGACCGCCATTAAAGGTGTATGAAGTGCATGACTTACTTTCCATATAACTTGGAAACCTATAAAACATGCTAGTACAAAAACAATAAAATGTTGCATAAAGCTCTCCGGAGCAACAGAACCTACACCTAACATTAAGAGCCCTCCTACGCACAGTAAACCTATTTGCAACTTGGTTGCAGTCTTGAAGGCTTTATCACTTAGGCTTTTTTCTTCTGCTCTAGAAAGCGGTTTGGTAGATTTGTTTGTTTTAGGAGTTGCTATGGCTGCTATTTTAGGAGCTGGTGGTGGATAAGTGATTTTTTTATTATAGGTTACCGTAGCTCCCCGAAGAACATCATCCTCCATATCATGAATAATAATACCATCTTTGTTTGGAGTAAGATCTGCAATCATATGTCTAATATTTGTTGAGTATAGTGTCGAAGCCTGGTTAGCCATTCGACTAGGGAAATCAGTGTAACCGACAATTATTACTCCATTTTCGGTAACAATCCGCTCATCAGGGACAGTTAACTTACAATTACCTCCTTTTTCTGCAGCTAAGTCAATTATTACAGAGCCCGGCTTCATTCTCTCTACCATCTCTTTTGTCCAAAGTTCAGGAGCTTCATGGTTTGGAATTAATGCCGTGGTTATTACTATATCGATATCAGAAGCCTGCTTAAGAAATAAACTTAATTGTTTGTCACGAAACTCTGGACTTGAGGGAGAGGCATACCCACCAGTCTCTGCGCCACCTTGATTGTCATCAAAATCTAAAAACAAAAACTCTGCCCCAAGAGACTCAATTTGTTCTGCTACTTCGGGACGCACATCAAATGCTCTAACTATTGCTCCCAAAGAGGTGGCTGTGCCAATAGCCGCTAAACCTGCTACTCCTGCTCCCACAACTAAAACTTTTGCTGGAGGTATTTTTCCTGCTGCTGTAATTTGACCTGTAAAAAATCGACCAAAATTATTTCCTGCCTCTATTATTGCCCTGTAACCTGCAATATTCGCCATTGAGGATAGGGCGTCCATTTTTTGAGCTCTAGAAATTCTTGGAACCATTTCCATTGCTATAACATTTGTCCCCTTTTTTGCTGCCAGCTTTAAAAGCTCTTCATTATCTGCAGGGTTAAAAAATGAAATTAATGTTTGGTTGTCTCTAAAAAACTTCTGTTCTGCTTTTATTGGATCACGAACCTTGATAACAATATCGCTGGCTTTCCATAATGCTGCAGCTGACTTTAAAACCTTCACACCAGCCTCTTTATACGCTTCATCACTAAATCCCGCAGCAAGACCTGCACCCATTTCAATAATGCACTCGTGTCCCAGTTTTTGCATCTGGACTGCTGAGCTAGGCGTAATTGCCACTCTACGCTCTCCAAGGTAGACCTCTTTAGGCGCTCCTACTTTCATATCAATTCCTTAACTTTTATTCTCAAAATTTTATGGCTTAAACCTATTACTATTAATAATAAGATTAAAGTAGCTAATTGTATAAAGGTATCCTCGATTAAAATATTCTAATATAAATTTTTTATACAAACACCTTTATAAAACACTGTCATAACTGGGTAGTTATTTGAACCTGAAACTAAGTAATAGTAAAACTAGGTACTCCATAATAGCGTTTTAAAGCTTATTCTTTATTAGTAACCCCTGCAGAACTGAAGGTCGACATACTCGAGTGACATGCGATTGCTGCTCTTATCACTCCAATTGCGACGGCGGCGCCTGATCCTTCTCCAAGACGAAGGCCTAAAGACAACAAAGGTTCCAATCCCAACTCTTCTAACATTAGCTTATGTGCATTCTCAGCTGACTGATGAGCAGCGATTACATGTTTTATTGCCGATGGTTGCGTTTTTTGTAAAACAAGTGCCGCAGCACTGCAAATAAAGCCATCTAATAAAAATGGTATTCTTTTATGACGAGCTGATGAAATAGCACCAACCATAGCAGCTATTTCTCTTCCGCCCAGTCTTTGTAATATAGTTAGGGGCGACGGTTTATCTAAACAATGAATGCTAAGGCCTTTATTAACAACTTTTATTTTTTTATTTAAAACAAGATCAGTAACCCCTGTGCCTCTTCCAACCCATTTAGATCCATAGTCACCGCATAGTGCCGCCGCGATTGCAGCAGCTGAAGTTGTATTAGCTATTCCCATTTCACCAGCTAAAAATAGATCACTTTCAGGATCCACGGAATTCCATCCTATATTAATAGCCTCCATACACTCATCCTCAGTTAAGGCCTCTTGTTTGGTAAAGTCTTTCGTAGGGCTCGTTAAGGATAAAGGATAGACATCCAACTTAGCATCAAAAACGTTGGCCAATTGATTTATCGCTGCTCCACCATGCTTGAAATTTAAAACCATTTGCTCAGTTACTTCAGAGGGAAAAGCAGAAACACCATGACTTGCCACCCCATGATTCCCAGCAAAAATTGCTATTTGAACTTTATCTAATTTGGGTTTTGAAACACCTTGCCAACCAGCAAAAAATAACGCGAGAGTCTCCAGTTTTCCCAGTGATCCTTCAGGTTTTGTGAGTTGAGAGTTATGTTTTTTTGCTAATATAAACGAGTTTTCATCACTAACTGGTTGATTTTTAAGTATTTCATTATACTCTGATAGAGTAAAAAAATTATGTTGCATTGACTCACCTTAATTTATAATTAGTCTAACTTCCTGCTAAAGTGTATTTACTAAAATTGAAATAGTCTGAGACGTTAAAAATGTTCATATTTGATCCAAATAGATTTAGTATTAAGAGTTTTTTTAAAGCAGTAGCTCTAATTACTAGAATCCCCGTTCCCGATAAAACATTTGAGGGAAACCAATCAAATCTGTCTATCGATTGGGCATATCCATTGATTGGCTTACTTCTAGCTCTACCAGTCTACTTTTTTGGATTACTTTTATTAAGTTTCAGTTTTGACAGCGGTTTGGTTGCGGGAGCAACAATTATACTTCTTATAATGTCTACGGGAGCAATGCATGAAGATGGGCTTGCAGATACAGTTGATGGATTCTGGGGGGGATGGAACAAAGAAAATCGTTTAGAGATTATGAAAGACAGTCATGTCGGAACATATGGGATTATTGCATTAATATTTTCTATTCTAATACGATGGTACTGTATAAAACTCTGCATAGATCAGAATCTTTTTTTCGTAGCAATAATAACAAGTTGTACCTTGTCACGAAGCTTTATGACTTTTTACATGTGGGCCACACCTTGTGCTAAAAAGATAGGACTCTCCGCTAACACTGGTCGTCCTGACGACATATCAACAGGTCTAGCACTTCTAATAGGTTTAATCACAACTATCTTGTTTTTGGGAATTAAAAGTTTAATTGTTCTAACACTGTGTTTTTTCATTTTATGGTCCGCTAAAACCATAAGTACCAAGAAAATAAATGGGCAAACTGGAGACACTATAGGCGCGGTACAACAAATATGCGAAGTATGTATACTTTGTGTTATTTCACTTTAGTAATCAAATAGCACAAAAACTAATTCATAGTTAAATTTCTAATCTGAAATTAAAAAGTCTATTCTTTCATTAAAACATCATCAATTTCTTTTCGTGTATCGCTATCGTCATCACCACCACGTACAACCGCTATTTCACGAGTTAATCTCTCAAGCGCCGCCTCATACAACTGCCTTTCAGAATAACTTTGTTCCCTTTGACCGTCACTTCTATGCAGGTCTCTGACAACTTCAGCAATCGCAAGAATATCACCTGAATTTATTTTCTGTTCGTATTCTTGAGCTCTTCTGGACCACATTGCTCTTTTTACTCTTGCACGCCCTCCCAGTGTCTTGATAGCCCGTGCTACTTCCTCAGGAGAGCTAAGTGATCTCATACCAACTTCGATAGCTTTATCGACTGGAACCATAAGTGTCATTTTATCTTTTTCAAAAAACACGACAAATAGTTCAAGAATAACACCGCCAACTTCTTGAGATTCTACATTCACTACTTGTCCTACCCCATGAGCAGGGTAAACAACGTATTCGTTAGCTTTAAAATCTTTACTTCTAATATTCATTTTTACCTTCTTTTATTTAGAAATTATTTTGTGAATCTTACAAAAATCACGGAAACTAACATAATTTATATACGACTTGAAAAAATTCTTAATCCCAGCTCTGTTGTTCGTGAGTTGCTAACACAAGTCTATCAAAGTTGCAAAAGCTTGAGTAGTATTGATTTTACCCCACCTGATTTGCCCCATTCGAAACTTAAATTAATTACTAAAATAATAATAAATTGGAAAACTAGCTCTTAAACTGAAAATAAATTAATCGCCCGCTCCAGGTTTTTCTGAAAAATATTTCTCTAATTTCCCTTCCTCGGCTGCCTTTTCATCATGCCCTGGAAGCGCCTCTTTCTTAGTTATAATTACAGGCCAAAGTTCTGAATATTTTCTATTAAACTCCACCCACTTTTCGCCCTCTGGCTCAGTATCAGGTAGAATGGCATCGACAGGGCATTCAGGCTCACAGACCCCACAGTCAATGCATTCATCAGGGTGAATCACTAACATATTCTCTCCCTCATAAAAGCAATCAACAGGACAAACTTCTACGCAATCAGTGTGCTTACATCCGATACATAAATCATTAACTATATATGTCATTTTTAAGTCCAATATTATAACTTAATACGGCAATAATACCAAGGAGTGGATCATTCAAGAGATGATTTAATTTTATCCAATATGCGTCTATTCTTTTTAGTTGGCCGCGCTCCAACCCTGTCATAATTTTTATTTTCTGTTAAAAAGCTACTATATTGTAAAGAGTATAGTAACGAAGCATCAAGCGCTGAGCCCCTTCTAACACCACAACTTAAAATTTTTACAACTTTAGTTGTATTGCCTACAGTTAATGTAATTATATCTCCAGGTTTTACAATGGCTGATGGTTTTTTGGTCTTTGTTCCATTCACACGCACACTATTTTCACTAATGTATTTTGATGAAAGAGAGCGGGTCCTAAAAAAACGAGCGAACCAGAGCCACTTATCGGCTCTTACTTTGTCAATATTAGAAATCAATTAACCCTGTTCCTTTAACCCCTTTAGAGCAACAGCAAACGGATTGTCCGGATCTATCTTTTTTTCCTCTTTTTGATAAGTTTTTTTAATTTTTTTATTCGCTAGTTTACTTTTCTTTGTATCTACATCTATTTTTTTGTATGTTTCTTGCTTCATTTTAGGATATCTTTTTTTAGTATCAGCTTTTTCATTTATCCATTTAAATGTATAAAAATCCTCTACTAAAGTACCATCATTCTCCAACTTGTCTGAAGTGTCTTGTTCATCTGGCTTTGCTGAAACAGGAATATCATCAGTATTTTGCTTATCGCTCAATTCAATAGCTAGTACTTTATCAGTTATTTTATTTCGTTCACCTTTTTCTACATTATACCCCAAACCTGCCATAAGGTTTGCAAATTGCTCAAGTGATGTTCCTGTAATTGATAACATTTCAGGCTGAGCTTCAAAGCCTCGACGACTATCCCTCTCCCTTAAAAGATCAGCTAGTCTTTCGAGCATATCAATTCTGATAGCCCGATCACCGCATAACCGGTACCCTGCATTACTATAATAGTCAGACACTGGGCCCTCGATACTTGGAATGGTAACTAAGCCCGGTGTAGGGGCCTGGGGGAATTCACTTAATCCCGAGAATAAAGAGTTTAAAGTTAACTTTAGTTGTGTAGCTGCTGGCTTTAATAGTATTGGCATGAAAATCGTAAATTGACCAAATCTCACACCATGTTTTCTTAACTTGGCTCTCTGGTCTTGATCAAGGGCCTTTACCTCACTTTGAACACTATCACGAGATATAACACCAAGGTTCTCTACTAGCCTAAAGGCAAAGCCCTTAGCTGTTCCGACAAGCTCATCATCTTTTGACATACTTATTAATTTTTCAAAGCTTGATGCTATTTTTCTATCAATAAAATGTTGTAATCTTCTCAAGATTTTATTTTTTAGGTCAACTGTTATTTCCTGATCTACAAAAGCATCAACACTCGGGTTTAAAGTCTCTGAACCTCTAACTAATTTTCCTATAACCATAGCACCCCAAGTAATTTTACCTTGATCAGTTATGTGCAAATCTGAATCCGGAGCATTATATAGTTTCTCAGCTCTCAAGGTTATATGAGGCTCTAAGGCTACAACCGCTGATTGTCGCAATGCTTTGCTCTCTTCACTCGAAGAAGATTTATCTTGCTTAAACCTAAAACCATCAAGTGATCCAATAACCTCACCCTCAATAGTAACTTCTCCAAACTCACTCACTTTAGCCAATATAGTCTCCCTACCTTTTAACTTCTTTAGTAAAATACTAGTACGTCGGTCAACAAATCTTTTAGTTAATGATTCATGCAAAGCATCTGATAATTTATCTTCTACCTCTCTAGTGCGCTCTCTCCAATAGTTTTCTTCATCTACCCAACTGTTACACTCCGAAACATATGTCCAAGTACGTATAAAGGCTAGACGCCTTGATAAGGCATCTATGTCACCATCAGTACGATCAATCCGAGATATCTGTTTATGAAGCCAATTAGAAGGTATTAGTCCTCCCTCACGCCTGAATTCAAATATCTGTTGCAACAAGTTAATATGTTCTTCTATCGTAATGTCTCTAAAATCTGGCAGTCTACAAATTTCCCACAAAAGTTTAACATCAGGAACACTCTTAAGTTGTTGTTCAA
>NZVE01000084.1 GCA_002697345.1 Paracoccaceae bacterium | reverse complement strand
ATTCAAACGTCTCCAATATTTCATTGGCCACCAAACCCCTTGAATATTATTCGGTGGTTTTCGGCTCGCTGGTTTGTATTTGGAGAAAATTTAATCATTGTTGGTCTGGCATTTTTAGCTTGGAAGTACTTTCAACCTTCACTGGAACAAACCATTTCATTAGAGCTTGGCTGGACACTAAAAATATTCCTTCGAAATATTATACTTATTAGTGTGGTAGCAGGTTGTCTTCATTTATCTTTACACATGCGAAGAACTCAAGGTGATCGTCTAAAGTTTGATCAGAGAGATATGACAAAAAGCAGTCGAATGTTCACATTTGGAAACCAAGTACGTGATAACATGTTTTGGACACTAACCAGCGGTGTGTTCTTCTGGTCAGCATTCGAGATACTAATGTTTTGGGCGATGGCCAACGGATATGCTCCTGTTCTTGGGTGGCTAGAAAATCCTATTTGGTCGATTGCCTTACTATTTTTGACCCCCTTATGGATTTCTTTTCATTTTTATTGGGTTCATAGATTATTACACTGGCCTCCAATATACCGGATTGCTCATTCGTTACACCATAGAAATACAAATGTTGGACCATGGTCAGGCCTTTCAATGCACCCAATTGAACATTTATTATTCTTTAGCTCAATACTTATTCATTGGATTATAGCAGCTCACCCAATACACATTCTCTTCCACATGCAACACCAAGCGCTTACGGCTGTAACTTCGCATGCTGGTTTTGATGCATTACTTGTTAAAGACAAAAATGCACTATCTTTAGGTAATTTCCATCATCAAATGCACCATAGATACTTTGAATGCAACTACGGAAATTTAGAAGTTCCTTGGGACAAGATGTTTGGTTCCTTTCACGATGGAACTGATGAATCTCATACATTATTTTTGAATAGAAAAAAATAACTTTTTTCTCAAATTAAATAATAAAAAGTTATATCACTTATTTAAAATTTACTAATGAGTCATAATTTTAAAATTATAAAGATTAAAAAACTCGATACTAAATAAAAACTCTTATTTTTTTATTTCACTTCCTCATCGGTTTTTAATCCCTCCCAGGCTATAATGGCTCTCTTACGGTTCTCACCCCACATATAACCACCAATCTGACCACTTTTTTGAATAACGCGGTGACAAGGTATTAAAAGTGCAATTGGATTTCTACCGATTGCGGTGCCGACAGCTCGAGAGGCATTGGGTTTACCGATTATATCAGCAATATCACCATAAGTAGTAAGAGAGCCCATCGGAATTTTTAACAAGGCTTCCCAGACTTTCAACTGAAACGGAGTTCCTAACAAATGAACTTTTACTCCTCCAAAATCACCTAACTTTTCTTGAGAGATCACCTTTAAAGCATCTTTTTGAAGTTTATCTGTTCGTTTAAAAAATTTAGCTTTTGGAAATTTCTTTTTAAGATTTTCAATACCAACATTTATGCAATTCTCAAATGCAACGTGACAAACACCGACACTTGTTGAAGCAACAATAATATTACCAAAAAGCGTGTCAGAGTAACTATAGTTAATATTTAAACCGTCCCCACAATTTTTGAACTGACCTGGTGTCATCCCTTCGATATTAATGAATAAATCATGTAAACGGCTTGTACCAGAAAGCCCCATATCATACGCAAGGGTCATTAATGGCTGATTTTTCTCCAGCAAAACCTCCTTAGCGTAAGTCAGACTAACATACTGCATATACTTTTTTGGACTCACCCCAGCCCACCGAGAAAACAATCGTTGGAAATGATATGGACTTAAATTTATTTTTTTGGCGATATCATCTAATGAAGGTTGATCCTTAAAATTGTCACCAATATAATTAATAGCACGCTCTATGCGCTGATAATCAATTAATGCCTGATTTATCATATACTTACCCTCCTACCCTTATGTCGCTATATAGTCAAAAATAGATACCATTACACGCATCCTATAAATAACATAGGGAAAAAAATTTGTCTTTTCACAACTTAGCGGCAATAATACTCTGCACTAAATACTGTGAACTGTCTATTTACCACCCGTTTCTTGCTAAGTTGATTTTACCATTACTAAAGCATTTTTATCTTACTAAATTTCGCAAGAAACAGGTCGATATATTTTATAAAAAATGAGAGTGTAAAGGATGGACAGAAAACTTGCACCTAAAATTGACCTAATTTCTGGATTTCTGTTACTTGGCTTAGCCTTCGTATGGGGCGGATCATTTTTTTTTGCTGAAATAGCAATAACTGAAATTCCACCGTTAACTGTAGCACTTCACCGAGTTTTTTGGGCATTACCGCCAATATTTATTGTTGTTTTATGGAAAGGTTTAAAAATCCCATTATCAGGGCGTGCATGGTTTAACTTTTTAATTATGGGGGCATTAAATAATGCTATCCCATTTTCATTAATATTTTGGGCACAGGTAAGTATCGGAAGTGGGCTTGCATCAATTTTAAATGGAACAACAGCTGTATTTGGCGCTGTTGTAGCAGGAATATTACTGATAGACGAACCATTAACAGTTAGAAAAATTTTAGGTGCCTTCCTTGGATTTCTTGGTGTTGCCGTTATTATGGGAATTAACGCACTTTCTAATTTCAATATCCAAAACTTAGCTCAACTAGCTGTACTTGGTGCAGCATTTTCTTACTCTTTCGCAGGTGTTTGGGGGAAGAAATATCTTTCAAATTACCCTCCCCTTGTAAATGCTTTTGGAATGCTTTTGGGCGGTACAGTTATACTATTTCCAATTGCGTTGTACGTAGATGGTTTACCCTCGTTATCTCTTTCTTTACATGTTTGGGGCAGTGTAATTGGTGTTGCGATTATATCGACTGCAATTGCCTACTTCTTATATTTTGAAATCCTGGCCAGGTCCGGCTCTGCGAACCTAATGCTAGTAACAGTTATGATACCCCCAGTAGCAGTAACATTAAGTTCAACATTTCTTGGAGAGGCGTTGTCAAGCGAAGCTTGGTATGGTTTCACTATAATCGGTGTTGGTTTACTTATAACAGACGGCCGAACGTTCGATAAAATGAAAGCTAGTGTCAAAAGGAGGCTATAATTTCTTTTTATCTAAAAGTCAGATTTCAAAAATCTTATAAAATATCTATTTTTTCAAAATATCTCAAATATTACTACAATCGATGATTAGACTTTGGGTAGGACCTTTTCACATAAAGAAACCCACAATCCATAACCTCCAGTATTAAGATTTAAAGAGATGTTAGATCCTAAAACAAACTCTCCAACCTTAAGTAACTGGGATCCCGCAAAAATATGTCCTCCCAGAGCTAAAAACCCAAACACACCAACACCTATATTTTTAATCATAGGTCCCTTTAAAAGATTCACTTCTGCCGTTATCTTAGTGTGATCAAAAATTATATTTAGATCTTTGATTTCCCCATTCACAAGGTTGCTTAAAATATCCGTTTCACCCGAAAAAAATACTGGTTTTAAAAGCCGAGCGGCTATTACACCGTCAGAACTTTTTAAATCCACACCTTTACCTTCTATAACAGTAAGAATACGTGACATCCCATCAAACTTTGAAAAAGGCCCGTCAGTTGTAACTTCTGCAATACTAATTCTCCAAACCCAGTCATCACCCGGGTGCGAGCGCGCAATTTCACGAGTTATCCCTCCCCCATTTTTCCAAGAACTAGAGATGAACTTACCGGGGGAAAGTATTTTGAACACTGAAAACGAACTCCCACAACTAAACAACAACTGTTAATCTAAAATAATTTAAGTAACTCAGAGAAGCTGTCATAATACTCGCTCATTTTTTTATTTCCAACCCCTGTTACTAAAAGAAAGTCACTCTTTGTTTTCGGTTTTTTGACAGACATATCTTGAAGTGTACGATCAGAAAAAACTACGTATGCTGGCACACCTTTTACTCTGGCAATTTCCAAACGTAGTGCTTTTAATGATTGAAATAGGATTGCTTCAGGCCCTTCCTCAATCACCCTTCCAGTATTAGGACTAATAGTTTTTGTAGAACTTCGTTCTACATGTGCACGCGCAAAAAATTGTTCTCGACCTTCAACAATTTTGTCAGCATTTTGCATTAGCTGAACCGCACCAAATCTTTCTAAATTTACTCTCAAAATACCAGAAGAGATGAGTTGACGAATAAGACCTTGAAAAAATGACTTAGAGTATCGTGCCCCCTTTCCAAAGGACTCCAGGTTACTGTGCCCTTTTTCTTTTATTTTTGCTGTCTCAGATCCTCGAACGAGATCAATGATATGACTGGTTCCAAAAAACTCACCAGTTTGCTTAATTGCAGAGAGAATTATTATTGCTTGAGTAGTATGATCCTCAACTATGGGGGGTGTCACGCAGTTATCGCAGTTACCACAAGGCACACTTTCCTCATCAAAATATGAAAGTAGCACCACTTTTCTACATTTTACAGTTTCACAATAGCCTGTTAGTGCTTCTAATCTTTTATATTCTAAAACTTTAAATTGATCAGCTCCCTCTCCCTCAAAAATCATTCTTTGTCTTTTAATTAAATCTGAAAGTCCAAAAAACAAAACTGTATCAGCAGGCTTACCATCGCGACCAGCCCTCCCAATTTCCTGATAATAAGCCTCAATACTCCCGGGCAAGCTTGCATGGATAACGAACCTAATATCAGATTTATCAATTCCCATCCCAAAAGCTATTGTAGCCACCATTATCAAACCATCTTCTGTCATAAATCTATCTTGAGCCGAGTTTCTATATTCAGTAGTTTTTCCAGCATGATAGGAAATTGCATTAAATCCCTCCTTATTTAGGTACTCTGCAATCTCATCTGTCTCATTTCTTGACAGACAGTAAACTATCCCACTCTGGTGAACTTTTTGGTTAAGATATTCAATTAGGTTCTTCTTAAGTTCTTTCTTGGGATAAATCGCAAGTGAGAGATTATCTCTGCCAAATCCTTTCAAAATTTGTCTTGCGCTACCGCCGCTTAGCTTTTGATTAATATCTACTCTGGTAGCTTGGTCTGCAGTTGCCGTAAATGCGGCCAAAATAGTCTTTGGAAATAACACTCTCAACCTTGAAAGAGCCTCATAATCTGGTCGAAATCCAGCTCCCCATTTGGAAATACAATGCGCCTCATCAACTACAAACATTCCAATATCTAGAGAATCTAAAGCCGCCAGCATACGCGTCTGCATAAGTCTTTCAGGACTCATATAGAGAATTTTTACATCTCCTGTAGCAAAGTTTCTCCATGATTGTGCATTTTCCTCATAATCTCTACCAGAATGAATAAGTTCTACTTCTACTCCTAAATCACGAAGCGCAGCTGTTTGATCATTCATCAAAGCAACCAATGGTGAAATAATTATTGTTTTGAAGTTTTGTATCAGTGCTGGAAGTTGAAAACAGAGTGATTTTCCCGCTCCCGTAGGCATCACAGCAAGTACATCTTCACCGTTCAATAAATGTTGAATAATCTCTAACTGGCCGGGCCTAAAACTATCGTAGCCAAAGAAATTCTTTAACTTACAATTTAAGTCGTTATTTATGAGATGATTCATCACTTGCTACTAACTATAAACCACCCAAGTTAAAAGAATTGTTTCGACAAATGATACTAAGTTTGGCACCATTAGCTTGTGAAGACTTCATCCCGTCAAAAATTCAAGCGGGTTAAAATAATTATCAAGCCATAGGACTCCTCTTCTAGGAGACCAGTGGATTAATCGCAGTCCAAAAATGGCGCTGCCAACGCGAGGAAACTTCAATGGGAAAAGGCAATAATAACCGCAGTAATAAAGAGATCAAAAAACCAAAAAAAGAGAAATTAAAAGTATCGGTAACAGCGAATTCAGGCGTTGGTAAACCTAATGTCACAATTTCGCAAAAGAAAGTATAATAAACCTAAGTCAAATTCATATTAGAGTTTATTTAACTAAACTAATTGTGTTTTTAAAGAATTAGAAAACAAATAATATTATGCCGATAAAATAAAATATTTTTGAATTAATTCTTAATGACACAAAAAGGATAGTTTAAAGAAATATCCAATCGCAATAAACAGTGAAAGATTAGAGGACCTACTGTGGATTATTTTGGCACGCATAAATTTTATTTACGTCTAACAAAATGAATCTCACAAAATAGATTTACCATCTATAATAATTTTAGACTATTAGCGGGGAGATCGGAATACTAATTACACACAGACCTCCCACGTTAATAAAGATTTTTATTTAATTAGCTGAAGTCCAAGGACCAAAGTCTTTACCACCTTCGACAAACTCAAACATTACGCACTGCTCGTCACCAATCACCCAACCATCATGACCTGGTGCAAAGTAATATGCATCACCTGGTCCAACTTCTATTTTTGATCCATCATCATGCGAACAACCTAAACGCCCAGATATAACTACTCCAATATGTCCAGCCTGACAGCTATGCCCACCAACTATGGGCTTAATACACTCAGACCAAACCCAGCCAGGTTGAACAACTAACTTAGTAGCATTTACATTACCCAACTTAACGATCTCCACTCTTGCTTTTGGAGGTTCTTTTACTTCATCCGCATTGCTGAAATTTTTTGAGTACAGATTTGCCATTTTATATTCCTTTCATTTAATAATTTTAAAGCTAGTATCATAAATAAATTTATTATTATTTAAGTATAGTAACAGCCAAACGCCCTCTTTTTTGTTATTGGATTTCCTAGAGTAGAATGCATTAACCTATCTATCCAACCTCTTATAAAATGAGTTTAAATAATAACTAAGACCTCTGTCAATCTTTGTTTCTTCCAGTGGTTTCTTAGTAAATAGCCATAAACGAGAATCTATAAATAAATACACTTCGGTTACAAATCAGTTGTTTCATTCTATTTTTTAAATTAAGCCCAACTAGGTGTTCCTAAAATAGTTTTTATTTCTAATTTGAGAGAATTATGTTTCGCTTTTTTGAAAATCTGGTTGACCCCTATTCTGAGTATCCACAAACGGATACACCTCCAACTAAGCTTTTTTCTTTTATGTGGGAATATTCCCAACCATTTAAAAAAGTATTTTTCTGGGCTGCTATAACCTCTACTATCGTAGCATTTGTAGAATTAATCCTAATTTATTATATGGGATATGTCATTGATATTTTGCCAGATAATCCAGCACAAGTTTGGATCCAGCATGGTAAGTTTTTAATTATATTGGCAGTTTTTATAGTTTTTTTACGTCCAACTATTAATATCATCAATGTTGCTTTGATGAATAATACAATTCTTCCCAATTATGGCACACTCTACCGTTGGCGTGCACACAGACACGTTTTGCGTCAGTCAGTGGGTTGGTTTGAAAATGACTTTGCAGGCAGGATAGCCAATAGAATTATGCAAACACCTCCTGCAGCTGGTGAGGCTGTCTTTCAAATCTTTGATGCTATAACATTTTCGTTAGCTTACCTTTTAGGGGCATGGATCTTACTAATTCAGGCGGATTGGAGGCTTTCAGTACCTCTTTTAATTTGGTTTTTTCTATATTTTTTACTTACACGGTGGACAGTTCAACGTGTCGGACCCGCTTCAAGAGCAGCATCAGATGCACGCTCCACCGTTACTGGTAGAGTAGTTGACGCGTATACAAATATACATTCAGTAAAAATGTTTGCACAGGGGAATGAGGAACTTACCTATGCAAAAGAAGCAATTGAGGCTACTAGGATCACTTTTCAAACTGAAATGCGAATTTCAACTATTATGGAGATAGGTTTAGTAATCCTTAATGGTTTACTAATCGTCGGCGTAGTTGGTTGGGCTTTACTTCTATGGTCACTTGGCGAAGTAAGTATCGGGGTAGTTGTTGCTGCCTCTGCTCTTACTTTACGCCTAAATTCAATGACAGGCTGGATTATGTGGGCTCTTTCATCATTTTTTCGTCAATTAGGAGTGGTTTCAGAAGGAATGGAAACTATCTCACATCCCATAGAAATGGTGGATGCTCCAAAGGCAGAACCATTAAAAATTTCCCATGGGAAAATTGAAATTCAGAGTGTTTCACATCATTATGGCCAGAAAAGTGGTGGGCTTAAAAATGTATCGTTAACAATACAACCAGGAGAAAAAGTTGGATTAGTTGGTCGTTCTGGGGCAGGAAAATCCACCTTATTAAAGTTACTCCTTAGATTTTACGACATAGAGACAGGGCAAATTCTTATAGACGGCCAAAGCCTGTCAAATGTGACGCAGGATAGCTTGCGAAAACAAATTGGAATGGTTCAACAAGAAGGCTCTTTACTCCACAGATCAATACGTGAGAATATTATATATGGCCGAGGAAATTCCGGTGATGAAGAAATGATTAAGGCTGCGAAACAAGCAGAAGCACATAATTTTATTTTAAATTTAACAGACATGGAGGGTCGTTCAGGGTATGACGCTCATGTAGGAGAACGAGGGGTTAAGCTTTCTGGAGGGGAACGACAACGCATCACTTTGGCCAGAGCTATCTTAAAAAATGCACCCATCCTAATGATGGATGAAGCTACCAGTGCCTTAGACAGTGAGGTAGAAGCTGAGATACAAAAGACTCTGTACGGGATGATGGAAGGTAAAACTGTTATTGCAATTGCACATCGTCTTTCTACTATTTCTCAGATGGATAAAATATTTGTTATGGATAATGGCTCTATTATTGAAAGTGGGTCACACCAAGACTTATTGTCTAAAAAAGGGCTCTATGAAGGGTTTTGGAAGCGTCAATCAGGTGGGTTCATTAATATTCAGGAAAAGTAACTTAAAGAGGTAACTCGGCCTTGTATAAAATATTTAGACTTAAAAGTTTGTTAAAAACATTAATATACATATTATAAAAATAATTAATACGCTTTGTAATAAAGTGAAATGACATAACTAAAAACTACTCTAGTTAATCACAGGAGAATTTTTAATATGGAAATTAATCTTAATGATGTGACTCTTTACTACCATATTGAAGGCTTCGGAGACCCTGCCTTAGTCATGCATGGCGGCCTTGGGGCAGATCATACTACTTTTTTAAACTCTGGATTTAACAAACTCTCCAATCAACTGGAATTGATTTATTACGATCATAGGTGTAATGGGCGTTCTTCATTTCCAGCAATAGAAACCCTTACACATGAAAACTTGGCAGCTGATGCTGAAAATTTACGGATCGCTTTAGATCATAAGAATTTAACGGTCATCGGTCACTCCTACGGAGGAATCACAGGATTGGAGTACGCTTTACGCTATCCTAAAAATTTACGACGGTTAATTTTAATAACTACAACACCATCTGGAACAGGTCTGGGAGAAGCTCGAAAAATTGCTGAAACTCGCGCTCCGCATTTGATGGATGCTGTAGATAAGATGCTGAGCGGGAACTGTGCAACTGATGACGAATTTATTGAATTATTAACAATTTTAGCACCCTTATATTTTAAGGACTTCCACCTTTTTGAAGATAGGTTTTCAGAAGCAGCAAAAGATATGATACCTAATGCAGCAGCTTTTCGACACTCATTTTCCAAGTTATTGCCAAAATATGATTTGCGAGAAAAGCTGGCCAATATTAATGTTCCAGTTTTAATTCTATGTGGTCGACATGACTGGATCACACCAGTAAGCCAATCCAAAATTTTAAATAAAAAAATATATAACTCAGAACTTGTGATTTTTGAAAACAGTGGACACTGGGTATATATTGAAGAAGAAGAATTATTTCTTAATACTGTTAACGAGTGGCTTGCTCGAACATAAGTAATCGTAACGTTACTTCGATAAGAAAACCATACTTTAACCGGCTAAAATTAATTCTCTACGAAAAAGTTTGACAGCTTTTAAATTTTTAAAAAACTATAAATCTCGAGGGTGATTTATTCCGTCAAAATCAATCACGTTATTATAGTCTTTTACATTAACCTCATCTATGCAGGCAACATTGATACAAATTTTATCAGGCCTTGATCTACTTTGATGATGTGTATGTATCCCACAAACTATACAGAAGTTGTGGGGCGAGGTCGCGGTATTAAAAATATATTCTGTTATAGATTCATTTCCTTCTACGATCTTTAGATCCTCAGACGGGACACAAACCATAGCAAACCCCTTACCTCTGCTACAAATAGAGCAGTTGCANCGTATTATCTCTTCTAATCCAGTCGCTAGAAAAACATCTAATTGAATTGANCCACAATGGCATGAAACTCTAACAGTACTNTTATTTTTAATCATAAAAGAATACTCCTAAACCCTTTGTTAAATAATCTTAAAATTAGGTCCGCTANGATTATAATTTAATTGAGTAATTTAATNGCATCNGCCAATTTTTCTGCAATCATTAAAACTGGTGCATTCAAATTTGCTGTAACATTACCAGGCATTATTGAGGCATCAACGACTCTTAGACCATCCGTTTCATGAACTAAACCGTTCGTATCTGTTACTGAATTTTCATTAGTTCCCATTCGACAAGTTGAACAAGGATGATACTCGGTTGTTGCATTTGCTCTCAACCAAGAACTTATCTCTTTATCAGAGTTCACAGAAGGTCCCGGTGAAGTTTCAACTGTTCGCAAGCCGTCAAATGCAGCCTGAGAGGCCATTTCTCTAGTTTTATGAAGTCCATCAATCATCGCCTTCTCATCTAGAGAATTTGAAAAGAAATTATATTTCAGTTCTGGGTGAGCTTTTGGGTTAGAAGACTTAAGCCTTATAGTACCTTTACTTAAAGGTCGCATCAAACCCATTGAGAACATAAAGCCACCACCAAAATTTGAAATATCTTCATTAATTAATGAAGTTAAAGCATAAAATTCATGTTGCAAATCTGCATACTCAACACTGTCTGAACTTTTAAAAAAACAACCAGTCTCTGACATTGTTGAGGCTCCAATCCCATTTTTAAATAATAACCATTGAAGGCCAACTCTATATTTTCGCCACCCATTAAGCTGTTCAGCAAGGGAAACTCCAGAAGGAGAGCCATACATTACAGCTGCAATCACATGGTTTTCTAGATTTTCACCAACAGCAGGCACATCGGCAACACATGTTATACCATGATCCCTAAGATGTGTAGAACGACCAACCCCAGATAGCATTAAAAGCTGTGGGGAGTTAATAGCACCGCAACAGAGTATGATTTCCCGACTTGCCTCATAATTAATAACGTGTTCACCTCGCTCTAAACATACTCGTACAGCTCGACGCCCATCGAACTCTATGCGGTTAACCATACAATTAGTCACAACTTCTAAATTAGGCCTATTCCATGCGGGGTAAAGATATGCTCGAGCAGCGCTACAACGCTTACCACTACGAGTAAAACTTTGTGCCACATGAAATCCTTCGTGCGTTTCTCCATTTTGATCATTTGTAAATGAGTAACCCGCTTGGCTGCCTGCTTTAAGAAATGCTTGATCTAAGGGATGATCTGCTTTTGCTGTTTCTATCCACTGAGGCCCATCGCCACCTCTCCATTCATTAGGTCCCTTATCAAAGGTCTCCATTTTCCGAAAATAAGGTAGACATTTGGTATAAGACCAGTCTCTTAAACCTCCTCGCGCCCAGTCATCATAATCTTTTGCATTACCTCGATTAGCAACCATCCCATTAATTGAAGAAGAGCCACCTAAAACTCGGCCTCGGTGTTCTAAAATTTGTCGATTATCACAGTTTATCTCAGGTTCACTTAAATAACCCCAATCAAATTTTTTATTCCTAGCAGCCATTGCAAATGCTGCTGGCATTTGAATCATAAGATTTTTATCAGAACCGCCCGCCTCAATTAATAAAACTTTTATTTTTGGGTCTTCTGTTAACCGGTTGGCTAGGACACAGCCAGCTGAGCCAGCTCCAACTATTACATAATCGTACTCTGTTAACTTAACCATAAATCTCTCAATTCACTCAATAAGAAAAGCTCTAATTAAACCAACTTAGTTCCAAACACACCAGGCAAACTAACTTCTAGTAATTCAATATCCTCTGATGGAGCCTCATAACATGTGGGCATACCAGGTGGGATCACAAATGCGTCACCTGCACCTAAAACCTGGTCCGGCTGATCAGCGCCCTCTAACGTTAAAGTTCCTTGCAACACAAAAGTAAAATGGATGTCGCTATCGTGAGTAGCCCAAACCGGCATTCCGATCCCACGTTTTACAATCTGCACACCAGCCACAGCTTCCGTATTGTGTGAAATAGTTGTGTCTTGTGAAACGAAACCTGGTAACCGGAACGGTCGCCATTCTGCATCATGTGCTTCATGATGTACAAATTTTTGCCCTTCAAAAATGCGGTCTGGCCGCAACTCAGTGGTAGGCAACTCTAACTCATGATCAATGGTCGTGACATGCTCGGCCGGCACCCCAATTTCGATAACTTCAATATTTTCACTAGCAAACAAAACTCGGTGTCGAATTTCAGGGGGCTGAATCACACAATTCCCAGCATGCAACCGAAAAGGTGGCCCTTGATCCTCATAAACCAAATCAACCCACCCTTTGTAACAATAAATCAATTGAAAACCGACTGAGTGGAAATGCACCATATCAGGAACTGGCCCACCGTCTGGAATCCGAATATGGCTGGCAATTATTGATCCACCAAGGCGGCTGGGGATCAAGTCACGGTACTCCATTCCCGCACGTCCAATTACCCAAGGCGCCTGATCGGCCATACGGCGTACTACAAACTCATGGGTAGTGGGAGGCATCACAACTGGTGACGCAAGAGCCACAATGTCAATTCTTGTGCCATTTGGCGCCATAAGTTGAGTCTTCCCTCCTGCAATTAAAATTGGATCGTCACAAAGAATGCGTAAAACACCAGGCGCCATATCTGCCCCCTTTTGAACTCGCACCCGTAAGCCAAAACCTGAAAAAACTGCAACACTGGGATCATCGGCAGGAAATATTTCATCCATGCGCATACCAAGCACTTTTGTGAAAAATGGAATATCTGGAAGCAAATCTTTAGTTGGCAACAACACTTCAGCACGGATATTTTGCATAATTTAACTCAATTCTCTTTAATGCAGTTATTAGGCTTAAACTTAACGCTTTTGAAACTAGATGCAATATGTTCTCAGATACAGATAAGGCGAATAGATTGGGAATTGAATTAAAATTAACTAACGTTAATATCTTAAAGTACTTTAATTATTATCAATTGCTCATTATTATTGAAATATTATGGAGAGCTTCAAAATATACTTGGGGAAAAAATGACTGAAAAAATACTATTGATGTCAGACCTCCATATCACTGAGCCTGGTGTTGAAATCGTTGGGCTCGATCCAATTACTCGGTTTAGAGCTTGTTTGGAGCATGCTTCCAAACATCATGCAGATGCTAGTCACCTATTTTTAATGGGAGACCTTACTCATCACGGTTTAACCAACGAATATAAAGTATTAGAAAAGGTTCTGCGAAATCAACCTTTTCCAATAACACTTATGTTAGGAAATCATGATCGACGTGATACATTTTCAAAGGTCTTTTCAAAGCTCACGGCCCGCTTTCAACACGGATCTATAAACTTTGAAAATACAACAATTTTATATCTAGATACGTTAAACGAAGATCCTCAAAATAAACATGGTGGGCTCATGTGTAACGAACGGTTGCAATGGCTTGAGAACAGCCTAAACTCAGGAACCGGCCCAATTATTCTATTAGCGCACCATCACATGTTGATCTCTGGATTCGATGGAATGGATGAAATTCATTTACAGAATGGTCGGCACGTTGCTAACATTATCGCAGCATCACGCCGTTGCCAAATGGTTATCAATGGGCACATTCATCGGATAATAGTTTCTACTTATAAAGGCGTGACGCACGCAATGATTAAAAGCCCGTGCCACCAAATGCCAATGGTACTAGGCTCAGGTCCCTCATGCCTGTCAGTTGCAGAACCAGGAGGCTATGGCGTACTTTTATTAGACGAAGAAACACCACTATTACATCACGTAGATGTAGGCCCATCAAGCAGTGAAGTTCACTCAAGTCAAATATCTTAAAAAATGTAATTTTTTATATCCCTAAAATTATCAATCTTATTACTGATACCAATTAAGAAAAGAGTTACAGATTTCTTATAGGCAATAAAAATTGCCATTAGACAAAATATTAATTCCGTGATATTTTTTATTGTCAACTAACTAGGAGATTAACATGGATACGATCTTTAAGGACGTTCTAGATGCTTGCAGAGGCCTAGCAGCCTATGGAATGGGGACTGGTATTGGTGGTCAGATTTCAATTAGAGTTCCTGGCGAAGAACTTATGGTATCGCACGCTTTCGATAAAACTTTCGAGGAAATGCATGAAGCTGATATTTTTGCTGTCGACTTTGAGGGTAATCCAGTTGGTACTAACAAACCAGTTTCAATCGGTATAGAATTTCATCACGGGATATACCGCCAACGCCCCGACGTGCATGCAATTGTTCATTCCCATGGTTTTTGGGCTACAAGCCAAGCTGCTCTGGCCAGACCCCTAAGGATTTTTGCAAATGTAACCACACCTTTTTATGGAAAAACCTGTATAAGTCCCAATGATGACTTTGCTTCAATAGGTCCTGCACTTGGAAAAGACGATATTGCAATTATAATACCTTGGCATGGAGTAATAACAATTGGAAATAGTATAGCTGAAGCTGTAGCCTACCACACGACATTTGACTATGGCGCGCGTCAAGACCTTACTTTGCCAGCTGATACTCCAACAATGCCAGAGGATCAAATTTCCGAAATCGCTACTATGGTAAATGGCACAGGATATTATAAGCATACCTGGGACCTGGTACGTCGAACAGGTCAGGAATGCTATAATGGAACAAGAGTTTTCCCTAGATTAATTCCTTAGATTAATATTTAAACCTAAATTAACTTGCTTAGGGGGTCCATAGATACTTAAGCGCCACTGATATGTATATTTGTGTCTTGATCCCAGAAAAGCTCTCGCACAGCTTTTCTCTGAATCTTTCCGACTGGTGTTCTAGGTAACGGATCTTCCTGTAGTATAACTCGGCCTGGTCGTTTGTATGATCCTAGCTGGACCTTGCAGGCACTAATTATGTCCTCTTCTGAAGGGCTTTTTCCTCGCAAAGTTACAACAACTGCTACTGGAACCTCGCCCCAACGCGGGTGGGGTTCAGCTACCACTGCAACCTCTCTAACCCCTTCCAAGCTTGATATCACATTTTCTAATTCAGCAGGCCAGATATTAAAACCACCAGAAATTATCATGTCGTCCTTACGGTCTGTTAGGTAAACATATCCGTTCTTATCAATTTTCCCAACATCACCAGATAAAACCCATCCATTCACTAGGCGCTCCTTAGTGAGCTCTGGCTCATTTAAAATCTCCGTTATCTGGCCTTCGCATTTTAACGCAATCTCTCCAATTTCTCCAGCAGGCAAAGGATTATTGTTGTCGTCTCTAATCTCAATTGCTGAGTAAGGCATTATTTTTCCTACTGCTAACAGTGGTTCTGACCCTGGAACATCACTGAACCATTCTTTTGGTCCCATACCAGCTACTGGAACCGACTCTGTTTGCCCGTAGAGCTGATATAAGACGTCTCCAAAAAAATCACGCGCCTGCAGAGCGGTTGCGGGTGAAATAGGAGCTCCTGAAACCATAATACCGCGTAATTTCGAGAAATCCTTTTTTTTAGTACTACTGGCAACCATATCACTGAGCATCGTTGGCACTGCAAAAGTAAAACCTCCATGAACTTCAAGAAGATTTGCAAAAATTTCAGGATCAAATTTCTTCACTAGAATATTGCACCCCCCCGCAAGCCAAATTGGCATAAATAAATACCCGGAACCATGTGAGATTGGCCCAACATGAATACCATAATCGCCCGCCTCCATCCTTGGTAGAAAGAATGACCAATCACGACAAGTACGCATCCACTGTTTGTGGGAAAACTGCATGCCCTTAGAACGACCAGTAGTTCCACCTGAATGGCGGATTAGATGAGGTTGATCAATATCTATCTCTACAATTGGTTCAATATCAGACTGTTTTGCAAGCCATTCCTCGTAATTACCCGTGCGCACGATTACGTGTTTTAAACATTCAAGTTCATCCTTAAATGCTGAAACCTCATGGGCATACTCTTCTGACACTACAACTGCTCGACAATCTGTATGACCGATCATATGAGAATGGGCTAAGGCAGAGTTACGGCGATATAGGGGAACCCGTACAAAATTTCCGATTGCTGTTGCGAGAAAAAAATCTGAGGCTTCAAGACAATTATCTTCAAGAACTGCTATTTTTTCTCCAGGCTGAAGACCCATATCAAGGAATGCATTTGCTAATTGACAACCGCGCTTCCATGCTTCTTCAAATGTGAGCTCAACATCCCCAGCAACTATTGCTATTCTGTTTTGATTGCATTCCATCGCACGCCTCAAGGCTGCACTAACATTGAGCATAACTTTTTCTCCCTTCCCCATCAAAATGACGAGTTAATTATATTTTGGGCTTGAGCCCAAACATTGATTTTTTGGTTTCAATCTCTTGAGATAGTATAGGGGATTAAAACTAAGTAGTCATTCAGAAAATATGGTTTTTTTGTCTTACGTCAACTAACTTTTGCCTTGCGACAAAAAACAAGCATGTTAAACTAGAGGTCTTAGAATTTTAGTATAACTAATTCTCTATGCTTGATTAAATTTTTTCTTTGGCCATGCCAATCGAAGTGGGTGTTTTTTGTGAAAAATCTAGACTATGACGCTATAATAATAGGTGCCGGGGTTTGTGGTATTTATCAAGCATATAAACTTCAGAAAATGGGTAAGCGTTTTCTTGTGCTTGAGCAAGGGGCAGATGTAGGAGGTACCTGGTATTGGAATAGGTATCCTGGCTGTCGGTTTGACTCTGAAAGTGAGACTTACGGCTACTCTTTTTCAAAAGAGATACTTAACGAGTGGGACTGGACAGAACATTTTTCTCCACGAGAAGAAACTGAAAAATATCTACAATTTGTAGTTAGTAAGTTTAATCTAAGGCAATACATGATGTTTGGGCGTCGCCTTGTTTCTGCAATTTGGAATCCTGATTTTTCTGGATGGGAACTAACGACCGACGCAGGTGATACTTTTACTACGAGATTTTTACTCACTGCTATTGGCCTTCTCTCTTCTCCAACTTTACCAAGGTACAAAGGCGTTGAAAATTTTAAATCACTGTCTTTTCATACATATAATGCTCCCCGCGAACCCGTAGACTTCGCTGGCAAAACTGTTGCAGTCATTGGAACTGGCGCAACAGGAGTTCAACTGATTTCAGCAATTGCCAAGAAGGTAGGGTCACTGACTATATTTCAAAGGCGCCCAAACTGGTGTGCACCCTTACATAACTCTCAGATAACTCCAAAAGAGATGGACGAAATAAAAAATCGTTATGAAGAAATTTTTTCATTATGCGACAAGACACCGAGTGGGTTCTATCACGACGTTGATCCACGTAAAACTTTCGATGTGACACCTGAAGATCGTGAGGCATTCTGGGAGAAACTCTACGCTTCACCTGGATTTGGCGTCTGGCTGGGTAATTTCAAGGATATGTTAGTGAATTCGGAAGCAAATACAGAGTTCACAAAATTTGTAGCACAGAAAATTCGGCAACGTGTCAATGATCCTAGTATTGCAGAAAAACTCATCCCAAAAGATCATGGTTTTGGCACACGGCGTGTTCCAATGGAAACAGGTTATTATGAAGTCTTCAATCAAGATAATGTGGAATTAATTGATATTGGCGAAAATCCAATTGAATATATTACGGAATCAGGGGTTCAAACAAAAGATAAACATCACACCTTTGATATAATAATTTACGCTACGGGTTTTGATGCTGTGACAGGTGCTTTTGATAAGATAAATATTGTTGGTGAAAATGAACAAACTCTTCGCGACAAGTGGGCAGACGGTCCTCAGACACACTTTGGACTATCCGTGAATGGCTTTCCAAACATGCTAACATTAGCAGGGCCACAAAGTGGGTCAGTTGCAACTAATTTTCCAAGAGGAATCGAAGAGGCCGTAAATTGGTGTTCGAAGATGCTTGAGCATCTTTTTGATAATGAAATTCAGTACTTTAATCCTCGCAAGGAAGCTGAGATCTTTTGGGGAGATCAAGTTCGAGAAATGTCTGAGCGCATTCTATTTGGAAAAGAGCAATCTTGGTTCACTGGTTATAACTCAAATGTAGAGCGCAATTATCGACATAAATGTCTTATATATGCTGGCGGTCAAATCCGATTCAGAAAATTTCTTACTGACGAAGTCTCAAATGGTTACCCTGGTTTTATAATGCACAAAAAACAATAATCTATAAGTATAAATACATCCAAAAGCTTGTACCTTTGTAATAAATATTTTTCAGAAAAACACTGGTCTAATCATCTTCCAAACGGGTAAGATGGCAAACCAGATACTCCAGGGTTACATTTAAAGACATAACCAGCCTCTGGCTCATGTGGAAAACCATCATCATTAATTTTAAAATCGGCTGTTGTTATATAAAGATCAGTCAGATCAGTACCGCCAAAATTACAACTTGTTACTCGTGAAGTTGGTAGTTTAACTACGCCTACTAAATGTCCCTGAGGGTTATAACGTCTAACCTCGCTACCGTAAAACAAAGCTACCCAGACACATCCTTCAATGTCTACCGTTAAGCCATCTGGTAATCCCTGCTTCCTCTCAATGTCTACAAACCTTCGTCGATTGGATATCGTCCCATGTGTGATATCATAATCAAAAACATCAATACCACTGGAGAGAGTATCATTGAAATACATTAAAGTTTCACTCTGATTCCATGCAATACCATTAGAGACCCGAACTTCACTCACCACTTTAGTTACCGAGAGATCGGGGTCTATACGATAGAGACTACCAGCGCCACGTTCGAAAGTTGATGAAAATGTACCACTCCACAATCGACCAAGTGAATCACATTTTCCGTCATTCATACGATTAGAGGGCAGGCTCGATTCGATCGGTACTAGTAATGAAGTTTGATTCTTCTCGTCATAAGAAAGTAATCCACCTTTTGATGTAACTACAAACCCACCACTTTTGCATGGCAACGCCACCCCAATTGTTTCGCCAACTTCGTATTTTGTTATTACTCCAGAGGTAGGATCTAATTGATGTATATAACCAAGGTTGCAATCAACAAAAATAAGTTTATTAGAACTTGGGTGCCAAATCGGGCCCTCGCCGATATCATAATTTATTGCAGATGCGACACTCAGGCTGTTACTATAATCAATCGGTGAACAACGGGTCAAATTGGCATGCCTTAACTTCCTAAACAAACACGGGAATTATACAAGAGCATGAGGCAATGGAAAACTAATAGGCCCATTATTACGTCTTGGAAGTACAGCTGAAGCTGTACCATCAGCTGAAAGCGTGCCTCTTTGATTTACAGCACGAACACTAAATTCTATAACTCCATATCCTTCCCGAATATTCTTACTCAGAACTTCACCAGACCACCAAAGTGTATCACCAACTAGATTAGGCTTTCGGACACTAATATCAAGTGTATGCAAAAAACCATGATCACCAATCCAGTTTGTTAACATGTGCTGGCACCATGCAATCCTCTGCGGGCCCACGTCATATGCTCCACCCATCCCCACGTCTTTTCCAGTAGAAGTTTCAAGATGGCCCCGCCCAGCAGATTCTTTAGCACCCGTCTTCTTGTTCAAATGATAATCTGCATGACGACTACGATATCTAATAGCATCACCATGTACGCCACCATAGTGGGTTGCACCCTGTTGACCAGAGTACCAAGCCATTATGTCAATCACACCTAATGGACCCCTTACGACCGGTTGAACTTTATCAGTAACTTTTATATCTTCGTAGTAAAGAGGCTCACTACCTTGACGGCGCTCTGCCAAAACCTGTCTCTCAATATCTAATATTTCTTCTGCAGTGTAGTTATATGATTCAACGTCCTTTAACGCTTTATTGTTTTTTTCCTTAGTAAGGGCATCACCCCGAGGGGTTCTCGCACACCGGCCAATAGCAATACCAGCCACCCTTTGATGTTGATTAATATACTTAATCTCACCAGTTTGAAGAACCCACTTTGGGAACCTTCGGCCGCTCTTAAGCTCTTGTTTTTTTAGGCGGGCCTCAACTTTAAATGTATCATCTAGATGAATTGGCTCAAGCCATGTGAAAGTTGTACCTGCGTAAAGCCACTGAACACCGGCAAGCTTAGGAGCAACAACTGTTCCATCCAAAGCATAGAGAATACACGGTGGGGCAACGATTCCACCATAGGGGGATTGGGCCGCATATTGAGTATCTAACCATAACGGATTATTGTCTCCTATGCCCCAAGCAAAATGACGAATAGCATCTCGTGTAGCTGTTTCGATCCAACGCATTCGATCACGCCTAAGCAAAACATTAACTAGTGTTTCTGCCTCAGCAATTCCTTCATCAGTTATAGTTCCCCAAGTCATTTTTCTACCTAAATAAATTGATATTCATTTTTCAAACCTTTTAATAATAAAAGGTAAATTTAATTCGCCATTAGCTTGAACAAAACCATCACGGAACACGTTAGAGGAGATAGCCTCTAGACTTGAAAAAACCGGAGCCATTGGCGCCCCACTTTCCAATGCAAGCTCCAATAGATCCTCCATCTTTCGTTTGTCCAATTCTGCCTGAAAGAGTGGCAAAATATGACTATCGTCCTCAGATAGTTTAAAAGGGTTTTGCATACTTTTGTCTTTTGACCAAACTGGATTATTGAATGCGGAAAGAATTGCAGCCCAGTCCTGGCGTGACCTTGCTTGAACAGCAACATAACCATCTTTACAGCGAAAAAAACCCTGCGGAAAAACACCACCATGCTCAACTGCCGTAAGGCCATTTCGTCTCCAACCGTAAGGAACGCCAGCATGATTTCCTGAATTCTGTTCGGCAAAGGCTCGAAGTATATCTGCCGCAGATACATCAATCCGAGCTGGATTCTCTTTTTTTCTATCAGAATTACTAACTAACAACCCAAGAGCAAGACTAGCTCCAAAAATCCCAGTCCATTGTTCAGGCATGTGTACTGGTAATATTCCTGGAGCACTTTCGGACTTACCGATTACCGACGAAACCCCTGATACGGCACTGGCAAAGGCACCAATACCCGGTTGTCCAACCTCAAAATCCCAAAAAAAGATGACCGGTATATCAATACCTTCAATCTGACAGTCTTTAACAGCATCGCCTGCTACTAAGATTGCTGTGGTTGGCTCTTCTAAAGCTGCGGCCTCTTTAATTGAAGAAGATCCTACAACTGATGCCCCAGCTTTTTTTAACCAGCTTACTGCATAAAGTGCAGACCTACTTGCACCTACAACTACAAACTTAGCAGACACAGATCTAATAGAGCGTTCAACATTTGATTGCGAATTAACTTTTTTTGTCATGTCTCTTTTCCTGATCAAACGCCATAATTAGCTCGCGTTCCTCTGGAGTCCAATTCAAGAGGAATCCCAGAACATAATCGTTTCCCTCACCTAGTACTGGTGCTGATTTTCTAAGAGGGGCACGGTTTTCATCAATCCACCATGGAGCAGCAACTATATTTTCGGGGCCAGTGACAGGGTGAATCGTAGGTATAAGTGTACCCTTACTTACAGAACCGGCACCTACTTCTGTCGGTTTTTCAATTACTTTGACATATTTTAATTTATTACTTTTGAATAATTTCTCAACTTCTTCAAGTTTTAGATGCTGCACCTTATCTGAAAAAACTTCTTTTTCAGACGATGTAAGGTCAGCCGACCAAGCTACACAAATGTAGTTATCATCGTAGCATTTGAGGATGGAAGAATCTGACTCCATGAAAGAGGTTTCGAGGCCTAAACTAACCGCTAAATCTTTAAGTTCTTTGTCTTGATTAGCTGATGCATGCGCCATACCTTCAAGTTGTGAAAACTCAACGTGTACACCTTTACCAGACACTCTAGCCTCAAGGATAGCTGTTATAGCAGCAAAAAGCCCATAAGTAGCAGCGTTTGGATCAGATGCTACAAATGTTGGTGATCCGACAAACTCACCAGTTGTAGGATCCTCAATACCAGACTCAAAGCCTGATAGAGCAGACAGGACTAACCCATAAGCTCGCATTTGTCCTAGTCGGGACGTGCTACCAAAACCAGACAAAGATAACAGCACTAAAGATGGATTTACTTTTTTCATATCCTCATAACTCAAACCTAAACGGTCCAATGTGCCCGATGTAAAGTTCTCTATTACAAGATCTGACTGCGCGACTAGATCCAGCAAACCTTCTGTATGTTTTTTATCCTTCAGGTCCAAAGCTAAACCCACTTTATTTCGATTCAGACCATGAAACGAGTGCGACATCTCACGCCGAATAAATTCAGGAAACTTCCCCGCCATTCGTTCAACTCCACGAGTTCGGTAAAGATCATAACGTTTAAACCACTCAACTTTGATTACTTCAGCTCCAAGGTCTGCGAGAAACTGACCGAGTAATGGCCCAGACCAAACCCAGCAGAGCTCTATGACTCTTACTCCTGCAAGTGGTAACGCTGCACTCATTTCAAAAACATTCTTAAAAAATTATTAATATACTTAATCATGGTCCGCCCTTCGATTGTAGGAATATTTTTGTTTCAACCCAAGATGGGTTGACCAAATAAGCACATAAAGGCTAGCTCCTAACAAGACAACTTGCAGTCTATTATGGGAGGTTTGAAATGTAAATATGTTGTCATCAAACAAATTTAATTTTCTATAGAAAATTAAACAAATTAATAATAGAGGACTCCAACATGTAACTAATGACCAATTTAATATTTAAACCATGAGTTAGAAAAAATGCCAGTTTTGAAAAGTCCCCTCACATTTATAAATTTTTCTCATCAAATCAACTTTTCAAAAGTATAAACGCTAATTGCGTAAGTTATGATGAATATAGTCTGCCACTGCCCACAATGATTCAAGAATTTTTTTATGATTTGCAGCCTCTAATTGTGAATTAATCGCAAAAACACCAATTGTGTGTGAAACGGTTCGATCACGGTTATAGACTGGTACTGATAGAGTTGACACTCCTTGAACAAAACCCTCCTTGTCCTCCGCATAACCATCTTTAACTACTTGATCGACCTGTGATCTCCAAACCTTGTAATCAATGGGTCGAACCCATTTAACTTTATCAAAATTCTGCCTAATTTGCTTTTCTGACATCCCACCAAATGCCGCCAAAACCCGACCAGAAGCTCCAGAGGTAACAGGAACACGACCACCAAGCGTTACTTTAATAGATATAGTGTTCGGAGGGTTAGCGTATGCTGTAAGAGCTAAATGCTTGTCATCCACTTTTGATGTAGCCGTTGCTGTCATGTTAAATTGGTTGGCAATCAATTGTAATCGCGGCTTTACAATCGTTGCAAAACTTTTCAGCTTCGCTGAACTCTGAGCTAGATCTTGAATGCCCATACCTAGCTCATATGTCTTAGAAACAGTGTCATATGAAACAAGTCTTGCTAAAACTAGCTCACGTAAAATATGCATGCAGGTACTCGGGATTACTCCCACTGCACGAGATATATGAGACAAATTCATCGGCGAAACAGCATCAGCAAGTTCCCATAGTATTGCCATTGAACGCCGCACTGCTGGCACTCGCTTTACAGAAGATCCCTTTTGATTACTTGAGGGTGCAATATCATCTACTTTAGTTTGTTTCATTGTTAAGTAATTGTTCCAAATCTAATATCAATTAAAGTAATTCCTATCATATTTTCTTAGAAGAGTCATTGAAATATTATCACCCCATAATAATGGAGTTTTACCATTTATTTAATAGCGCTCTCAACAGGTCTGGGTGTAAACACTGGAACTTTTTGACCACCCTCAACCGAACAAAAAACGACTTGTAATGGAGTTTCTATTTCAAGAGCATCACTCTCACAGTCAATTATGTTAGTAATAATTGCGACGCCCTCTTCTAGCATCACCCATGCCGAAATATAAGGAGGTCGTCCCTTACTAAATAAACTAAATGCATAAATATTAGCTCGACCTGAAGCTTTTAAGAAATTAATGCTAGTGGAAAAACAGAAAGGACATACCTTACGGGGGTAATAGTGTGGTTTATTACAATCACTACACTTAGCATAAAGTAAACTCTCTTCGTTTGCCGCATCCCAAAATACATTTGTTTCAGGAGTACGTTCTGGAACACGAAGATTAGGATCCTCGATATACATTAGGATATTCTTTCGAGAATTGCTGTTGCAGCTCCATGACGTCTGTCAAGCATACCACCGAGTCCATTAGCTACCGCAAGATCACATGAATTTACCTGCACTGCAGGGTGCGCTTCTCCGCGTAGCTGACGTACTGTTTCAATTATCTTAGTAATTCCCCCACGGTGAGCAGGATGATTGCTAGAAAGCCCACCACCATCAGTATTAACAGGCAAACGCCCTACCCCAGAGATTAAGTTACCATCCGCCACGAAACGACCTCCTTGTCCTTTTTCACAAAATCCCAAATCCTCAATTGCTAGCAAAACCGTTATTGTAAAACTATCATAGGTAGATAGATATTTTATATCCTCTGGTGTGACATTAGCCTCTAAAAATGCACTTTTCGCAGAATGCCTAACTGCAGAGGTAGTAAGGTTTATATCAGAGCCACGTGTGTACCCAACAGCCTCCCCTACACCTCGCACTCGTATTTTGGGACGATTGAGGGATTTAGCAACTTCTTGGCACGCAACTATTACAGCTCCACCACCATCACTAATTACACAGCAGTCAAGTCTGTGAAGAGGCGAAGAAATCAACGGTGATGCCAACACCTCCTCAACTGTCACAAGATTTGGTAAGAGTGCATTTGGGTTATGTTGAGCGTGGTGCGAGCTAGCAACTTTTATCCATGCTAGCTGTTCACTAGTCGTACCAAATTCATGCATGTGGCGCTGCGCGCACATTGCGTATGATGGAGCAAGAGCCGCCCTATAAGGCACCTCAAATCCTGATTCTGGGTACTCAGGACGCTCCGTTAGATCTCCAGCACCACCTGCCTCTGAACGCGGTCGACCAGCTGATGTGATAAGTGCTACATTACACTTCCCATCTCGAATTGCTCTCATAGCATGACCCACTTGAGCTACTGGCGAAGATCCACCAATATCTGTAGAATCTGAATAGCTTACATCTAGACCTAAATATTCAAGGATTGATAAAGGGCCAATACCAGGCGCATCACCAGCGCAAAAAAAACCGTCAATATCACCTTTGCTTAAACCGGCATCTTCTAGCGCACCAATTGCGACTTCTGCGTGAAGCTGAGCAACTGATTTATTTGTTGCGAGGCGCGTCGGATGTTCATAAGCACCTACTATAAATATATTATCACTCATTTTTAAAAACCTTCTTTCTCTTAAAACTACGCATATCAAATGAGTTAACATCTTGCTTCAAATTAAAATCCTTTGAAAAAATTGCCTCTTTCCGGATTTTCTGTGTTCCAGTTACAGGAATTTTGTCCACAAAGCTTATCCAACCGGGTAATTTATATGTAATTAATCTACTCCGTCCAAAATCAAAGATAGATTTAGCTGTCAATTCGGACGCGTCACTATTGGGCATAAGGACTATACAAGCGTGAATTTCTTCATCATGGAATTCATCTTTAGCAGCCAAAACAGCAACACTTTTAATTTTACTATCCTCAATCAAAGCCTCCTCAACCTCAGCAGCAGCAATATTTTCGCCACTCCTACGGATAATATTCTTTTTCCGATCTACGAACGACAACATCCCGTCATCTCTTTGTATGACAACGTCACCAGTGTGAAACCAACCAAGCCGCCAAACCTTTTCCGTTTCCTCAGGTTGTTTTAAGTACCCAGAAAAAAATCCATGTCTAGGGTTCTCACCAGCGCAGCGAACAAGAAGCTCCCCTGGCGTACTAAAAGGTACAGGATTATCATTTTCATCAACTACCAAAACTTCTAAAGGAGCGCGAGGGAAACCAAAAGCCCTACCAGCTGGATCACGTGGGATACGACAGTTTTGAATAGCTCGTGAGGTTTCAGTCATACCCCACGCCTCAATCAGCGGAAATCCAAATCGAGACTCAAACTCTTCTCTCACAACGGGATCAACGCCTGCACCCTGACCAAATTTTACTTTATGGCAGTTTTCATATTGAGATTTTTCAGATTTTATCAATAGCGGTGGAATTATACCCATATAATGTAGACAGGTCGCTTTAGTGTGATAAATATCTGACCACCAAGTTGATGCACGGAAACGATCCTGAAGGACGATACAATTCCTTAGCCTGGTGGTCGTGTTTAGAGTATAAACTGACACGTTCATGTGAAAAGCGGGTAATGGTATATAAAGACGATCTTTGCCAGGTTCAAAGTTAATTAGTCCACCAGCCTCGCCATAGCTCTCACCAGCAGCAAGGCATGAAGTGTTGGATATTATACACCCTTTTGGCCTGCCGGTAGTACCAGATGTATAAATTATTAAGGCCTCTCGATCACCTTTAGCACTCGGAATCACTTCCGCATCGCACGTAGGTCTGGGAATTGTATCCTCTTTTGAATTTAAGCCAAACACAGAAACATGAGGAGACATACTAAGACATACCCTATTCAGGTCCCCTACTCTATCTGCTGTAGTAACGACTAATGCGCAATTAGCAAATTTTATAGCGTACTCAAGCTCATGGTCCATATATGCTGGATTCAAAGGAACTACGCTTGCACCAATACTGTTTAAAGCAAGTAGGTGCCAGAAGTGATCAGGAAGATTTCCTAAAAGTAGGGCCACTCGATGACCAGCCACAAAACCAGCTTCAATATAACTTGTGGCTAGTGCATCAATTAAATCAAGCGAGTTTCCATAAGAGAACTCTGCCCCAGAAGACAAATAACCACGGTCATCGGATGGCGGGTAACAAAGAAAAGTTAATTCTGGAGATTCTTTTGCTGCTGCAGAAAATTGCTCATATACAGTTTGTATCATTAAAAAGGTAACCTTAGCCCAAGTCTCATTAATATTATAGCCGCCCCAAGATGCCAATTACCGAATTAACACTTTTGCTAATAGAGGCATTTAGTTTTACAAACGAAATAGATAATATAATAAAAATATTACTCATTAATCTATCATTAAAATTTCACTGGTACAATTTTTATTTTCTAAGGACAAACCTATCATAGTGGTGTCACTCTAACTACATTAAAGGTTTGTTGATAAGCCAGCGTCAACTGTAAGCACATGCCCGTTAATGTAACTAGCCGCATCAGAAGCCAGGAATACGGCAGCATTTGCAACCTCTTCAGGACGCGCCCATCTTTGTGCTGGAATTCGTGTTTTAACAAATTCTTTAATATTTGGGTCTTCAACAAGATTAGAATTAAATTCAGTAGCTACAAACCCAGGCGCAATTGCATTTGCCGTAATTCCAAGGGGAGCGAATTCGTAACAAAATGATCTAACAATACTTTCTAATGCTGCTTTAGAGGCCGAGTAAGCTGGATCACTTCTGAACGGTCTAAGAGACGCTATTGAGGAAATAAAGATTAATCGACCTACGTTAGGGTTCGGCATTTTCTTTGAGGCTGCTCGCGCTAGCTGGTAAGCTGATACCGTGTTTGTAAGAAGAAGATCTTGGAAGTCAGCCGCGTCAATCTCTGAAATAGACCTTCTATCCCGAGATCCCACACTGCAAACTAATATATCGAACCTCCCCGTCTCAGAAATAATTTTATCAATTGCATGTTCGGCGGAAGCATGATCAACGACATCAAAAGGGGCCTGGAGTGCTCCCTCAAGCGTGCTTGCCACCAAGTTTACTTTTTCTTGATTACGTCCATTAATTGCAATTCGAGCCCCTGCGCGTGTCAGTTCTTCTGCGATTGCACGCCCAATACCCCCAGTACTACCGGTTACTAAACCGACACGACCTGATAAAGAAAATTGGTTCTCTTTCATAATATCTTCCTATTAGTTACGCTTTGTTCAACTTGCTTAAGTAAATACACTGATTCAGATTCAAATTAGTAGGTCAAAATTAAAATTATCCTAATATCAAAAGCTTTTGTAATAAAAAAAATTTTCCTGATATCGGTTATTCTTTATTAAAAACATATGGACAATAATATTTTTATATAGACAATAAGGTTATTCAACAATAGAAGTATATGTATTATATATTTTATCAATAATAAGGGGGATTTTAAGATGAAAAAAATTTTTAGCACAGTTGCTATAACAGCTGCACTAGGCTTAACACTAGCTTTTTCACCTATAACGGCGGGCGCAAAAGAAGTTAGAATAGCTATGGGAGCCTCTGGAGATGGGGCATTACAAAAAGCTCAAAGGCTTTATGCAAAAAATATTGAAGAAAGAACTAATGGAGCATACACTGGAAAAACATATGAGGGTACGCTCCTAAATTACGTAGAAATGGCGCAAGGAGTAGCCACAGGAATTGTAGAAGTTGGATACTGGCCACCAGCTTATGTGCCAGGTGAATTCCCCTTAACTAATTATGTAACAAATATAGCAGCCACAATCGTTGAACCTGTTGCCGTTGCTGGTGCACTCTCGGAATTTATTTTCAATTGTGCTCCTTGCGTAGAAGAGTTCCGACGAAAAAATCAAGTATTTAATGGCTTTGCGGTAGTAGGACCTTACGTATTCATGACAAACGATCGTGTAAACGATTTAAGTGATCTAAAAGGAATGCGTATTCGGGGATTCAGTGCATTTAACAAACTTGTTGGGCAAATGGATGCAGCGGCAGTATCAGTTCCAGTTGGTGAAGTTTACAATGCTTTATCGACAGGAATTCTTGAGGCAAATATTCATCTTTGGGACATCATCAATACATATTCTTTGGGTGATAGCATCGGCTATGTTTATGATACACCAATTGGTATCTACGGCGGTAACGCGATGTTTAACACAAACCTCGACTTCTGGAAATCACTCTCTGAAGATCACAAACGAGCATTTTTCACTTCAGCCGGTGATTCATTAGCTTATGCTACGGTAATGTACATTGAAAATAACAAAAAACTCATAGCCAATGCAAAAGGCCTTAAGGTAGAACATGTTAAAACACCAGCTTCTATCCATGCAGTTATTGAAAGCTTCAAAGCAAATAACGTTATAGAAACGATTGAAGCGGCTAAGACTGATAAAAATATTGCTAACGGTGGCGAAATGGGCGAACAGGTTGTAGCACTTATTGAAAAATGGCGTGGATTGGTTGCAGGAATCGACCAAACTAACGTGGATGCGGTGGCACAACTATATCGTGATCAGCTTTTTGACAAAATTGACCTTTCTACACTAGAGTAAATTAAGCTTTAAAAAAATAAATTAACAGTAGGAGAATTTGTGAATCTTTTAGGAAACCTACTGTTAAGATTAACGGCAGCCTCAACATTTGTTGGGTCTGCCGCTATAGTTTTGATGATAGTTCATATCACCGCTGATGTTATCTTAAGAAATGTATTTCTTCTATCAATTCCAGTTACTGGGGCGGTTGTAGGAAATTATTATATGGCAATAGTATCTTTTCTACCGGTTGCCTTAGCAGGAAAATTAGAACAACATATAGCCGTAGATTTAGTTTTCGATAGGTTGCCAGCAGTCTTACAGAGATGGAATCTTGTCTTAGTTCGATTGATAGTTGGTTTTGCAGCAGGAGGGGCTGCATATGGTTTCCTTTTGGATGCAATCGAGAAATATCAATTTAACTCTTATGTACTTGAATTAAACTTTCGAGTCCCCTCATGGCCAGGCTACTTTATGTTGCCAATTGGTTTTGGTCTTTGGTCAGCCATAAATTTTTATAGACTAGCTGTAACACTCAAGGGATGCGAGGATATGACTTTACCTCCAATATCTAATGATTAAAGTAAGGGCAAAGGGTCTTTTTGTAGCTCTGGTTATTCTGCTACTGCTTATACTGTTTATTCCTAAAGCTTTTGACTTAGTTTTGACCCTAGTTTCTCGATCGAGTTTTGAAACTATCGGTCTTTTGAGCATTGCCGTTTTGGTTATTCTGCTACTTCTAAGAATTCCTATAGCCATAGCACTTGGCTTAGTGTCTTTTTGTGGAATTTGGATCTTAATTGGTATTAACCCGGCAATGGGTATGCTTGAGGCAGTAGCTTATAATTTTGCAGCCTCCTGGACTTTGTCTGCTGTACCCATGTTTCTAATGATGGGTTACGTTTGTTATCATGCAGGATTAACTAAAGGTGTGTTCGCAGCTAGCCGGATCTGGTTGGATAGGTTGCCTGGAGGTGTGGCCATCGCGTCAGTGTTCGCTTGTGCAGGTTTTGCAGCAGTCACAGGCTCTAGTATTGCTTGTGCAGCGGCTATGGGAAGAATTGCTATTCCAGAAATGATCCGATTTAACTATGCTCCAAGCCTAGCTACTGGCGTCATTGCTGCAGCAGGAACTTTGGGAGCATTAATTCCTCCAAGTATTGTACTCATATTGTTTGGGATCTTTGCAAAAGTGAATATTGGACAGTTATTTCTTGGTGGAATAGGAGTAGGTTTACTAACTGCTTTTGTTTATTCTGCAATGATTATAATACGGGTTAAACTAAACCCCGCCTTAGCTCCACCTGTTACTGAAAGACATAGCATGATGGAGAAATTTGAGTCTCTTCGCCCAACTTGGCCTCTGGGAGTTATTGTAATTGTTATACTTGGTGGCATGTTTACTGGCATCTTTAGCGCTACAGAAGCAGGTGCCGTGGGAGCGACATCATCAATACTAGTAGCTATTTATAATGGCTCAATGACGCGAAAGGTGCTCTTAGATTCGACAGTTGAAACTCTTACAACAACCGGGACATTATTTATAATAGCAATTGGTGCAAACTTATTGACTAGGCTCCTGTCTTTATCAGGAACTGGAGATTTGTTTACTTCCTTCATCGCTGGACTAGACGCTGGTCCAACCATGATCCTTATTGGAATTGCCGTCGTTTACCTCATTCTAGGTATGTTCCTTGAGCCGATTGGTGCGATGCTCCTTACATTACCTGTTTTTCTTCCAATCTTAGGTGACGCAGGTATAAACCTTGTCTTTTTTGGTGTGTTTCTTGCAAAACTACTTGAGATGGGTATGATAACTCCCCCAATCGGTATAAATGTTTTTGTAATAAAAGGCGTTGTAGGTAATCTGACTACCTTAACTCAAATCTTCAAAGGGATTATCTGGTTTTTAATAGCTGACGTTGTAGTAATAGCACTAATTCTCGCGTTCCCTGACATTATTACTTATCTTCCTTTTAAATTATTGGACTGAACATGCCTATTCACAACTATCATACCGCTATTGTAACTGGAGCTGCTAATGGCATTGGAGCAGCAAGTGTTCGTATGCTTTGTAAGGCAGGTCTAAGTGTCCTATCAATTGACAAAGATGTAGATGCGTTATCGACACTAAAAGATGAGACTGGCTGCGAGATAATGGCAATGGATTTGCAAAACACCGATCAAATTTATGATCGTTTGGATAGCTATAAATGTGACGTCTTAATCAATAATGCAGGGCTTGCCCACGATCTTTCAGCTGGTTTTTTAGGGGCCACTCCTTCGCAAGTCGATGAAATGCTATCAGTTAATGTGTCTGCGGCAGTACATGTTATTCGAGCCCTCTTGCCATCAATGATCGCGCGAAAGTCGGGACACATTATTGAAATGGGTTCAGTAGCAAGCCTATATGCGCTTGGCTTACCGGTCTACTCTGCCACAAAAGGTGCAATCCACTCGTTATCACGCGCTCTTAGGATAGAGCTTAACGGTACAAAAATTAGACATACTGAAATCTGTCCTGGACGAACTTCGACAAGTTTTTTTCAAAGTGCATTCCCCGATGAGAAAGCTCGAAGTTCATTTGTCAATCAAATCAGAAATCTTGATCCTGAGGATATAGCTGCAGCTATCAATTTTGCTCTTAGTGCGCCACTTCATGTAAACGTAAGTACAATTGAATTAACTCCAGTAGATCAAGCACCAGGTGCACGAGTAATAAGTAAATAAAAAAGTTACATTCCAGGGTCGAAATTGAGTAGTAGGAAGCAAGACTTCTTTCAAAGTGATTTGTACACTTATATGAACTCAGCAATTTCACCAATGTATATAATATTTCTAGCCCATTCAGTTCCAAAGATACCTGAGAAAAATCAATCAGAAAGTCAGAAATCTTTGAGTATTAAGACACCCTAGTTAAGGAAATTCGTTAGATAGTGTCTTATTATTATGAATATTTTTTTTCATATAGACAATTTTACTTTTTATATAGACAACAATAGTATTCAGCAATAAAGTATATTTATTATATATTTTAACAAATAATAATGGGGAAAAATTATGAAATCTATGTTTAATAACTGTATTAATCTGGCAAGATCTAAGATGCTTGGATTAACTGTAGCGACTGGAGTCGCTCTGTTATCAACAAGTAGTGTAATGGCCTTTCAGGACGAGGGCACTATACGAATTGGTATGCTTGAAACAATAACTGGCGGAGCTGCTCCCTACGGTTTAGCAGGCGCTAGAGGGACCCTTCTCGCAATTGAAGAGGTAAATGCTACCGGTGGAATAGAAATAAATGGAAAAAAGTCTAAAATAGTTGTTGTCGGAGGTGGTGAACTTGGCTCTGACGGTGGTTTAGACCCGGCATTAGCAATTGCAGGGCTAAAAAAATTAGTTTTAGATGATCATGTATTAATGGTAAAAGGTCCAACAACTTCTACTAATTCAGAAGCAATTTTTAATTATTTAAATGAACTTTCCAATCAAGGAAGTGGGTTAGTTGTACATTCGTCATCCGCGGGTGCACCAGGCTTAGGAGAAATAAGTAAGTGGGGTTTTCGTAATTCATTTGCAGAGTCCTATGCTCTTTCGTTTTTGGTTGAGAACATGGTTAAGCATACTGGAGCAAAAACAGCCGCCATCTATCACTTGACAGATAACCCCTATTTCCCAGTTATGGCTGAACTTATGACCAAAGAATTAGCAAAACTTGGGGTAGAAGTTAAAGCAGTAGCTACAGGCTTATCTAAAGATGCTGAATTCTCGCGACAAGTAAAAGAAATAAAATCCGTTAATCCTGATATAGTTTATTTAGCTACAGATAACTTGAGAGGAATTGGGTTTATGAAGGAAGCCTTTCGTAGACGTTTGCAGCCATCAGTTTTCATTGGTGGAATTTCTCAACTTGTACCAGATACTATTAACTCTGGAGGCGAAGCAACTGCCGGAATGGTTATGATTAGCTCCTACGATGATAAAGGTGTTGGCATAAATGCATACCGTGCAAAATTCAAAGCTCGCTGGGATGAAGACATAAACCTCTTTTCGGTAAATGGTTATGAAGCTGGTCAGCTCTTAGTTAAAGCCCTTCAAAACTCTGGTATAGAGAATACAAAAGAAAGTCTAGCTAGTGATCGTGCTAAGCTAAGAGATGCCTATGAAACCGTAAAAATTGATAGTATTAGTGGTTACTCAGTAGAATTCAACGACGTCCATGATACACCAAAATCAGGTGTTATCCTAACTATTAAGGACAGTGCGTTTCAAGCATGGGAAGCAAACTAAATATTATCTTTTTGAACTTTAAAAGGACTCTCGGTTGTTAGTTTTAGAGTACGCAATTAGTGGTCTACTTTTCGGTGCAACCTATTCACTAGTAGCGATAGGTTTCACCTTAATTTTTGGAGTTTTAAATAGGTTTAATATCGCTCATGGAGCAACATTAATGGTGGCAGCGTTTGGCGGTGCCACCATTTCAATATTATTTGGAGGAAAAGATAGCTATATTATCTTAATTGTAGCTTTTTTATCAGCAACAATAATTGGGGCAATCGTCGGCTTAATAGTAAGGCAGATTGCATTTGCCCCACTTAAAGGTGGATCAGAGCTATCACCCTTTGTAACCAGTGCGGCAATGGCATTAATACTGGAAGAGCTGTTTGTAAATTTAACACAATCAGTTTCAATCTATTCAATGGAAGTAACTGAATTCCCTAGTCCGCTAGAAAATCTAGTATTTTTTCTTGGTGAAATTTACATTCGTGGCGCATACTTAGTTATATTCTTCATGGCTTTAATAATAATGGGTATCTTACACTGGTGGTTACACCATACTAAGAGTGGGCTAGCAATTAGATGTGTTGAAGAGAATCCAACTGCAGCATGGTTAATGGGGATAAATGGTAACCGTGTTGAAATAATAGTGTTTGCAGTGGCATCTGCGATAGCAGGAGCAGCTGGGTGCCTAATAAGTGTCGCATATGGTACAGTAACTCCATTTCTAGGCTCAAACTTACTTTTGGTAAGTTTTGTTGTTTTAGTTTTAGCGGGTATAGGGAGTGTCCGCGGCGCAATGATCTGTGGTCTTTTTGTTGGTGTAATTGAAACAGTAACGGCGGGATTAATATCGGCCCAAACCAAGGAAGCTGTTCTATTTATAATTTTATTCACTGTTTTGTTGGTAAAACCACAGGGTATATTTGCCACGAACGCCACGGAACGGGATTAAAGCATGGCTTATTACACTGCACTTTTTGAGATCTCTGGGCTTAATATTCTCTTAGCTTTAAGTGTATTTGCAACATTAATGGTAGGCCAATTCTCACTTGCGCAGGTTGGCTTTTGGTCAATTGGAGCGTTCGTAACGGCTATCTTAACAACAATGCATGGAATGCCCTTGTATTCAGCCCTTATTATTTCATCGATCTTGTGTGGGTTTATTGGACTGCTTTTAGGTTATCCATGCCTGAAAATTAAGGGAATCTACCTAACCTTAGCTACTGTTGCGTTTGCAGAAGTTGTAAGGGTATTCTTTAATAATCTGAATTATCAAATAGAACTCGGTGAACGGATAGTCGGTCCAGCTGGGGCTTTAGGCTTTCGTGGTGTAAAAGTAATTGCTGCATGGCCAGAAATATATCTTGTATTATTTGTTATAGTTTTATTGTTTATATTATTAGCGTCATCAAGATTAGGAATGTCGATAAATGCCGTGCGAGAAGATGAAACTGCGGCAGCAGCGGTAGGGATTAATGTTACAAAGATTAAAGTAAGTATGTTTATGTTTGGTGCCGCGATTGCTGGAGCTGGGGGTGGCCTTTACGCCTCATATTCTTCCTATGTACTTGCAGAAAATTTTAGCTTCCACATGGCCTTAGTTTCAATTTTTTATGTGGCAGTTGGGGGTATGTATACCTTTTCAGGACCAATTGTGGGGGCAATAGTTTTGACCCTGTTACCTGAAGTTTTTAGGTTTGCAGCGGATTATCGTATGATTTTGTATGGGGTCGTCGTAATAATAGTAGTAATAGTTTTTCCCAGAGGGATCGTGGATGAAATCAGATATCGTTTAGAGCAAAAGAGCCTAAGACAAGGTACTTTTTCTGATAAGAAACCTCATAACAAAAATAAGAATTTGCCAGATGAAGGTATCAAATAATGTTCGAAGTAACAGGTTTAAGTAAATCATTTGGTGGCCTAAAGGCATTAGAAAACTTAGATATCTCGGTTAAAAGTGGAGAAGTAATGGGTCTAATCGGTCCCAATGGATCTGGGAAAACAACAACAATAAACTTAATAACTGGCTTATTAAAAGCAGACTCTGGTAAAGTGCAACTAGATGGAAAGGATTTAACTAATAAAGCTGCTGACATAATTGCAAAATTAGGCACAGCAAGAACTTTTCAAAATTTAAGAATTTTTTCACGTCAAACAGTACAAGATAATATAAGAGTCGCTCAAACTACTCAGTGCAAATCAGTGTTTTCAAAATTCGTTCCCTTTTTAACTGATGAAGAGAGAGCATTTAGATTGGAAACTGATGCACTTCTCAACGAGTTTGAGTTGAGCCATGTAAGTCATAAACGTGCGGAGTCCCTCTCCTATGGCGAAAAAAAACGTCTAGAAATGGCTCGAGCTTTAGCGCTTAAGCCAAAAATACTGCTTCTTGATGAACCTGCAGCAGGTATGAACCCTTTAGAGTTGGATTGGCTGGCTGAGACTATAGTCGGGCTTAAAAAGTCTGGACTGGCCATAATTCTAGTTGAGCATCATATGAAGTTGGTAATGAAGATATGCGATCGTATTACCGTTTTAAATTTTGGAAACAAGATTGCAGAAGGTAGCCCAAAAGAAATCACAAATAATAAAGATGTAATAACGGCTTATCTAGGTAAGGATCACACTATTGCTTGAAATTCATAATCTATCCTCTGGGTATGATAATATTCCAGTTTTAAAAAGCTTAAATCTAAAAATAGATACTGGCAATTTGACCGCTGTAATTGGCCCAAATGGGGCAGGAAAGTCCACTTTGTTGCGAACAATATCAGGCTTACTATCAGTAAACAACGGATCAATTATGATGGATGGGATAGATATTACAAAATTAAGGCCAGACGAAATAGTTAGCTTAGGCATAATTCACGTTCCAGAAGGCCGTATGATTTTAAGCCGGTTAACTGTGCGAGAGAACCTAATAATGGGTTCATTTCAACGCAAGGATAATTCTCAGGTTAAGGAAGATTTTGATAAAGTGCTGTCTATGTTTCCTATTCTTTCAGACAGGTTAACTCAATTGGGAGGAACATTAAGTGGTGGTGAGCAGCAGATGCTTGCTATTGGGCGTGGCTTAATGGCCAGACCAAAGCTTTTAATGCTAGATGAACCATCTCTTGGGATAGCACCTATAGTAGTTGAACAAATTTTTGATATGATAAACCAAATACAAAATGAAGGGGTAACTATCTTGATGGTTGAACAAAATGCTGCCAAAGCTTTGAATGCGGCTTGCTCTGCATATGTCTTAGAGCTGGGGGCAATAAAGGCAAGTGGCTCAGCAAAAAGCCTACTTACGGATGATGGAATAAAAAAGACCTATCTTGGGCTGTAGCATAAGACTTACTTTATTTTATAATATTTTTATGAAGGAAAGATGGTGGGTGATAAGAGACTCGAACTCCTGACATCTTCGGTGTAAACGAAGCGCTCTACCAACTGAGCTAATCACCCTCTAATTATTACGTAAACCAAAAGATATATTAGGTGCAAGAGTTTTTATTGATATAGCAGATAATAAGTAACTAATTTAATTTTACAGAGTTTAGATTAAACTCCTGACCATTTCTCACTGCAAAAACTTCTCCTTGGTTTTGAGATAAATGAGACATCTCAGGAAATGATAAGTTGCAAATCTCTGCCCTAAGAATATTTAAAATTACACCGTGCGCAACAATAATAGTCGGAGTAGAAATTTTTGAAAGAAAGGACTTTGTTCTAACTTGTAAGTCTCGGAAGCTCTCTCCTTTTGGAGCCTTCAACGATGCCTCAAACTTTGTCATACTCTTAGTGAAACTATTTGATGAATTTAAACCAATATCATCCCAGGTTTTACCTTGCCATTCCCCCATCATTACCTCTGATAAATTTTGATCTGTCTTAATAGAGAAAGAACAGTAGGATTTAATAATTTCAGCAGTGGCAACTGCTCTACCCAATGGGCTTGAATAGATAAAAGTATTACTGGGTAACCCTAGTTTTTTTAAGAGCTTTCCCTGCTTTGCAGCCTGACGTTTTCCTAGTTCAGTTAGTTCTGAATCAAGTTGACCATGAAGGATGCCTGCATAATTAAAAGCAGTTTGTCCGTGTCTTAAAAAACAATAATCAGGAATTTTCATATGGTAAAAGTGGTCCTAATTTTTGTAGTCCTGCTTTTTGTGGACTAGTAAGGTCTTCTTCTTTAATTACATAAGTATGGATTGAAAAGACAACAGCTTTAGTTTTTGGTAATCTCACTAAAGTTTGCCTCTCTGATCTTATATAATCACCCCTTACCTCTTTGCGCTCAGGGTCTGAATTACGTTTTGGTAAAAATAAAGTTGGATTTGTATATCTTAATGTATTTCCACGCATTAACGGAATCTCTGACCTTACGGATGAAAGAAGACGCTCGACACGTTTTGCTAGACTTTCGTCATACACTGGCACTGGAGAGTGAATAAGGGTGAGTGGCTTCATAAATTTTTCGAGTAGATCCCAGCTAGCTGGAAAACATAAGCAACCCCCAATAAGAACATGCTCGCCTGCCTTTTCAGTCATAATTAAGAAATCTTCTTGTAATAACTTCGATAATGTTATCAGAGGCTTCTTAATATCTATTAAAATTTCTAAGCCATCAGGTCTTCTAACTTTTTTACCAGATATAACAAAACCAAGGTCCGGTAGAAGAGTTATTATTAAGCCCAATAATTCCTCAGCTGCTGGGATGCATTCAGGTGCCATAACGTATGCTTGATCAAGTTTATTATCCAGTATTTTCACCTTTTCGAGAAGTTGCTCTGTATAAACTTCATCAACTTGCAACCACTCTTCTAACTTAATTGGCTGTATACCCGGAAGTTTAGTTGTGTGAGCCTGCATCCAAGGCGCAAAAGGTAATGTTTTTTGTAAAATAACACTCATAATTCATTTAAACCGACAAAAATTTTGTTTTCAAGACGTTTTTAAACTCTAACAACCAACTTAAAAATATTAAGATCTAATATAGTAGCTATACGATCCTTGCCAATAGGGAGAGCCTTCATGAGCAAACATTTTAGCGATACTCGAAAGATAGATCCAACTAAAGGCACCTATTTAAACGATGGAAATAAAAATGATAACAACAGAATTGAAATTGGCCCGACCCTATTAGCTTACAATGAATGGGAAGAAATTGGTTTAAAATTACCTAACCTAAATAGAATGCGAGAGTTCCGTTGGAAGCGCTTAACCTCGCACATTGTTGATCGTGATTTAGGAGGTTTACTTATGTTTGACCCCTTAAACATCCGCTACTCTACTGATAGCACTAATATGCAACTCTGGAATTCGCACAACCCATTTCGTGCAGTTCTAATTTGTGCAGATGGTTATATGGTACTTTGGGACTATAAAAACTCTCCATTTCTATCAAAATTCAATCCCCTGGTTAAAGAGCAAAGGTCAGGTGCTGATTTATTTTATTTTGATAGAGGTGATAAAATTGACGTAGCAGCTGATGAGTTTTCTAAACAGGTCAAAGATCTAATAGTGAAACATGGAGGTTCAAACATGCGGCTTGCAATTGATAAGCCCATGCTTCATGGCCTCAGAGCTCTAGAGGCCACTGGATTTTCAGTAATCCCCGGTGAAGAGTGTACTGAAAAAGCTCGTTCAGTTAAAGGAGAAGATGAAATTTTGGCAATGCGTGCTGCCTGTCATGCTTGTGAGAAATCAGTTTTGGAAATGGAAAACTTTGCACGTGAAAACATACCAAATGGCAACATAAGCGAAGATGATGTCTGGGCGGTTTTGCACTCTGAAAATATTAAAAGAGGCGGTGAATGGATTGAAACGCGATTACTCGCGTCTGGACCTCGAACAAATCCCTGGTTTCAAGAGTGTGGGCCTAGGATTATTCAAAATAATGAAATTGTAAGTTTTGATACGGACCTAATTGGTGCATATGGCATGTGCTGTGACATATCGAGAAGTTGGTGGATAGGAAACAAACCCCCGCCAAGTAATATGGTTTACGCAATGCAACATGGCGTGGAACATATTAAAACAAATATGGAGATGTTAAAGCCAGGTGTATCGATTAACGAACTAGTGGCAAATTGTCATTCGCTAGATCAAAACTTTCAAGATCAAAAATATGGATGTGCAATGCATGGAGTAGGCCTTTGCGATGAATGGCCTTTAGTCGCGTACCCAGATCAACATGTGAAAGGGGCATATGACTATATCTTAGAGCCAGGGATGGCTCTTTGTGTTGAAGCTCTGGTCAGCCCCAAAAACGGTGATTTCTCGATTAAACTTGAGGATCAAGTAATAATAACTGAAACTGGCTATGAAAACCTAACCAAGTATCCTTTTGATTATAGACTGCTGGGAAAGTAATCAGGTTAACTTATCTCTAAAAATTATGCAGCCCGACGCTTTTTATCTAGCATTGGTTTTAAATAATACCCCGTGAACGAACTTTTTATAGCTGCAATGCTCTCTGGTGTGCCAGTGGCTATGATTTTACCACCGCCATCACCACCCTCTGGCCCAACATCTACAACGTGATCTGCTGTTTTAACAACGTCGAGATTATGCTCAATAACGATTACAGTATTACCTTGGTTAACAAGCTCATGTAGGACTTCCAATAGCTTTTTAACATCCTCGAAATGCAAACCCGTAGTTGGCTCGTCCAAAATATATAACGTTTTTCCAGTAGACCTTTTAGAAAGTTCTTTGGACAATTTTACTCGCTGTGCTTCGCCTCCGGATAAGGTTGTAGCTTGTTGACCAACTTTAATATAACCAAGCCCAACACGGTTCAATGCAACCATTTTTTCTCTAATTGACGGCACTGCCATAAAGAACTTTTCTGCTTCTTCGACCGTCATATCTAATATATCCGCAATGCTTTTACCTTTAAACCTAACTTCTAACGTTTCCCTGTTATACCGCTTACCCTTACAGGTTTCACAAGTAACATAAACATCAGGCAAAAAGTGCATCTCAATCTTGATAAGCCCGTCGCCATGACATGCTTCACACCGGCCTCCTTTAACGTTAAAACTAAACCTACCAGGCTTGTAACCCCTTGTTTTAGACTCTGGCAAACCTGCAAACCACTCTCGGATAGGAGTGAACGCCCCTGTGTAAGTAGCGGGATTAGATCTCGGTGTTCGACCTATAGCTCTCTGGTCAATATCAATTACTTTATCAAGATACTCTAAACCTTTTATATTATCACACGGGGCTGGAGTTTGTTTTGCTCCATTTAACGTCATTGATGCATTTTTAAACAAAGTCTCAATTGTTAATGTTGATTTCCCACTACCGGAAACTCCAGTGACACAAATAAATTGGCCTAACGGGAAATCAACACTTATTCCTTGTAAATTATTTCCAGTAGCATTCTGTATAGAAATACACTTTCCATTTCCCTGGCGCCTAATCTGCGGAATACTTATTTTTCTTTTTCCAGACAAGTACTGTCCAGTTATGCTTTCCGGATTTTTAATAATTTCTTTTGGTGTTCCCTCTGCAACAACGTTGCCCCCATGGACACCAGCTCCTGCACCAATGTCAAAAACATAATCAGCATCTCTGATAGCCTCTTCATCATGTTCTACTACTATAACTGTATTGCCTTGATCACGTAAATTTTTTAATGTTGTTAATAGCCTATTATTATCTCTTTGATGCAATCCAATTGAAGGTTCATCTAAAACATAAAGCACGCCTGTTAGCCCTGAACCAATTTGACTTGCTAGTCTAATTCTTTGACTTTCACCGCCAGACAACGTCCCAGAATTACGAGAAAGCGTTAGATAACCAAGCCCAACATTATTTAAAAAACCTAAGCGCTCTTCGATTTCCTTTAAAATAACTCGAGCTATCTCGTTACCTTGATTTGATAGTTTTCTTGGGATTTCTTCAACCCAAGCCGATGCTTCCTTAATAGACATTCTAACCACGTTACCAACATGAAGATCACCAATTCTTACTGCTAGAGCCTCTGGCTTCAATCTAAATCCCGAGCATGTTACACAAGGTCTATTATTTTGATATCTTTCAAATTCTTCTTTTACCCATGAAGAATCGGTAGCTTTGTAACGTCTGTCCATGTTAGGAATGACACCCTCAAAAGACCTAGACAAGTTATATACTCGTCCACCTTCGTCGTAACGAAATTCGATTTCCTCATCGCCAGAACCTCGCAAAAATATATCTTTAATTTTTTGATCAAGCTTTCCCCAAGATAATTTTTGATCGAACCCATAATGCTTTGATATAGACTCAATCGTCTGCAAATAATAAGGGGATCTACCTTTCCTCCAGGGAGCCAATGCACCATCCCAAACTGATAAGGATTGATCAGGAACAATAAGTCGTTCATCGAAGAATAGCTCAACACCTAAGCCATCGCACTTAGGACAAGCCCCATATGGTGCATTGAAAGAGAAAAGCCGAGGCTCAATCTCCGGTATTGTAAATCCAGATACTGGGCAAGCAAATTTTTCAGAAAAAGTAATCTCTTCTGAAACCTCTTCTTCACTACCAAGTGTTTCAATTAGAGTAATACCGTCTGCCAAGTCCAAAGAAGTTCGCAAACTATCTGCTAATCTTGGTTCCAAACCTTGTTTGACAACTATTCTGTCAACAACAACTTCAATATTATGCCTGAACTTCTTATCCAGTTCCGGTGGCTCATCAAGATTAAAGAGTTCACCATCAACACGCACTCTTTGGAAGCCAAGTTTTGCTAATTCTTGAAACTCCTTTCTATACTCACCTTTCCTATCACGCACGATAGGCGCCAGAATATAAGCCCTGGTATTTTCCTTTAAACGCATAACTCGATCAACCATGTCTTGAACTTGCTGAGCCTCAATTGGCAAACCAGTAGCCGGGCTATATGGAGTCCCTGCCCTAGCAAATAACAAACGGAGATAGTCATAAATTTCTGTAACCGTCCCAACGGTAGAACGAGGATTTTTACTTGTTGTTTTTTGTTCAATTGAGATTGCAGGGCTTAACCCCGAGATATGATCTACATCTGGCTTTTCCATCATGTCAAGAAATTGCCGAGCATAAGCTGAAAGAGACTCTACATATCGTCGCTGACCTTCTGCATAAATCGTATCAAAAGCAAGACTTGATTTTCCAGACCCGGACACACCAGTTATTACAACCAACTTATCTCTCGGAATATCAACGTTAATGTTCTTTAAATTATGCTCTCGAGCTCCGCGTACAGAAATTTTCTTCAGATCAGTCATGGAATTCCTTTTTTAAAAAACTTGTAGCCGCCAGACAAACTTTTTGGAACAGCAATAAACTCGTATGTAAAATGATTATTAACTTAATTTAGATACTCTTCAAATATGAATTACACGGTCAAACGCTTCCAAAACACTTTCATGCATCGCCTCACTTAAAGTTGGGTGAGGAAAAATAGTGTCTATAAGGCTTTCTTCAGTAGCCTCCAGTTTGCGGCCTATAACGTACCCCTGTATAAGCTCGGTTACTTCGGGTCCAACCATATGAGCTCCTAAAAGTTCACCAGATTTAACATCAAAAATAGTTTTAACCATCCCCTCCTCTTCACCAAGTGCAAGAGCTTTACCATTTGCATTAAAAGGAAAACGTCCAACTTTAATTTCAAAGCCACCCTCTTTTGCCTGCTCTTCTGTCAATCCCACACTTGCAATCTGAGGATAGCAATAAGTACAGCCCGGAATATCATTGTAATTAACTGAGTGTGGATCATTGCCGGCAATTAATTCAGCAACCATGATACCTTCATGAGATGCCTTGTGTGCTAGCCAAGGTGCTCCAGCTAGATCTCCAATTGCAAAAATCCCTTTTACATTTGTTTGGCAAAATTCATCTACGACAACATGAGTGCCTTGTACTTCGATTTTCAAATCTTCGAGGCCTATACCTTCAGTGTTTCCGACTATTCCTACCGCGGAAATAATAGTATCAAACTCATGACTAGTAGTTTTTCCTGATGCTTCCATCTCAACAGTAAAAATACTCTTTTTTTTCTTTATTTCACTCACTTTACAATTCTCTAAAATTTTAATCCCTTGTTTTTTAAATTGCTTTTTTGCAAACCCTGATATTTCCATGTCTTCAGCAGGCAGTATTCGGTTCAAAAGCTCAACAATAGTGGTTTCTGCGCCTAATGTATTATAGAAGCTAGCAAATTCTACTCCAATAGCGCCCGACCCAATGACTAACAACTTTTTTGGCATTCGTTTAGGGGTTAACGCATTTTTGTACGTCCAAATATGCTCTTTATCAGCTTCAAACCCCTTAATCTCCCTGGCCCTCGCACCTGTAGCCAAAACAATATTTTCTGAAAATAATTTAACCTTCTCAGTTTTTACTGTAACTTCAACTTCGCTATTTCCAACTAAGTAAGCACTCCCTAAGAACGAAATGATATTGTTCTTTTTTAGTAAATGAGTGATGCCATTAGATAGCTTTGATCCAATCTCTCTTGATCGAGCGACTACTGCATCTAAATCATAACTTACATTATCCGCGCTTACTCCATATTTCTTTAAATTCTTTAATAGATGATAGACCTCTGATGACCGCAACATGGCTTTAGTTGGTATACAACCCCAATTAAGACAAATACCCCCCATATGCTCACGTTCGATAATGGCTACTTTTAAACCAAGTTGGGCTCCTCGGATTGCCGCAACGTAACCACCTGGCCCTGCTCCAATAACTATCATATCAAAAGTATTTTCTTCCATCTTATAATCCCACATTATTCGTTTAATATTAAACTAATTTTATAATACACAAAATTTAAAGAAACTTCTAGTTATTATTTAAGATACATTACCATCTAGGGCTTCAGAATCCTCAATATTATCAACGTAAAAATCCTGAGCCACCTCTCCTACAACTTGTGTAGATGAAAAACCAATATTTGCATAAGAAACTGGCTCATAATCATCTTCTTCAATAGAAAATTGGCTCTGACGTTGGGTAATTCTAAAACCTGCGTACAAAGCTATAGCGCTAAATAAAAAGACAAAAGATAGCCAGAAACCACTTGGCCCAAAGTTAAACATAAACCAACCAAAGAAAAGTGGCCCTATCACCGCACCTAAACCAGTTATAAATATTAGCCCTCCAGAAGCGGCTGTCATGTCATCCGGGTCGAGGTAATCATTCGTGTAGGCTATAAGTAGTGAATAGAGTGGATTAGAGACACCCCCCAGAAAAAAACCTACAGCTAGTAGGAGGATATAAACCTTCCATAGTAATAGCCCAGCAAAAACTGACAATAGCCCCAATACAGAAGCAGAAATAATCAGTACTCTTCGATCAATCCGATCTGAGATCCAGCCAATAGGATACTGCAAGCATAACCCTCCAACAAAAATAGATGACATAAAAAAAGAAATTTCTTTGATACTTAATCCTATTTGCGTTCCGTAAATTGCTGCCATACCAAATTGCCCAGAAAGAACTGCCCCAACAATGAAACAGCCAATAAAACCCAAAGGAGAGGCTTGATATAACCTTTTGAAACTCATTTTCTTTGTTTCCTCGAAGGTCGGTCCCTTGGAAACACTTAAAAGAATTGGTGCGAAAGATATTGAAACCAAAACTGACGGAATTATAAATAACAAATATCCTTCAGGTTCTCCGATATTTAATAAAGCCTGCCCCGTTATTAGGCCAGCCATTTGGACAATTAAGTAAAGAGAAAGGATTTTACCTCTAGTTTGGTTTGTTGCAGAATTATTTAACCAACTCTCTGCGGTCACATAAACACCTGAGAAACAAAACCCGATTAAAATTCTTAAAAATACCCAAGCCCAGAAAAATGGAAGTACAGGATATAAAATCAAAGTAGCTGAAATGAATGAAGCTAATGCGGCAAAGACTCTGACGTGGCCGACGCGGTTAATTATACCAGGAGCCATGATTGACCCACCTAAAAAACCTAAAAAATAAGCTGAAGTTACTATCGAAAGCTCCAAAGTCGAGAACCCTTCAATAGAAGCTCTCACACCTATTAATGTCGATTGCAAACCGTTCCCCACCATAAGAAGAAACATCCCCAATAATAGAGCCCATACCCCTCCAAATAATCTAAGCATGCCTAAACCCAGTTATATACCATTACTGGGTTCCTCTATATTGAAAAATATAATCACATGCTCTAAATACGACTATTTTTAAACAAATCTGTCGAAAATCAACGTAGCAATAAACAAGCGTCTCCATAAGAAAAAAACCGGTATTTATTTTTAATTGCGTGACTATATAAATTTCTGGTTCTTTGAGAGCCTATAAATGCTGAAACCAACATCATCAAAGTAGATTTTGGCAGATGGAAGTTTGTTATTAACCCATCAGAAACTGAAAATTTAAATCCAGGGTATATGAATATATCAGTCATACCTGACCAGGGAGTAATAACCCCACCTTTCAAAAATGCCGTTTCAATAATCCTAAGTGCTGTTGTTCCAACTGGGATAACTCGACCACCTCGAGCCTTAGTTTTAGCAATTTTAGCTAGAGTGGTTTCAGTAACCTCCCCCCATTCGCTATGCATTTTGTGATTTTTAATATCAGTAACCTTAACAGGTAAAAACGTCCCAGCTCCTACATGAAGCGTCACGAAAGCAGATTGTACGCCTTTTTTTTGCAAACGAGAGATAAGTTCTGAATCAAAATGCAGAGAAGCTGTAGGTGCTGCAACCGCTCCATCATTTCTTGCAAATATACTTTGGTAATCAACTTTATCACGCTCGTCTGCTTTGCGCTGTGATTCAATATATGGTGGAAGTGGCATAGATCCAAATTCTAAAAGTGCGGATCTCAAAGAAGACTTAGTCAAATTAAAACTCAAAACTCCTTGACCATCCCTTTTTTCAATCAATGTAGCGGAAAAAAATTCATTAAATTTTATGATCTCTCCCACTTTAATTTTTCTGAGTGGTTTAATAAGAGCAAGCCAAGTATTATCTTCATTTTCAGATAAAAGTGTAACATTTATAATGGCTTTACTTGACTCCCTAACCCTGAATCCAAAAAGACGTGACTGCAATACCCTGGTATCATTGAACACTAAAAGATCGTTAGCGTTCAAGATGTTGGGGAGGTTTGACACCTTGGAGTCAAAAAAACTTTCTAATTTCTTCGCAATCAAAAGACGAGATGAACTCCTCGGTGAAATAGGTCGGTCAGCAATCAAATAGTTAGGTAAGTTATAGTCAAAATCGTTTAAAATCATTTTTTTAACTTTGGCATTGATCGCCGGAATATCTCCCTAAAAATTCCTGGAGTAAGAATTGAAAGAGGGTTAATCGATACCTTTGGTGACGCTATAGGCCCTTCAATAGAGTAATTAAACCCGACCAGTCCCTCTCCTTCTCTCGGAGCAAACAACTTTCCAAGTATCATTCCATTAACTGTATACATAGGAGAAATCACTCCTTGCATTTCAAGATTCTCTCTTTTCGTATCGTAGATCCCGTCCATAGACACTCCAAGTGAAGCTCCAA
>NZVE01000083.1 GCA_002697345.1 Paracoccaceae bacterium | reverse complement strand
ATATCGTAGAATACCTGTCTTCTGGATTTACCCCTGATTACGACATGGCTGGTGGAAAAATGGCATCAGTTATCGAAAATACATCGAAATTTACTTCCATCGATCGAGCATTAATTGCAGATTATTTGTTGAGGATAAAACGTGACTAGTATTCTTATTCGTCTGATAGCACCACCACTGACTGTATTCTATCCAATCTATTTATTTGGCTTTGTGAATTTTATTAACCTACCAGATGAGCCATCCTCTAAAACCCAAATGGCACCTTCATCGTCTACTTCGACTTCTCTAACTCTTTTTGACCAACTAAAGCGTTCAGCCTCAAATGGTTCTCCATTATTAAAGCCTATTCTAACGAGTGCTTTGCTTTTTAGCCCTCCAATAAATGCATTTCCTTTCCATTCAGAAAATTCATCTCCTTCATAAAAAATCAATCCTGATGGAGCCACTGTAGGCACCCAATAAAGTTTTGGCACCATGAATTCTGGTCTTGTATCATGAGCTGGGATTTTTGCCCCACTATAATGATTACCTTCTGATACTATTGGCCACCCATAATTTTCACCGGCAACTATTAAATTAAGTTCATCTCCATGCTTTGGACCCATTTCGTGCGCCCATAGTTGGCCATTTTTGGTAAATGCAATGCCAAGGGCATTCCTATGTCCAATTGTCCAAAAAGTCTTTGCGAGGTCACCTTTGTCCTGAAATGGATTGTTCGTAGGTATTGTACCATCCTCATTAAGTCTAATGATTTTACCTAATGCCATGTCCCATTGTTGTGCAGGGGTTTGCTCTTGCCGGTCGCCGGATGTAATGAAAATCTTTCTGGCATGTTCTGTTCCATCGAGTCCAAATACAATTCTGTGGGAAAAATGCCCTTTCCCTGATCGAGCTGGCGTTTGCTTCCAAATAGTTTCAATATTTTTCAGTTGTGGTTTATCTGTCCTCTCTAGTGTACCTCGTATTATGGTCGCATATCGTGTTTTTCCTCTATTATCTGAATTGATGTAAGAAACATAAATTAGTTTATTCTTTGTATAATTTGGATGAATAACAACATCACCTAAACCCCCTTGACCACCTGCAAAAACTTTTGGAACTCCAGACACTAAAGACTGTTCGCCACTTCTATTTACTAGCCAAAGTTTTCCAGCTTTTGTAGTGATTAATAGATTGTCTTTGTTAATAAATGACATCGCCCAAGGTTTGTTGAATTCTGAAACAACTTTACCTTCTAATTTGCTGCCTCCACTTCCAGTAACAACATTATCTGCCCAAGCATTTGAAGTAAAATTTATTAGCAGTATTAGAAAAACCGTGCGCATTAAATAACTATCCCATACATTGTACTTTTCCTAAACTATTCAAAACAGAATTATTGGTAACCTGGATGATATTAAGTTTCTGAATAGGTTCAATGGCTTTGTTTAATTTGAAGAACTATCAACGCTTAACTAAACTTTTCTTGTATGTCTAAAGACACCATGAACTAACTCTTAACTTCCTGAAGCTCTGCTAGCATCTGGCGTCCTTGCTCTTCAAATCGCCTAGTAGCGGCTATCTTATCCCCGGTAAATTTCCCCTTCCTCCGCAAAACGATGCGTTTAAGAGATTAATTTTATTAAAAAAACTCTAAAACCGCTATTCAGAAATGTTCAATGACTACATTCTACAAGCTAAGTAGCATGAATATCACTTGCAACCAGAAACCGTGAGACCAGGTTGTAGCCTCCAGCCACGACCATCAGTTCCACCAGATGGCAGGGACCAAGGGATTCATAGAGAGTATCTTTGAGGGCTTTGGGAACCTCAATATCACGGGTCATTGAGGTAACAAAAGCAATCACATCCTGTTCAAGCTCTGAATATAGGCTTTGGTTAAAGTTAGTAGTACCAAGTTTTTCAAGTTCCGCTATCTGTTCAACAGTTGCTCCTGCCTCTTGATAGAGTGGGCTATGTGCCTGAAATTCATAGGACGCGTTATTTAAAACTGCTACAACACACATTGCTAATTCTCTAAGTCGGGGAGAAATCGTGGTTTCGTTGCGTAACTTACCAAAAAATACGTTCCAACCTTCAGCCACCGCAGGGCTGTGCAGAAGCATCCGATCAAGCTCGTTGAGCTTGCCTCCACGACGAGCGCGGATCGCCGCACAGATTTCTTTAGGATCATTATGATCAACAGGAAGTAGAGTTAATTTTGTCATGGATTGGTCTTTCTTAATTGTTATTAGCGAACTTATATTACAGGCTTATAGTGATTTAACATACCCATTTGAAAAAACTTAGCTTTACCTGACAGTATTCAAATTTGTGTTAACATTCCAATTTTTATTAGTTAAGCTTTAATAAATTTTTTAATAGACACTTAGGGATACCAACATGGTTGAGTTAAATAATGCAGTTCTAAAGGAAGCCCTTGACCTTATACCGCATCAATACCGAGGACCTGGGGGTGTGGCGGGCATTGTCAAAGATGGTGAAATAGTTGCAACCCGTGCTTGGGGGTACTCCGACCTGTCAAAACATAATGCTATGACAGCAGGAACCCGACTACCAATCTGTTCAATTTCAAAGCAATTTACCTGTGGCGTTTTATTAGACAAAATTGACAATCTGGACCGTTTAAATGACAGAGTTAAGGACTTTATTCCAAAATTCAGGGGCACTTTTCCAACCGTAAAAGAGCTTTGTGATAATCAATCTGGGCTACGGGATTATTGGGCGCTTTCAATCTTGCAAGGGGCAAGAGCTGAACAGACGTTTGAACGGAGTGATGCACTACCTTTGTTAGCACAGATGAAAACTGGACATTTTGAGCCTGGGACCAGTTATTCATATTGCAATGGTAACTTTCGTATGTTGTCTGAGTTGATTGAGGCAGAAACAGGCCAATCTATGGAAGCACTTTACTCTGAAGTGATATGGGGTCCCGCAGGTATGAAGACGGCTGTGTTGAATTCAGATACCCGACATCCAACCGATCAAGTTGTAGGCTATGAAGGCAATGACGTCACTGGGTTTTTCCCTGCTAACAATGGAATTTACTGGATCGGTGATGCGGGTATTTCGGCTTCTCTTCAAGATATGTTGGCCTATGAAATTTGGATAGATAATACCCGAGAAGATGCCACTAGTCTTTACCAACGGCTTTCCGAGCCACCCGTATTTCGTGATGGTACGTCTGCTAGCTATGGTTTTGGCTTGGCCCATCAAACAGTTTCAGGCGTGAAGGTTACTAGCCATGGGGGTGCACTGCGCGGGTTTCGTGCTTTTCGGATGCATGCGGCGGTCGAACGATTATCTGTTGTTGTGATGTTTAACCACGAGGCAAATGTTTTTGGTGCTGCGGCTTCTATTTTACAAGCTGTTCTTGGTAGTGAAGAGCCTGATTTACAGCCGATACCACAGGGCTGGGATGGTCAATGGATTTGTCGCGAAACAGGTTTGTTGGCACGCTTGAAAACAGGTAAGTTGAGTGGAGAGTTAAATTTTGCAACTGCTCCAGATAGAGTTGTCTCCGGGTTGAGTGGGCATTTAGAGGCTGAAGGGCTCACGCTTTCGATTGATGGAACCACTCTGATAATGCGACGAGACGCTGAAAATATGTTATCAACCCTTGATCCACTTGCCACTAATATAGCTACTCTGGATCTAGAAATTGCTGGGCGCTATGAGGCCGAAGAATTAGAAGCTACTATGGTAATTGAGGTTCGGGATAGTGGAATTTATTCCTGGACAGAAGGGATGTTTGGATCGGGAATTATGGAGCGTCTACATCCTGTAGGGCCCGATACCTTGATTATGGTGACCCGTCGGTCAATGGATGCGCCTGCGCCTGGGGACTGGACGTTGAGCCTTATACGTGATGATGCAGGACACGTAACAGGATTTAGATTGGGTTGCTGGTTGGCGCGCCAAATTGATTATATTAAAACTACCTGATTAAAATGGTGTAAGGTTACAGATCAAGATTATCAAAAAACCAATATTTCATACCAGATAATAATTTTACAATCTATAATACTTAAAACATTATTCAACACTTTACCGTCGGTTGAAACGGGTTAATAGTTTAGATACACGTGGCTGTGATGTTTGAGCTAAAGGGGTAGCAAGAGATAAGAATGCGTTTATTCTCTACAAAAAAACGTCCTGTTCATATGGGACCTTATCCGACAGAAAGATTGAAGCGCGGGGGAATGCCTGATTTGACTGAGGTGCCCCCGATGTGTGCGCTGTCATTTCGTCGACCAGAGGCACCTGAAAGTATTGTTAATGCAATGTGTGAGTACCAGGCCATGTTGGATGCGATCCGCGATGGCATGATAAATAAAGCAGTTTCAGAAATACCTGTCGACCCTAAGGAGAGAACAGATCACCTTAAGGCTTTTGGCTTTTTTTCGGATGCATCAATGGTAGGTGTCTGTCGACTTCAAGATACAGATTTATTATCAAAACCTTTTAATAACCCAGATATCGCTCACTTGGCAGAAGCCTTGCGCACTCGCCAAACTAAAACTCTTGCGGCAGGTATTGATGGAATTATGGCAGATCTTAAAGAGTCAATGGAAGCGCCACCTACGACTATTAATGGGCACACACATGCGCTTATATTTTTATATGAAAACCCACGTGATATTCGCTCAGACGAACCTGGAACTGATTGGTTAAAAGACGCATTAAGTCATCGGGCATGTTTGAGAGCAAATGAAACTGCAGCGGTGATAGCTAACTATATTCGATTGTTAGGATATGATGCTAAATCGCATTCGGGGTCTGCCTCAGATGTTGATTTAAACCAATTAGCAGTTACTGCAGGGTTAGTATGGTGTATTAAAGGGCAGTTAATCGCACCTTATATTGGTTCAAGCTTTGGACTTGCTGCTGTCACCTGCACACTTGATCTCTCGGTTGATAGCCCTCTCGCATCAGAATATGAACAACCTTGGTTTAAGACCAAAGGACCTGCCTGGTGGTTAGGGAAGGGGTTTTCTAAAAACGCAATGAATCGTGATCCGTACACAAAAAGAAGATTTGTAGATGGAGCACATCCATTTGAGCGTCTAAAGCGAGTAGAGACGCCAACTACCTACATTGACGAAACAAGAGTTGCACGAGTGCCAAAACGCACTGATATGTTTGCGAGAGCTCAATTTGGTGATATGGGAAAAATTAATCAAGATGGTGCAAAAGGTGGGTACTATGTTCGTAAAACTGCACCATCTTCTGCGCAACGGCGTGCACTTGGTGCTTTTATTTTGCTTCAAGATGGTGATCCAAACCCTTCTGGTTCTCGTCCAACAAATATAGAAAAAAATGCAAATAATATTAAAGCTACTAGCTACTTTTTAGGAATAGATGCCGTTGGGATTTCAAGATGTCCAGATTGGGCTTGGTATAGCCATGATGCGACTGGTACCCCTATTGATCCCCCTCATAATAATGCGATCTCCATGATTATAGATCAGGGTTATGAAACTATGGAGGGCGCTTCCGGTGATGACTGGATTTCAGTAGCCCAATCTATGCGTGCTTATTTGAGGTTTTCACTGTTGGGAGGCGTAATAGCTAAACAAATTCGTAACTTAGGTTACAAGGCAAAGTCCCATACGGTAATGGATGGAGAGGTTCTTCAGCCACCTTTATTATTACTTTCAGGGTTGGGTGAGGTTAGTCGTATAGGCGAAGTTATTTTGAATCCGTACCTTGGGCCGCGTTTAAAATCTGGAGCTGTTACAACTGATATGCCCATGGCATATGATAAACCCATTGATTTTGGTCTTCAGAATTTTTGTGAGAACTGCAACAAGTGTGCACGCGAATGTCCAGCGGGTGCGATAACGGCAGGACCAAAGTTGATGTTTAATGGTTATGAAATTTGGAAATCTGATAGCCAAAAATGCGCTACTTATAGGATTACTACAGAAGGTGGGGCAATGTGCGGTCGTTGTATGAAAACCTGTCCGTGGAATTTAGAAGGGTTATTTGCGGAAGCCCCATTTAGGTGGTTAGCCTCAAATGCCCCACAGTTGGCAAAACCATTAGCGAAGTTGGATGATTTAGTTGGAAATGGTGACCTTAATGATATTAAAAAATGGTGGTGGGACATAGAGTTAGAAGAAGGTGGTAGTTATAAGCCCAGCAGAAAAAAGTTGAATCGTCGAGGTTTACAACGCGATCTTAACCTAAAGTATGAAGATCAAACTCTTGCTGTGTACCCAGCTAATCTAGCACCTCATCCATGGCCTTATCCGTCACCAATGGATCGTGAGAGTGGTATCGAAGCATATCAAGCAATGATCACAGCAGACGAATATAAAATAAAATTAAAAAATGGAGAAACCGACCACATTCATCAGTATAGTGTGCCAAGTGATGCCCCTGTTATCCAAGTTGTAGTTAGCAGAGTTCATGAAATGACAGAGTCGTTAATTAAATATGAGTTTCAGCGGCCGGATGGACTGGACTTACCCGAATGGACCGCAGGAGCGCATATAGATATTGTAGTTGCTCCTGAGTTTTTGCGTCAATATTCAATGTCTGGAGATCCTGCAGACAGATCCAAATATCAGATAGGTGTTCTACGTGAGGATGAGGGGCGTGGAGGTTCTAAAATGATGCATCGCATCTTTTTAGAAGGGCGTAAGGTATTTATTTCTAAACCTATTAACCATTTTGAATTAGATGAAACAGCAACAAAAACTTTTTTAATGGGGGGAGGTATTGGTGTTACTCCTATGATTTCATTTGCTCACCGGTTGTATGCTTTGGGAGAAAACTTCGAACTCCATTATTCAGCTAACTCAAAATTGAAAGCGGGGTATTTAGATGATCTGAAAACTTTCCCGTGGTCTGACAAAGTACATTTTCATTTTTCTGATGAAGGGACACGTGCTGATTTTAATATCGTCTTGGGTAATTATAAAAAAAATATGCAAGTTTATATTTGTGGTTCAGAACGATACATGGACTCTGTTGTTCTGGCAGCTGAGAATAAGGAGATTCCTCAGGAAAAAGTTCACTTAGAGTATTTCTCGGTTCCTGTGGAACCAGATTATATAAATCAAAACTTTATTTTAAAACTTGTAAAGTCTCAGCAAGAGTTGGTTGTACCATTTAATAAGTCAGCTACCGATATCTTGACAGAGAATGGTTACCCCGTTGACGTAAAGTGCTCTGACGGACTTTGTGGGGTTTGCAGCTGTGAGCTAATTTCAGGAGAAGTAGAGCATCGAGACTTCGTGCTGTCAAAAAAACAACAACAAACTCAAATTATTCTATGCAAAAGCCGTGCTTTACTCGAGGGTGGTGTAATTGAAATTGATCTATAAGACTTAAGATCAGTCTCTAATAATGAGAGGGTTTATTACGTATAAGCTAAAATTATACAAAAAAATTCAGTAATAACGTATTTCTTTGTTCAAATTATAATTAATTTTTTTAGTTAGTCTTTTTATTTCCCATTAAATTTTGGACTTTTCTTTGCAAGAAAGGCACTTATGCCAGCAGGCCCATCATTTGTGCGCATCATGTTAGCAATTGAACGTGTCTCATGATCAAGTTGAGTTTCGATTCCATCAGAAAAAGCGGTGTTTAGTAGCCGTTTTACGCCACCAAAGGCTTTCGTAGGCCCTGAGGCAAATTGGTTTGCCATTGTATAAGCTTCTTTCATAACTAGCTCGGATGTCACTACTTTGTTTACAATACCCCAGTCTTGAGCTTCTGATGCAGTAAGAACCCGATTAGTAAGCATTAATTCTTTAGCACGTAAAAGACCAACATGCTTAGCAAGATAGTAAGTAGAGGATCCATCTGGAGTAAGCCCCGAAGCTGTATAAGCTGATACAAACTTTGCTTTATCTGATGCTATGACATAATCGCCAGCTAAAGCTAAAGAAAACCCAGCTCCCCCAGCTGTGCCATTTAAAGCAATAATTATGGGTGCATCAATATGTGAGAACCTTGTGAGTCCAGCATGTAGTAATGTAGCCATTTTAGTTAGGTGGGTGTGTTTGTCTTCGACGGCGTTCATCTCTACCAGATCCCCACCACCACAAAACATTTTACCAGTTCCAGTTATAATTACGCAACGTACGTCTGGAGAACCACATCTTACACTTACATCAAATAGCTCTTCAGTCATCTTAGCGTTTAATGCATTCGCAGAATTATCTGTTCTATTAAGGGTAATAGTTGCTATGCTCTTTGAAAACTCAAAACTGAGTGTCTGGTAAGCCATTAAAGTTTCCTAATCTAACATCTAGCGTATTACTGTATTTCATTGTCAACATTAAATGAAGTTTTCTTTGTTCTTAATAGTTAGTTTCCCATACATTACTTAAGGGCATTAATTTCAGAGTTCAAATGATTTTGTTATTTACTGAGTTCCACCAGATTACATACCCTTATTATNCACATGCATCATAAAGGANCCATAAAGTTCATTGGTAGTTTCCTTGNAAGAAAGCNNAGNAGGAATTTTACATTATTTTAACACTTGCGCTATTAAATTAGTGTCACTAGTTTTTGTCAAAGAGTAGTTTGCAGCNNAGATATTAATTCTAGCNTTTGTAAAAAANTATATGATAAAGAAATACAATGAGGTGTATGGATGTACTTGTTAATTGGTAGAGTGTACCGGATCCTTGTTGTTTTTGGGTACGTTGTTTTATTTGTTTTTGCCATCCAACAGTTTGATAACTGGAATGTGAACTCTGAAAGCCATGATTGGACAGATTATTTTGACATTATTATTGGAAGTGTTCTTTTAGTTTTCATATTATACCGATTTTTGAGGTTTATTTCTCGACACTATGTTCGTCAAAAATAAAAATTAGAACCAAAGCTGGAGGAACACTGCTGTAAAAGATACTACCTTTCGAAATTAACTTCTAGGTAAAGCCATCTCTAAAATCCGCGCAACATGAATGGCTTCGGTGTTCGTACCATCTTTTATTTGAGTGCGGCACGAGGTTCCGTCAGCAACTACTATGGAGTTTTTAGGTCTAGCTCGTACGGCAGGAAAAAGATCCAACTCACCCATTTCCATTGAAACTGAATATGTGTCAGTTTTCAATCCAAATGACCCCGCCATTCCGCAACAGCTAGTCTCCAATATTTCAACGGCAGTATTGGGAAGTAAGTTTAAAACTTGTTCAACCGATGACATTACTCCTGCCGCTTTTTGATGACAGTGGCCATGTAATAGAATAGTATCTGTAGGAGACTTAAATAGAGATTTAAATAAATTTTTATCTAAATGTTTAGCAATGTATTCTTCAAATAAAAGTGCATACTTTGCTACTAATTCTGCATCTTTACCTGGTATAAGTCTCGGAATTTCATCTCTTAAAGCTAATAGACAACTAGGTTCTAAACCCACAATGTACCGCCCAGCTTTAGCATGTGGTAAGAGGGCGTTAACTAGTCGCGTTGCTTCCTCCTTTGCTTTATCCACAAGACCAGTCGATAAAAAAGTCCTACCACAACATAAAGGTCTTTTTCTGTCTTCTGGTTTTGCTATAACAAAAGAAACTTTGGCCTTATTAAAAACTGCTATCGCTGCACGCAAGTTTTCGGGCTCAAAGTATCGATTGAATGTATCTGCAAATAACACAATATCTGGGTTAACTCTTGAGGGGTGCTTTCTATCGTTAAAGGTATCATTCGACCAATTAGGAAGAGGTCTCTTCGCGGAGAAACCAGTGGCTCGCTCTAAGGCCTTTGCTAAAATTGGAACACGATTTCTTAGATTCATAAGGCGAGGAAATTTAGATACAACACTCGCGTATCGAGGTAGATAAGAAATTAATCTATCACTGAATGTTAAACCAAATTTTTTAATGCGAGCTGCTGAAACTTCTATTTTCATTGCGGCCATATCCACACCTGTTGGGCATTCGCGCTGACATCCTTTGCATGAGACGCATAATTTCATTGTGTTGAACATTTCTTCTGAAGTGAAGGCATCTGCTCCTAATTGATTTGTAATTGCTAGACGCAAAGCATTTGCACGACCTCGTGTTACATCGTTTTCGTTTCGTGTGACGCGGTAAGAGGGGCACATTGTTCCCCCCTTTAGCTTACGGCATGCACCATTGTTATTACACATCTCGACGGCACCTAAAAACCCTCCACCTGCACCTGGCCAATTCGACCAATCCAATTCTGTTTTGAACTCCTTGGCAGTATAGTTTGGGCCATAACGGAACAAACTTCGATCATCCATTTTGGGGGCATCAACTATTTTTCCAGGGTTAAATAATCCTAATGGATCGAAAGTTTGTTTGATTTCCTTGAAAGTATTAACCAACCGTTTTCCAAACATTTTTGTATGAAACTCAGATCTGACAATTCCATCCCCGTGCTCACCTGAGTGAGATCCTTTGTATTTTGCAACTAAGTCAAAAGTTTCTTCAGCAATAGCCCGCATAGTTTTAACGTCTTGATCAAGCTTCATATTCAGGACTGGTCGAACGTGAAGACATCCAACAGAGGCATGAGCGTACCAGGTACCTTTAGTTTGGTATTTTTCAAATATTTCTGTCAATCGGGCAGTATAGTCGGCCAAATCGGTTAATTCGACCGCACAATCTTCGACGAATGAAACAGGTTTCCCAGATTCTTTCATAGACATCATAATATTGAGTCCTGACTTTCGAACTTCTGAAATTTCGTTTTGTAAGTTGTTTTCTACTACCTTGATTACACCGCCCCATTGAGCTCCAGTGTTTTCCCAGCAGTAACCTAGTTCTCCCATTACATCGCATAGTTCCTCTAATTTGATACTATTTTGAGACTGATCCTTTTCAGAAAACTCTATTAACAGGAGGGCCTCTGGATTTCCTTGTACAAATTTTTCAACAGATTTTTGAAATATAGGAATTTCTCGAGCTAATTTAATCATTGTGGCGTCAACCAACTCAACTGATAGAGGTTTTAGTTTTACAAGATGTTGCGTGGCCTCCATTGCTTTGTGGAAAGATGGAAAGTGACATACGCCCATAACTTTTTTTGTTATCAGTGGGGACAGTTTTAATTCGAGCTTTGAAGAGTATACTAAGGTGCCTTCAGACCCAACAAGTACATGTGAAAGGTTATGTGGCTCTCCCTTTGGAATTAGCGCATCAATGTTATACCCTCCCACCCTCCGGATGAGTTTAGGAAAGCGGTACTCTATTTCCAAGGCATCTCGTTCACCGATTAGTTTTAATGCTTTTGATAAGTCTGAAGTGTTTGGATTCTCTATCGTTCCAAAATGACAGTAAGACCCGTCACTCATGAAACCTTCGATAGAGATAACATTATCTCGCATTGTTCCATAGCGAATAGATCTTCCACCACAAGAATTATTGGCTGCCATTCCACCGATTGTTGCTCTAGAGGATGTCGAAATATCCACAGGAAACCAAAGTCCATGAGGTTTTAATATACGATTTAGTTCATCGAGTACAATTCCTGGCTCAACTACACAACTCCTATTCTTTACATCAATTTCTATAATTTTATTTAGGAATTTTGAATTATCTAAGACCACAGAGTTGTTAACTGTTTGACCACTTTGGGAGGTTCCACCTCCACGTGCCAAAAGACTAATACCGTCTTTTCGGCCTAAATTGATAACTTTCTCTATATCACTACTATTTTTTGGAACAACTACGCCTGTGGGTATCATTTGATAAATTGACGCATCGGTAGCATATTGCCCACGACTAAAGTTGTCGAATAGTACTTCTCCCTCGATTTCTTTTTCTAACTGTTTTCCAAAATTTAAAGCCACAGTAGAGTTTGCGATAATACTAGTCATACAAAATTTTACCTTGACCTAATCATAAATTCATAATTCAATATTTAAATTCGCTTGCCGTCAAGTGACCCTCCATCGACTTACTAAATTTAGTGTAACCTAAACGGACTTAGTCCCTTATTTAAGATTGATAGTTATGATGAGACAACCAGGTCGACATTTTTTACAAATTCCAGGCCCAAGTTCAGTGCCAGATCGAATTCTGAATGCAATTTCAAGACAAGTGATAGACCATCGCGGTCCAGATTTTGCAGAGCTTGGCACAAGGGTATTAGAGGGTTTGAAGACAGTGTTTAAAACTGAAAGTAATGTTTTTGTATTTCCTGCGTCGGGTACTGGAGCCTGGGAGGCTGCGTTAGTTAATGTTCTTTCTCCTGGTGATAAAGTGTTGATGTACGAAACAGGTCATTTCGCAACACTTTGGAAAAGTATGGCTCAGCGTTTAGGACTCAATGCCCAATTTATTCATGGAAATTGGCGTGGTGGTGCAGATCCAGATAAAATTGAAGAAGCTTTGCGAGAAGATACTACATCTGAAATTAAGGCTGTTTGCGTAGTTCATAATGAAACATCAACTGGATCTGTTTCAGACATTCTGTCGGTTAGAAAAGCCATAGATAATGCTGGTCACTCTGCCCTTTTAATGGTGGATTCAATTTCGGGATTGGCTTCAATTGACTACCAACACGACGAGTGGGGTGTCGATGTAACCGTTTCAGGTTCTCAAAAAGGCTTCATGCTACCGCCTGGGCTTTCTTTCAATGCAGTCAGTAAAAAATCATTGATGGCAAATAAGGTTGCAAAACTTCAACGATCATATTGGGATTGGGGTGACATGATTGGCCCAAACAAATCTGGTTACTTCCCTTATACTCCAGCAACAAATTTACTCTACGGTTTAGTTGAATCTATCGATATGCTTCATGAAGAGGGCTTGGAAAATGTTTTTTCTCGACACTCACGCCATGGAGTAACTACCCGCCAGGCTGTCCGAGCTTGGGGATTGGAAGTACTTTGCAGCGAGCAGGGCGCAGAGAGTGGTGTATTAACCGCTGTGATGCTACCCAAAGGACATAGTGCAGATGCCTTTCGTGAAAAAGCATTAACAGAGTTTGGTATTTCACTTGGCAACGGTCTTTCTAAAGTTTCTGACAAAGTGTTTCGCATTGGCCATTTAGGTGATTTTAATGATCTCATGCTTATGGCGACCTTGTCTGGTGTTGAGTTAGGTTTAGAAAGCGCTCATGTTCCGTACAATCGTGGTGGTGTTCAAGTAGCGTTAGAACAATTAAAGACTTCAGAGACCTAATACGTGTTTTTTCGTTAAGAACTTAAATTTTTTTAGTTACACTTAAACAATTCACGCATGTCTGAAATAAAATCAAAAATATATATGACTTTTTTCATTGGCGGTGGTGTAAATGGTGTGGCTATAGCACGTGATGCTTCTGGAAGAGGATTTAGTGTAGCACTCGCTGAAATGAATGAGTTTGCAAAAACAGCTGACGATATACTTTGGTGTTGAACTAAAATAGGATTAAAGATTGACAAAGTTGAAGAAAAAAAACTTAAATCCTTCTTAAAAAAAGATGAATAATAGATTGGTATAAAACATTATTTTTTAGATGAACATTTAGAAAAAAGGATTAGCTATGAATGACCGTGATCAAATACTTTCTTGGATTGAGGCAGAAAAGAGTAATATCATAGGTTTTTTGCAAGACTTTATTCGGGCTAAAAGCCCTAATCCGCCAGGTGATACGACTGAGTCTGCGAACGTCGTAACCAACTTATTGGATAAATATGAGGTGCCGTATCGAATTGTTGCCCCTCAACCCACTATGCCAAATATTTTAGGAACCTTTGAAGGAATAAATGAAGGGCGACATTTAGTTTTAAATGGGCACATGGATGTATTTCCAGTTGGTCACGATGCGGATAAGGAGGGTTGGACGACGGACCCTTGGGGTGGTGAAATTTTAGATGGAAAAGTCTATGGTCGGGGCTCATCTGATATGAAATGTGGTACTAGTGCAAGTATCTGGACTTACATTTTCTTAAACAGGCTTAAAGAAAAACTTAAAGGAAAGCTCACTCTGACATGTGTTTCTGATGAGGAAACCTTTGGTCCTTGGGGTGCTAGATGGTTAATTGATAATGAACCTGAAGTGTTAGGAGACTGTTGTCTTAACGGCGAACCATCTAGCCCATTTACAATACGTTACGGAGAGAAGGGACTTCTCTGGCTTACTTTTACGGTAAAAACTCCTGGTGCTCATGGGGCGTATACGCACATATCCCCATCTGCGACCCTAATAGCAGCAAAACTTATAAATGAATTAGGTGGTCTGGAGAATATGGTTTTAGATATTCCAAAAGACCTACTTCAAGCTCAAAAAGAGGCGGAGCCATACTTTGAAAAAGGAATGGGTTTGGGAGCTTCAAAAATTATTTCAAAGGTAACTTTAAATATTGGTATGATTAAAGGAGGTTTGAAAACAAATATGATACCAGGAGAATGTACTTTTGAAGCTGACATACGGTTGCCAGTTGGGATTGAAAGTGAAGTTGTAATGGATCAAATTTACAAAATATTAAAAAACTATCCTGAAGTTACTATGACTGAGGATATGAATAACCCACCTTCGCATTGTGACCCTAATGGGGAGATGTTAGAGATTCTTCAAGATAATGTTGAGCAGTTAAGAGGCTATCGTCCAGCTCAAGTTGTGAGTATGGGAGGTACTGATGCACGATTGTGGAGGTATAAAGGAATACCGGCATATGTTTATGGTCCATTCCCTACTGGTATGGGGTCATTTGATGAAAATGTCCCTATTGATGATTACCTTCATTTGGTCAAAACCCATGCCCTATCTGCGTATGATTACTTAAGTAAAAGTTAGAACTTTAATTAATCTATTCTTTAGATAGAAGCTTTAAAAACCCTGTTCGTTACAATAAATAGTATTAAAACGTCATTCGGTTGTGATACTGATCATAGCCCATTCCCTGGGACATACTAATGAAAGAAATAAAAGGTAAGTTTTTAACCGGCTCTCTTATGGGGCATATCTTAAGAATGACGATTACTGGGACTGTCGGAATAACATTTATTTTTCTTGTTGACGTAATTAATTTATTTTGGATCTCTTGGTTGGGTAATGTTAAGCTGGTAGCCGCAATGGGATTTGCTTTTTCAATTCAATTCTTCTCGGTTTCTGTAGGTATAGGTTTGATGATTGCTACTACCGCAGTTGTATCTCGTTCAATTGGTCAAGGAAACCGGGTTCTAGTCAGAAACCTAGCTACGTCTACAATGATAATTGCCGTAATGACGCAGGTGGCAGTTGTTATTTTAATAGTAATTTTCCGAGAAGATTTCCTTTGGTTTATGGGGGCTAAAGGTGAAACAGCAAAACTTGCCTCTCGTTACCTTTTATTTTCTCTACCGTCCTTACCAGTGATGGCATTAGGAATGTCAGGTAGTGCTATTTTGCGTGCTGAAGGTGATGGTGTTGGTGCTATGCTTGTTACAATAATTCCTGGAGTTATTGCAGTATTTATTGACCCATTTTTAATAGTCTTTCTCGGTCTTGGTCTTGATGGAGCTGCCTATGGGATATGGGTTTCTAGAATTATTATGGCGACTATTGCGCTATGGATCGTTTTAAGGACGCATGATTTATTAGCTAGACCAAACATAAACCAAACTTTGGTAACTATTGGACCATACTTTTCTGTAGCCGGACCAACTATCTTAACACAACTTTCAACACCTGTTGGGAATTATCTCCTGACGGGAGTCGTAGCAGGTTTTGGGGATAGTGCTGTCGCTGCATGGGCAGTAATAAACCGAGTAACTGTTCTTTCTTTTGGTGGATTGTTTTCGCTTTCTGGAGCTATAGGTGGAATATTTGGACAAAATTTCGGTGCCAAGAATTATCTACGCTTGGGTATGACTTTCCGGGATGGTTTAATCTTTTGTTTGGGTTACACCGCAATAATTTGGGTTGTTTTATTATTACTAACTGATTTAATAGCAAAAGCCTTTAACCTCGATGATGAAGGAACAAAACTAGTTTGGGTTTTTACACATTTTACTCCAGTAGCTTATATTTTCTCAGGAACGATGTTTGTTGCATGCGCAGCCTTTAACAACACTGGGAAGCCGTTATGGTCAACGATGGTGAATTGGCTCCGAGATGGTATTTTGACACTTCCTGTGGCCCTGTGGCTTTCTGGTGTATTTGCTTCGTCTGGTGTTATATACGCTCAGTGCTTAGTTTTTATTATTGTGGGGCTGATCACGACATTATGGGGTTTGGCCTATGTTCGTAAGCTATCTAAATTAGAGGGTATTTAAGTTTTGAGTTTACTTCCGGTTTTTAATATTGAGAATTTTTTTCAAGGAACTGAGGCAGAGAAAGTAAACTTTGGTCGTGAGATAGATAGCATATGCAAAAACACTGGCTTTATAGCATTGCAAAATCATGGAGTGCCTAAGCAGATAATTGATAATGTATGGAATGATACTCAAGATTTCTTCTGTTTGTCTATGAAAGAGAAAAATAAAATCAAACCACCTTTTGAAGGTTATCCATATGGCTATATTGGTCTTGGAAAGGAAGCACTAGCTGCATCAAAAGGGGTAGTAACTCCAACAGATCTTAAAGAGAGTTTTAATGGCGGACCTTTAATGAAACCTAAGGGCATTACAGATCCGGATGCTTTATCGTTTTGTTATGCGGATACGATCTGGCCAGATAAGCCCGATACTTTTAGATGTTCCTGGGAAGCCTATTACAATGAAATGGAGAAGCTAGCAGCTAGAGTTATGATAGTTTTCACATATGCACTTGGAATAGATAGTGATTTCTTTGCAAAATACATTGATAACCCAATATCAGCCTTAAGAGCTTTAAATTATCCTGAACAAAAAATGGGAGTCGAAGAAAATCAGTTAAGAGCTGGCGCACATAGTGATTATGGAAGTTTAACTATTCTATTACCTCAAGAAGGTTCCACGGGTTTGGAAATTCTCTCTCCTACCAATGTTTGGGAGTCTGTGCCCACTGTGCCCAATACTTTTATTATCAATATTGGCGATTTAATGGCAATGTGGACAAATGACAGATGGGTTTCAACTCTTCATAGGGTAGTAAATTCTGGGTCTAAAAGAAAACGACAATCTTTGGCGTATTTTCATCAACCTAATTGGTCGGCTGAAATCACCTGTTTAAGCTCCTGCCTTGGTCATAACGAAGAAGCAAGGTATCCAACCACGTTATCGGGCCCCTATCTAATGGAGAAATTTAAATCTACAAATAAGTGATGTTTATGTGATTTCAAAAAAATTTATTTAACTCGACTTTAGGTTTAATAGTTTTCAAATTTTAGAAAAAAATTGTTTCAACCAATACATAAACAGTGAAATGAATGGGCCAATAGATAGAGCAAATAATACTGTGCCTACCCCTAAAGTACCGCCTAGTAACCATCCGCAAAAAACAACGGTTAATTCGATACTGTTTCGTACAACTGACATGGGGAAGTTGGTCACTTTTTGTAACCCAGTCATTAGGCCGTCCCTTGGGCCTGGTCCTAAGTTTGCAATAAGATATATTGCACTTCCTAGTCCAATCAGAATTATACCCATAATTGCTTGAGCCAATTTAAAATAAAATGCCTCAAAGGTAGGAAGGTAAGGTAATGCATAATCTAGAGCAACGGCAACAACAACTGCGTTAATCACTGTTCCTATACCAGGAACTTGTTTAAGTGGAAACCAGGCCATTAATACAATTAGACTTGCTACAAAAGTAGCGGTCCCAATGCTGCAACCGGTTGTGTGAGCCGCTCCTTGGGCGAGAACAGTCCATGGACTAACTCCCACGCCAGCTACGACTAAAAGTGCTTCCCCTAAGCTAAAAAGGGAAATTCCAAACAGTAAAATAACTACTGAAACAAGGGGTGGCCGAATGGTTAATGGTTTAGGTGAGGTCCAGAATAAAGTTGGAATTTCTTTGACTGATAAGAAGTCTAACATTCTTTGCGTACTAATTCTTTAGATAAGTTCTTATTCATTAATAAGACTTTCAGGAGTATTATGATTAAAGTAATTAAGTAAGTCTAAGAAGGAGTAACCCATTACTGTTAGAACAAACAGTAATGGTACTAATATACATAGTAGGTAAAATATTATTTGGACTCTTGTCATAGGAAATCTTTTAAGAAAAGTGTAACCAAGTTTAAAGGCTTTATTTTTTTGAACATAAAAAAAACTGAATAAAGGCCGTGTTAAATTTTTGTATAAATAATTTTCCCTAGTAATTGAACAGCATCATAATCAATTAATCATTGAGGATTATGTTCTCTTCAGATTAACTATCGGGTTGACAATTTTTCTAATATAGAGCGGAGTATAACGAAATTAGAGAGATCTTTATGAAAGCTCACTAAATGTTTCTTGAACTTCCTGTTCGATTTAAAAGTAATCAAGCTCGAGCCATTTTTCTTCTTTTGATTTCAACCGCTATGTTCACCGGCATGGCTATATGTATTCGAAAGTCTGCACTCAGCATACCTATTTTTGAAGTTGTTTTCTTCCGCAATTTTTTAGCTGCGATAATAATGGTGCCTATCCTTAGATCAAAGGGTTTTGGTGTACTAAAAATGAACAACCCTAAACTATTTTTTATACGTGCACTTTTTGGTAGTATTGGGATGATTGCTGGATTTTCAGCATTGACATTAATTCCCTTGGCTCAAGTTACGGCTATTGGTTTTAGCACACCAATCTTTTTAACTATTGGAGCAATAATTTTTTTAAAGGAGGTAGTAAAGGTCAGAAGAATAATTGCAATTGCCGTTGGTTTTTTGGGTATGTTAGTAATTATACAACCTGGCGTTGTTCCTATATCATTGGGTATTGTGCTTGCCGTTTCTGCTGCCCTTTGCCATTCTATCAATGGAATAGTTATTAAAAAACTTACACGAAGTGAATCCCCTGATTCCATAGTGGCATGGATGGTTATTATGCTTATACCTATTACACTTGTTCCAGCAATTGCATCATGGGAGTGGCCAAATTTTGAAACTTGGTGTTTCCTTTGGATGATGGCTCTATTTGGAACGTTAGCGCACATGTCTCTAACAAGAGCATATTCTTTAACGGAAATTACTAGTTTACAACCATTGGAGTTTGTTAAGTTACCATTGGCTGCTGTTATGGCGTGGCTTATATTTTCAGAAGTGCCTGGTATTTGGACGTGGCTTGGGGGAATTATTATCTTTACTTCTACGGCTTACATTACGCATCGAGAAGTACAGGTTGCTAAGTCAAGTCGACCAAATCACGGATATCGCGAAAGTAAATTTTAATAAAAAATTTTACTTTACTCAACTATTAAGCTTTTTATAGAGTATTTTATAATAATTGCTCTTAAAGAAAATAAAGTTAAATCCACTCTTTAAATTTTGTTATTTTTCACGTATCCAACTGGAAAAATATTTAAGAAAGCTCCCATGATTCAAAAAACTTTGTTGCGTGATTTTTCACGATCTCTAAATTCTTTCTGGAGCACTAAGTCCAATATAGGCATTCTTCAAATTCAAACAGAAATACTATCTGGCTTAACTGTCTCGTTAGCGTTGGTTCCTGAAGCAATAGCTTTCGCCTTTGTTGCGGGTGTTACCCCTATGGTTGGATTATATGCCGCTTTTATCGTGGGGTTGATAACAGCAGTTTTTGGAGGAAGACCCGGAATGATATCTGGTGCTACGGGTGCTCTTGCGGTCGTTATGGTTTCTTTAGTAGCGACGCATGGTGTTGAATATCTTTTTGCAACGGTGGTTCTTATGGGGTTACTTCAATTTGGTGCAGGCGTTATGCGCCTTGGAAAATTCATCAGAATGGTTCCTCATCCTGTAATGTTAGGGTTTGTGAACGGTCTCGCTGTAGTAATATTCTTAGCTCAACTTGAGCAGTTTAAAATATCATCTGGTGATGGCCAACACATTTGGATGGCTGGAGAAATGTTGTGGGTAACCTTAGCACTTGTCGCAAGTACAATGGGGCTAATTTGGCTCACTCCTAAAGTATCTAGGGCGATCCCAGCTCCGTTAGTTGCGATCTTTGTTGTCGCAGCAGTCGTTATAGTGTTCGATCTCAATATTCCGCGAGTTGGAGATTTAGCTTCTGTAGCTGGAGGCCTCCCAGAGTTTCATATACCTATCATTCCTTTCACTTTTGAAGCGTTTTTAATTATTTTACCGTACTCTCTGATTTTAGCTTTAATAGGACTAATTGAAAGTCTTCTAACTTTAAACTTGGTTGGAGAAATTACTGGTAAAAGAGGTGGGGCTTCCCAGGAATGTTTAGCTCAGGGAACAGCTAATATAGTAACTGGGTTTTTTGGAGGAATGGGAGGGTGTGCGATGATAGGTCAATCTATGATTAACGTGAACTCGGGTGGTCGCACTCGGATTTCTGGAATCTGTGCTGCTTTATTTTTACTCAGCTTTATCTTGTACGGTAGTTTTATAATTGAGTTGATCCCCTTAGCTGCATTAGTGGGTGTAATGTTTATGGTAGTAATTGGAACATTTGCTTGGAACTCGTTAAGATTATTGTTCGTCGTACCTCGAGCTGATGCATTGGTTATTATATTAGTGACTGTCGTTACTGTTCTTGAGGATCTTGCAATTGCAGTAATAGTGGGAGTGATTGTCTCTGCACTTGTTTATGCCTGGAACGCCGCTTCACGTATCCATGCGGTCGTAAGACCCTCTATAACTGAGAAGGGGGCACGAGTGTATGAGATTGAGGGCCCATTATTTTTTGGATCAGCTGTAAGTTTTACAGAACTGTTTGTGCCATCAAATGACCCTGACACCGTTATCTTAGACTTTATGAAGTCAAGAGTTGTTGATCAAAGTGCATTACAGGCTATCGAAGCTATTGCAGAAAAATATGAGATGTTAGGTAAACGCGTTTTACTTCGACATTTATCAATAGAGTGTCATCGACTATTAAATAAGTCAGGTCAATTAACTTTAAAGAATAATGACGATCCAGACTATGAATTAGCTGTTGATTATAATGTAAGAATAGGACGCTTTTCGGGAGCACACTAGCCTGTTAAGACGTTAGCTAAGAAAGTATGTAAGTTAGCTTATTACTTTGGTAATTATGTTAATGTACTAAATGGTATTAATGTATATGCTTAGTATAAAGGAGAAAATAATATGACAGTTTTAAATGGACAACGGACTTTTAATTTTAGCATTAAGGTTCCTACTGATAAAGTTTCTGAAGTTGAGAAAGTAATTGAAGATCACGCAAATTTTATGCAAGAGCATCATTCATATGATGGTAAAGATAAAATTCATCTCGTACATTACTACGTCTCAAAAGCAGATGAATTAGTTAACATGATGGATCCAAGTGAAGGAACAACAGGAAACGTAAATTACTCAATTAATGAGGTCTATGTTGTTCCTGAAGGTATTGGCCAACATTTGAATTTTGCAAATAAGTGGGATGGCATGCCTGGATTTGGATCTGTGTTAGGGAAGTATGGATGCGTAATGATTGTTAACGGAGAGGTTATACAATCCCTTTAAAGAAATGAAGGTGTTTTACAAGTTAGTTTAAGGTTCGTATTTTATGGTTAATGAAGTTAGAGTTTCAGAGCATTACAGTCGCAAAGATTTGTTCAAAATTATAAAGCAAGGTTTAATTCAAGAGGGAGTAGACCTAGATTTGGTCTCCCCCGAAGATCTTTCCTCTGTAGACGAGTTCCATATAGGTGGTATTGAAGGGACGAGGTTTGTTTCTGACAAACTTGGCCTTTCGAGTTTGTCTAAGGTTTTAGATATTGGGTGTGGAATTGGTGGTCCCGCACGTTTTATCGCAGAAACTTATAAAAGCAGTGTAACGGGTATCGATCTTACCGCTAGCTATGTAAAAGCGGGAGTGGCATTAAATGAGTTAGTAGGTTTAAGTGGGAAAGTTAATTTATTAACGGCTAGCGCTCTAGAAATGCCTTTTTGTGATAATCATTTTGATGCGACCTATATGATCCATGTTGGAATGAATATAGCTAATAAAAAGCAGTTGATGTCCGAAGCATTTAGGGTAACTAAACCTGATGGATTTTTTGTACTTTATGACGTTATGAAGTTAGAGGATGTTGATATTGAATATCCGTTGCCTTGGGCTGATAAAAAATCAGAAAGTGCAGTTGAGCTAATTTCTAATTATGAGAGTGCATTAGAGAATGCGGGGTTTCATATTATTGAAAAAGAAAACAAAACAAAATTTGCTATTACTTTTTTTCAAAATATGATTGCAAATACAAAAAAAAATGGGCCAACCCCATTAGGTCTTCATTTACTTATGGGAGATAATACGTCTAAAAAAATATCAAATATATTTAGACAGATTCAGGACGAAATACTTGCGCCAACCGTGATTGTTTCAAAAAAGTGAAGTTTTAGACTGTATTAATTTAAAACCGATAAGAGACCGTTTATATCACTTTCATCGTTGTAGTGAGCCAGTGAAATACGCAACCTACCATTTCGAACACCACAAAATACCTTCTGCTCTTTTAGATCCTGTACCGTTTTAGATATATCAGAAGTTTCATTCACAAGGGTGATTATGTGCGATGATGCACTTTTATCCTGTGTAGGCCTATGAGTTGTCCATTGAGAATTTATTAAACCATTTTTTAGTAATTTTGACATCTCTTGAGAGTGAGAGAAAATTTTTGGCACTCCTATTTCAAGTAGCTCTGAAATCGAAGCTGTGAGGCCAACGATTGAGATGTAGGACATTGTTGCTTGCGTGTATCTCTTGGCTGTTTTTGATAAAGGAAGGAGCGTTGCAGTCATATCAAAAGGGTTATCTCCCCCAAACCAACCTAGAGATGGAGGTAATTCTTTTAAAAGTTCAGACGATATTACTGCTAATGCAACTCCACCGTGACCCCCTAGCCATTTATAGCCGCTACAAACTAATATATCAGCTTGCCAATCATTTGCAGAAATTGGAATCGCACCAGCAGCCTGAGTAACATCAACTACTAACCTTGCTCCAAACTTACTTGCTACTTGACGAATTCTTTTTATATCAAGTTGTGTCCCCGTAGAAAATTGTACATAGCTAATGCATACTGCTGCTGTATTTTTATCTATATTTTGTACTATCTGTTCTGTTAAGTTTTCGTTTGCGTGTTCGTCAATGAATTGCAGTTCACAATCTGTTTTTTGGCAATAAGCAATCCAAGGTCTAGTTATTGCAGGAAAATCTGACGATATAGCTAATATTTTATTCCCCGACTTTATAGAGAAAAGCTGGGGCAGTTGACTAAGAATTTCGCTAGCACTTGATACAATTGCTAGATTTTCTACGGGGCAGTTCATTAGCTGTGATGCTCTTTTTCTTAAAGGATTAGCAAACGAGGCTTCCTCCTCATCAGACATTTTTAAATTACCATGACGAGCGACCTTATCCAAAAATTCATGCATCTGAGAAACTGCTGCTTGACCAATCAAGCCGAGTGAGGCCTGATTTAGATAATTAGTTTGAAGAAGGCATGGATAATCTGATCGATTAGATATTGCGTTTAGCACTATAGCTCACCCTATATAAATGTTCATAAATTATTAATTCGTTTAGAGTATCAGTTTTTAGACTAGTTCCTGTCAAACTTTAAATAAATAAAACTATATGTTGTTACTGTTGAGTTGATCAAATTTAAAACTCCAAATTTTATTAAAGCAGCCTAGGTATATTTACTATATTTTGTTTTTCTAAGACTAAATTTAGGTTATGTTGATATTTATGATTACGTTTGAAAACATAATTTCAGATCGAGGCTCTAAGTACTCAGTTTCAGGCTGTTCAGTTTCCAATAAATTAGAAGTTAAAAATGCAATAAAATTACTAAAAGCAAAAAAGAAATATGCAAAAGCAACGCATAATACATGGGCAGCTATTCTTGCTGACGAGGGAGCTATTAAAAGTGATGATGGAGAATCTGGTGCTGGAATGATAATAGTTCGGATGTTAGAGCGTAAAGGTCTATCTGATCACCTTGTTGTGGTCACAAGGTGGTTTGGAGGAGTGCAACTCGGGGGGGATCGGTTTCGTAGGGTCCAAGATTGTGTTCGTTACTACATTGAAAATTACAAGAATTGATCATATTTCATGATAATAACTAAGTTAAGCTATGACTTTTAATCAGAGAAAATAGAGGTACGGATTTCTACATTCTAATAAAATCAAGGTGTCGAACCAATGAATTTAGAGAACTTACTATGACTAATTATGTGAGTCTGATATTAAAGGGAGGATTATCTTTATTATAGAAAAATGTTTTGCATTTATTGCACACCCTATTGTGTGACAGTTTAGTGTGCAGCAAAAGTAAAATTTTCTCAATTAAAAAAAATACACGGTCAACTTAAATAAGGTAATGGGTTTCCTTATTTAATTTATAAGCTAAATTGAATTAGCTACCTAAATTATACATGACTTGGAGAATGGAATGCCAAAAGTAAAACTACATAAAGTTGATTATTCTAAAGGGCGATATCCAGAGGTACTATCAAAATATACAAAAGGGATTACTGACCAAATTTATAGTGCTCGGGTTGGAGAACTTGCTGGCCTAACTCAGTTTGGCGTAAATAAAACAATTCTTCCCCCAGGTTCAGCAACAGCCTTAATACATTGGCATGAGAAAGAAGACGAATTTGTCATTATCGTTTCAGGAACAGCTACATTAATAGATGGAGACGTAGAGCAAGAATTAAGGCCAGGAGACTGCGCTGGGTTCAAGGCGGGTGTGCCAAGTGGCCATGCTATACTTAATAGATCAGAAGAAGACGTTGTTCTCTTTGAGATTGGAACTAGAGCTCCTTTAGAGGTTGGCCACTATCCCGGAGTTGATTTGGAATATGGTAGTGAATCGTACGAAAATAAGAGAGTTTTTAGGTTTTCTAATTTAGATGGAAAAGAAGTATTTTCTGCGTCACGTGAAATATCTAAGTAAGGTTTTTCGAGTTAAGGAACTTTTTATGACGAAGAAAAAGAATGATGTTAAGCAGGCCAATTTTAAATTGGTTGAAGATGCGTGCGAACTTTTAAGTCCTTGGCTTGAACGTTTAGATTTATCAATTGGTAAGTCATCTGACAGTATTGATACTTTTTTCTCCAAATCCAAATCCAAAGAGCAAGAGACTAAGGACTAAGCATTCTTCAGGTTTCATTTTAGTCAAAATTGTAATCTTTAAAAAATGCTTCATTATCAAATGTGAGATATTTCATCATAATCATTTTTTCTAATACAAGTTTTTTATTTCAACTTTAAATCATTGCATTATATAATTTATTTTTTGATTTTACAGTTGGGATAGCTAAATGACCTCAATAACTAAAGAAGACATCGTTGAACCTTGGCCTCGACCTTATACCGGAGGTATTGTTTCTGAAAATCAATTGGATTTTTTCTTAAAAACTGCCACTCGTAATGACAAGCAACCAGTAGTCATTTTTGGGGCAAATTGGTGCCCTGATGCCAGAGTTTTTTCTGCTGTTCTTAATGTACCTTCGGTAGGGGAGTTCATTGAGAAATATTATCAAATACTTTATTTAAACGTTAATAACTATGACCAAAATACAAACTTAATGAACTATTTGGGGGATGAAAATTTAAAAGGGTTACCTTTGGTTTTGGTCTTTGATAAAGCCTGTAAGCTCTTAAACCTTTCTCAAAGTAGGGAATGGAGAACAGCAAGGGACAGAGATCCACAAGATGTTCTTGATTACTTTCAATCTTTAGTTAGGTAAATTTCTGTTAGTTTGTGTCTTAATTAATCTGTGTAAAACCCCACAGTATCACCCGTTGTTTGTACTCCTAGGCCATTTAATAATCTATTCACATAATTAAAATAACCCACTATTTGATTTAATTCTAATATTTTACCATCATCGATGCCTTCATTTCGTAATTGTTCTACATCTTCTTCTATCATATTTCCTGGATTTAGAGTTAGTTTTTCAGCATATTCTAGCATTGCTAACTGTTCGCCTTCGAAAGCATTTTCTGGATGCTGTGCTTTAAGTGCTTCCTCAATTTTGTTTGCATCTTGCTCACTACCCATTAAATGCACAGCATTTTTCCAGTGATTTGCAAGTGAGTAATCGCACTTATTCAACATTGAAACGTAACTACTAATTGTTTCCTGAAACCACATTGGAATTTTATTTGACTCATCGTGTAAGGCTGCTCGGTATAGGGTAACGTGCCCTTTCATAGTGTTAGGGCGCAATGAATGAATGCGCATTACATTATCAACTGTCCCGTGTGGAGTTCTTGCAAGATTTAATATTTCTTTTAATTCTGAGGACGCATTTTCATCAGATATCATTTTAATCCAAGCTGACATTAAGTAAATTCTCCTACTTATATAATAAATACGTTAGACTGTGGTTTAATAAAGCTTTAACTCGAGAATTCATCAAAAGCTTCAAGAGCTTTAGCGCTATAACTTATTTGCGGACCAGCGCCCATGTATGAAACCATTGCAAGCGCTTCAACAATCTCTGCACGAGTGGCACCCAGTCGAACGAGTGATTTAGTATGAAAACCAATACAACTTTCACACTTAGTTGTAATCGCTATTCCTAAGGCAATAAACTCTTTGGTTTTTTCACTCAAGTGACCATCAGTTTTTGCAGCCTGACCCATTATAGAGAAACCTTTAAACGTATCGGGGGTTTCTTTTGATAAAATACTAATACGTTCCATGGTTTCATTAAGTAAGTTTTGCCAGTACATTTTAGTTCCTTTACTCTTGATCAAATAAATTAAGGCTTTCTGTTTGTATGCGGTAGTATAATCCGAGTATTGTTAAATTTTTCCAAATTAAGAACGTTGATCCGCACCCATTTTTCTTTCTAACCACCGAACTGCAGAACTAATTATTAAAACTAATACTAAATATTCTAAAATTAGCAGACTATAAATTTCTAAGGGTCTATATTCACTCACTACTACCTCATTAGCTCGCCGGGTTAATTCTTGCATTCCAATAACAGAAGCAAATGCAGACATTTTTACAATGTATATAAATTGATTTGCTAATGGTGGTAAGATACGTCGTAAGGCCTGAGGTAAAATGACGTAACGCATCGTCTGCATGTAATTTAATCCAACAGTCTTTGCCGCTTCAGTTTGCCCTTTTTCTATAGATTGAATACCCCCTCGATATATTTCGGCAGTAAATGCGCTATCGGATATAGCTAATGTAATCGCTGCACCCCAAAATGGATCTATTGGAATATCTAACCCTAACGATTTTAGGATTACAGGAAGGCCATAGAAGACCCAAAACAACATCGGTAGGAGAGGTATAGCGCGGACAAACTCTATATATACTCTGCTGGGTAAACGTACCCATCGATTTAGAGACATTCCTGGTAATGCTACTACTAACCCAATTATTATTGATAGAAAGGCCGCTAATATAGATAGCCTGATAGTCGCAGAGAAACCACTTAAAAGGAATTTTATATTATTCCATCCATTTTGTGTTGAAGGATCTATAACATACCAACCCCAAGTCCCTGGAGGCGATGAACACCCACTGGCAATTAAAAGTAAGGTAATTGCTATAAAAGTTTTTGTTTTCATAACTTATCCCTCAGTGTTGTAAGATTTGTTTAAGAAAAAGCTTGCAACGTTCTGTTTGAGGGTTGTTAAAAAAATCATCTGGTGTTCCTGTCTCAACAATTCTACCCTCATCCATAAATATCATTCTATCAGCAGCTTTCTTTGCAAATCCCATTTCATGAGTAACCACGACCATAGTTATCCCTTCTTGAGCAAGATCAATAATAACATCTAAGACTTCGGCAATCATTTCTGGGTCCAGAGCAGAAGTGGGTTCATCAAACAACATAATTTTTGGTTCCATGCAAAGTGAACGAGCAATCGCTACACGCTGTTGTTGACCTCCTGATAATTGATTAGGATATTTGTTTACTTGCTCTGGTATTTTTACTCGCTCTAACAATCTCATGGCACGGTCATCAGCTTCTTTTTTGGTTAGTCCCCGGGCTTTCATAGGCCCTAAAATAAGATTTTCTTTTACAGTCAGGTGAGGGAACAAATTAAATTGTTGAAAGACCATGCCAACTTCTGAACTAACCTCTGTGCCCTTAGTCTGGTTCTTATTTACCTCTTTTCCGTGGACGATTATGTTCCCAGAATTATGTTGCTCAAGACTATTTATACATCGAACGAGTGTTGATTTGCCGGAGCCAGAAGGACCACATATAACAATTTTTTCACCAGTTAAAACTTTGAGATCTATATTCTTCAACACATGAAAATCGTCAAACCACTTGTCAACGTTTTTGAACTCTACAGCGAGGGAAGTATTTACCATTTGTTTACCTTAAAAGGAATTCTTGTCATTTAATCAGGTTTATGCTTAACTTATAGGCATATTTTATTATGTCTGTACATAATAATTTGTTATTGATTGGAAAATTTTTTATATAACTGTCAGAAACACATATTATTAAAATTGTAAAAAAAAAGGGAAGAGAAGTTATGAAATTAATAAAAGTATATTTATTGTCATTTGTCACATTACTAATGGCAAATGCATCAGCGTCTGCAGATTCTGTGCTTCATCAAGTTCTGAGCTCTGGTGTGCTGCAAGCTGGTACAACTGGAGATTTCTATCCATTTAGTAAGCGTGATGTAGCAACAAATGGCTATGAAGGCTTCGATATCGATGTTCTAACTGAGTTAGCCAAGGACATGGACGTAGAGATAGAATTCGTTCCAACAGATTGGAAAACACTTGTTGCAGGTGTTGTTGCAGGTAATTATGTAATTACAGGATCAGCTGGAGTTCAAGTAAAACGTGCTAAAGCAGCAGGTTATTCAGACTCATATATGTCAGTGGTAGTAAGAGCATATACGACAGCAGAGAATGTAGATAGGTTTGATAGCTGGGATTCTATTAATCAAGCAGATGTGAAAGTTGCCACGACTTTAGGTACAACTTTTGAAAAAAACGCTGAAGATTGGTTCCCTAACGCACAACTTACAAAAATTGAAGCACCAGCACGCGGATATCAAGAAGTTTTGGCGGGCCGTTCAGAAGTATTTATAACTTCTAATGTTGAGGGTGGTACGCTTCTTTCTAAATACCCAAACTTAAGAGCAATTGATGTTGATGGGCGTAATCCTACACCTCTTGCTATGCTAGTACCTCAAGCGGATCAAGTGTGGATAAATTATGTAAATCACTGGATTAATATAAAGAAAGCTAAAGGCTTTTTTGCTGCTACAGCTGCAAAGTATGGCCTCTAATACAGGTTTGAAGATTAATTGAAAAAAGCCCCATTTGGGGCTTTTTTTTATTTAGTATATAAAATTTGTTAGTGTATTTTAAAACAAATTTAGATTAATTATAATTAAAAATTAGGATATGAGTATGAAATTAAGCACTTCGACATGGTTAGAGGTTGAAGATTATTTGCTTCACTCTGATGGAATTATTTTCCCTACTGGATCAATTGAGCAACATGGCCCAATTGGTTTGATTGGTACTGATATGTTATGTGTAGATACGATCTCAACTAGAGTAGGCGAGGAAATAAATGCACTGGTTGCCCCTCCCTTGGGTTATGCTCCAGCAGAGTTTAACATGTCTTTTCCTGGTACTATTTCCCTATCATTGAAATTATATAAAGAAATTTGTGGTGAAATATTTTCATCAATCACGAAACATGGGTTTGGTCATATTTATGTTCTTAATGGGCACGGCGCTAATCTTGAGCCGCTAGGAGAGTTAGCTAAAGAATTTACCAATGTAAGTATTAGAGTTAAAAGTTGGTGGGAATTTCCGTCTGTGAATAAATTACGAAATAGCTTGTATTCTGATTGGGAAGGCATGCACGCGACACCTTCTGAAATTTCTATAACACAGGCATACCATCGGATTATTAGCTCTCCATTGGCAAGCGAACCTCCAGAAAAGTTAACTAAAGAATATATAATTACTCACTCGGGAGATAGGCACGAGGGTCCAGTGAAACATAAGGCCTCTTTTCCAGATGGAAGAGTTGGTTCTCATTCTTCATTGGCTAAACCTGAACACGGCGTTGCTTTGACTAGCGCTGCAGTTCTAGAGATTAAACAAGATTATTTAGAGTTTTTGACAGCTTAAATTCTAATGCGTTAGTACGCATTTTTTATGACTAATGATGTGATTTAGATGCAACGAAGTCCATTATGGCTAAAAATACCCCTGAACCTATAAATACGACATGTATGAGAACCATCCAGAAAAGCTGATCCGTCCCACCAACTGCTAATATATGTTCTATATCCATGAACGATTCCAAAAGGTTTATTCCAGAAATTGCGACTATGGATGCTATTAACTTTAATTTTAGCTCACTAAAATCTACCTTTCCCATCCAGTTTGGTTTGTCCTCACTAGAATCTGCAACAGATATTTTAGAGACAAAATTCTCATATCCAGCAAAAATAATCATTAAGATCAGGTTTCCAACAAGAGCAAGGTCAACAATATGTAAAAGAAATAGCATCAATTCTTTCAGATTATTCTCCATTACGTGGGGAACAAAATGTAAAAACTCTTGAACCACTTTTATTGCTACAAAAGCTAGTGAAATAGAGAGCACTAAGTAAACAGGTGCCAATAGCCATCTGCTAGCAAAAATTGATCTTTCTATTACGTTTTCGATAAAATCTTGCATAATACAACTCTTTCTTTGCTTCACCTTATTGTAGAGTAAAAGCTTGAAGAGTAGAATGCAAACCTAAATAGTTTTCCTACGTAAGCGGTTATTCTTCGTTAAAATTTGTATTTAATCGCTAGTTGTAAATTTTGACGGTTAATAACAAACATTTATGTTTAAATTGTCGTCGAACTTCTAAAATTACGATGTTGGTGATAAGTTAAACTGATAAAATAGATTGTGATAACTTGAACAGTTCACAGAAAGCCGACAATAGTCAACACTATAAAAATATATCAAATGTTAGGTAGCAAAACATGATAGCAACAAATTTAAATCAGATAGAGACATTTATAGAAAACTCTTTAGTCGAGTCTTTTAAAACTCCAAATGTTGAGAGTTTTGGAGATCTAATTAATATACATAGTATTGGGATAATAGGTGCTGGAACCATGGGTGGTGGGATTGCCATGAACTTTGCAAATGTTGGCTTACCAGTAACAATTATTGAAACTAACGAAACTCAGTTGGCTGCTGGCTTAGAAAGAGTGCGAGTAAATTATCAAAGAAGTGCTGATCGAGGAAGGTTTCCACAAAAAGAAGTTCAGCAAAGGATGAATTTAATTAACGGCGGGACTACTCTAAGCGACCTTTCTGGGTGTGACCTTATAATCGAAGCAGTGTTTGAAAATATAGAGATTAAAAAGAAAATTTTTTCAGAGCTAGATAAGATTGCTAAACCTAATTCTATATTAGCGACAAACACTTCTGGGTTAGATATAAATAGTATAGCTAGTATGACTAGTAGGCCTGAAGATGTTATTGGGTTACATTTTTTTTCACCGGCTAATGTAATGAAACTGTTAGAAATAGTTCAAGCTAAGTATACAAAGCCGATAATTATTAGATCATGCATGGAAATTGCAAAAAAAATAAATAAAATTCCTGTTTTAGTAGGGGTATGTGATGGGTTTGTAGGAAACCGAATACTTTGGGCAAGACAGAGTCAGGCAATGAGATTGGTCGGCAAAGGTGTGATGCCTTGGGATATAGATAAGGCGTTAAATGATTTTGGATTCAAAATGGGACCGTTCCAAATGTCTGATTTGGCTGGGCTCGACCTTGGTTGGTCAAAAGGCGTCAAAACAAACAACCCCATAAAAGATGCTCTATGTGAATTAGGAAGGCGTGGTCAGAAAACCCTTCGGGGATATTACGACTATGATGAAAATCGAACCCCAATCCCATCGAAAGAGACAGAAAAGGTTATTAAAGCCAACACTAATGTTGATCAAACTACCATGCCAAAAGAAAAAATTATTGAAACCTTAGTATATCCCATGATCAATGAAGCCTTGCAAATTCTACACGAGAATAAAGCACAAAGACCCTCAGATATTGATGTTGTTTGGTTGTTTGGGTACGGATGGCCACGGTCCAAGGGTGGTTTGATGTTTTATGCAGATCAAATTGGAGCTGCTAATATTTTACAGAAAATGAACGCCCTGTCTTTGGAAGATAGGAATATAAAAATTTCAAATTTGTTATTTGATGTAGTTAGGAATAATGGAAAATTTCTAGATATTGATTCCGGTGGATTAATCGCAACCTAAACGGGGAGAGTGCTTATGGCTTATGAATACGTAAAAGTTGAGAGAGTTAATAAAACTCTTGTTGTCACAATGAACCGACCAGAAGTGTACAATGCAATTCACTCGCCAATGCATCATGAAATGGAGAAAATTTGGAATGATTTCTCTGCAGATCCTGATTTATGGGTTGCAGTTCTTACGGGCGAAGGTCTGAAAGCATTTTCAGCCGGTAATGACTTAAAATACACGGCAAAAGGGGGTGAAGGATCTATTTGTGGGACAGGATTTGCTGGACTTTCAACACGTTTTAATTTGGAGAAACCCATTATTGCTGCAGTGAATGGATTTGCTATGGGTGGAGGGTTTGAAACTGCTCTTGCCTGCGATATAATAATTGCTTCTGACAATGCGATTTTTGCTTTGCCCGAAGTAAGAGTGGGGTTTTTAGCGGCTGCGGGAGGTGTGCAGAGGTTGGTCCGTCAAATTGGACGAGGTGCTGCGATAGATATGTTGCTTACTGGAAGGCAAGTTACTGCTCAGGAAGCTCTTTCTCTCGGTATAGTTAGTCAAGTTGTCAAACAAGACAGGTTACTAGAAATAGCTTTTGAGAAGGCGGAGGCGGTCGCTTCAGTTTCTCCATCGGCTATAAAGGCAACTAAGCGGGTTTTAAATGCTATGGACAAAGATTCTAAACTTCCAGAAAGCTTATTATATAGTAGAGAAGTTGTTGACGAACTTCGAAGGACTGAAGACTTTAAAGAAGGAGTAAATGCGTTTGTCGAAAAACGTAAACCCAAATGGAAAAATAGATAAAATATTTTTTTAAAGAAATGCAAGTAGCTTTAATAATTATAAAACTAGAGATATCTGAGAAAGTTAACTTGAAATTTGATAGTTCCACATGTCTTTCACCCAAGTTATAAAACATATCTAGAAGAAATTTTACTTTGGTAAACAGAAAAAGTTTTTTGAAACAATTCCTTGAACACCGATATGGTTTCTATGACAAAAACATAAAAGGTCACTAGGTGTACAGAGAAGCTAGCACAATTAGTGAATAATTATCCATTTACCAATAATTAAATCAACACCTTGGTGTTTAAAAAGATTGACTGGATTGGAAGCTCCAGAAGTTACGCGATCTCAAATAATCCTGCCGCACCCATTCCACCGCCAACGCACATC
>NZVE01000082.1 GCA_002697345.1 Paracoccaceae bacterium | reverse complement strand
TTAGCAAAGTCATCTTCGATAGGTCTTGTGCCGTTAGTCTCTACTGTTACATAGTTAGGCATGTTGTTTCTTTTACCGAACTCGTCTAATATGCTCATCATGCCGGGTTGTGTCTGTTTAATCATCGGCTCCCCACCAGTAAACACCATGTGTACTTCTTGTCCTGTAGCAGGGTGTATAAATTTACCATGCGGTAGATGTGCCGTCAGTTCATTACAAGCCTCGTCTACAGTCTTATCAGTGATAAGATGCTTGTACTTCTTACTCCATGTATAAGAACTATCACAACCCTTGTCGAATACAGGTAAGTCAAAGACATTTGTTATATCTGCGATATCTATTGTTTGATAAGGGAGTTCATATGTGTCAGGGTTAGTCGGATCCTTCTGACCAAAACCATTACATTGTAGATTACATAGAAAGAACCGCATCCATAAGGAGGGTATGCCTACGTATTGACCTTCACCTTGTGCTGAATAAAATGTTTCACTATACTTTAGTGTCATCTACGTCCTCAATAGGGTTATCATAATAGTCATGTGTTCCTGCTCTGTATCTTGCTTTTTTCTCTGATACCATTACACTACTCATGTAAGCAAAGTAACCCATGCCCACTGTAATAATTAAAGCAAAAATAAATTCTAGTATTTCCATTATCATATTATATCACCTATTGATTGTCTTGTCAAGTCTAATCTAACCACCAACTTTCCCAGGGGAAGTCTAGCCAAAGATCAGGTGTTTCTAATCTATTGATTGAGTCATAACTATAATGAACTCCGTCAAATTCACTTGCTTCGTTGTTAACTAGCACAGCAAATTTAACATTCTTTTCCCAAACAACATTCCATGCTGTTCTTTCGTCAGGAAAACATGATTGTTCCCAATCCTCTTTAATCCAACTTAAAGTTGCACCAGAGTCATTAATATCTTCTACTATAAGAATGTTTTTACGTTTAGTTGAGTCCCATCTGTTTTTAACAATGGGGACATCATCCGGATCGACTGCACCAAATGCATCACAAGGCATCCACAGATTACTCTCTGGTCCTTCTTGTACATTGTCTCGTAATGACACATCTAATGTGTACATTGGAACTTTAAGATAATGAGAAATCATTACTGCTGGAAGTAGTCCTCCCCTAGTAATGCCTACTACATAATCAGGTCTGAACTTATCTAAGTGCATTTGTCTGATGATTTCCTGCACACCATTTTTTACATGGTTAATACTAATGCGTTTAGTGTTAGACATTTGCTTCTCTAATTACTCCGTTATGCCAATTCTCAGCACAGTCTTCTGCGTAATGAATAGACTTACCTGGAAGGTACCTTCTTTCCTTTACCTCTCCGTCTTCAATAAGTTCAACTACGTAAACTTCTTCGGTTACTATCTTTGATTCTCTACTCATACATTCTCCTTATCTCTAATTGTTGGATTACCATTTGGTTCCAAATTACCTGCTTCGACTTTACAACTTAAATAATCTGTATTGTCTATTACTCGTCTAAGTTCTTTATCCAACTTGTCACCATAGTTCATAAACTCATTAGAGTAAGGAACTTCTATTTGTATAGTTGCACGTATAACTTTAGCCATCAATCTTTTTATGCATTGCTTTTAAAACTTTATCAGCACGTTTGTTACTATCAAGTTCAAACTCATCGACTGTTCCGTCATTGTTTGAATCATAGTTGGTCATTGACCAGTTACCAAATGCAATACAAATGCATCTTTCACGTTCAACTGGATCTTTTTCAAACGAATAATCCGATATTAACTGCTGAATTTTATCTGCTACTACTTCATCCTTTTTACAAATCTTTAACAAATCTTCAAAAGGAAAATTATCTAATGTTAATTTAGATTTTTTAGCAACAGTCTTTTTAGCAACAGTTTTCTTTACGGGCTTTTTAGTTGTTTTTTTATCTGCCATGTTATTCTCCTATTATAATATACTACTATTATATTTATTAATGAAATGCCACAAACATTAAAATCATAAAGAATGTGACTCCTATTACTATTACAGAAAACTTAAACACTGCTTCAAGTATTTCTGGAAAGAACTTGATAACAAGATATGCAAGAGCAAAAAAGCCTATAACTTCTAACATTATAGCCCTAATATACCTATTGCAGATTGTAATCCTGCGTTATGTAGTTCAATATAATCGTCTAAATCTTTTAAAATTCTCTGTGTATCATCAATGCCTTGATCAATTAATCGTTCTGTAAGGCGCTCTCTGGCGATCTGAGGATGCTCTTTTAAGATAGTCTCAAAGACATCTGCTTTATTTGAACTCTGACATATAGATACAAGTCTGTCTCTTGGGACAGTAGCAAACGACATTGTTTGTCCAATAGCCATATTAAAATCTCGGTCTGTTGTTATTCATTATAATAATGATTGCAAATATTATGACTGCAACCAGTGTTGTATAAAAATCCATTATCCTGTTCTCTCGTAGATTGCTGAATTAGCATCATGTTCAAATACTTCAACACTCTTAACTCTTACTGTAGGGTTAAGTGCTTTCTTTTGATACTTTGTTCGTTCAATAATGATAGTCATTTGCTTGAATACTTCTTCTGCAAACTTCTCTGAACCTACATTGTCAAAGACTCTCACTACTGCTAGACCTTTCTTTTCAAGTGCTTTCAATTCACCTAACTTAGGATCATCTTTCGCCGCAACGATTGTATGATCAAAGTTATGTTCTAGCCAATTCTTTAATTCTTTCAAACCACCGAAGTCCATAACCCAGTTACGTTCATCAAGTGAATCACACTCAAACACAAGTTTGAATCCTAGTGAATAACCATGCAATAACGAACAATGTGAATGTGTTGCTTTCCATTGTCTGAAACAACATGAAAAGCCTCTGTCATTACCATATGTCTTAGTTGATAAGAACTTGCCTTTACCGAAATCTATCTCTGGTGTTTTCACTTTTTCTCTTTTTCCCCATTTAAATATATTCATTTTTCTCCCTCTGCTACTCTCTTTCTTAATGATGAAGAACTAAAACTATGATCTCTACCATTATAAATTACTTTAATATCTCTGTTTTCACAAATATCTTTGCCAGAAAACTCTTGGTCTTGATATTCGATGCCAATGATTCTTACATCAATTGGTAATACTAAAAGCAAATCTAATAAATCTTGTTCTGTCTGATAAATTACAATTTCGTCTACATGTCTTGTCGCCGCTAATTGTATCTGACGTTCTACTATTGATTGTATCGGCGGATTCTTTGTATCAGGTCGATCTATTGTAGGATCAGTCTGCAAACCAGCAATCAAATAATCACAATGATTCTTTGCTTCTGATAACATTGCAATGTGTCCTGCATGTAATAGATCAAACGTACTAAATGTAATGCCGATAGTCTTGCCTTCATCTTTAAGTTGTCTTACATTATTAAATATCATTATCTGTTCCCCATGCTGTAAATAAAAACATTCTGTGATAATCATCTAAGTCATGTGTAATTTCGTTGACCCAATGTTCTTCGTCTCTGCTGTATATTACTAATCTATTCGATTTAGGTAATATAGATACAGGATCATTGTGATTATAAAAAGTCAGTTCTCCTCCCCATGTGTCTTCCCATGTGTCATGCATATATAAAAGACTAGTAAAAGATTGTTGACGAGTTTTTCCAGTAAGAGGATCATCAAAGTGTGGAATTACTTTATGTTTGTTTGAATGATATTGAAACCACATCATACGAGCCAATGGGTTAATAAATTCTATATCTTCAATCATATACTTTTTAATACTACTCACAACATCTGGTATTGACTTTGAACCCATTTTCATAGCAGATCGCACATAGTTATTTTCTTCAGGATAATTTTCTCCTAGTACTAACTCTGGCGCATCTTCATTAAAATTCTCGCCTGACAGACCTTTTCCATAACTTTCATACCCAAGTTGGCCATGCTTAGTCCACCATCCTTCTGGTCTAGGTTTATAACTATTAAGCATTTCTTCATTAAACATTTTAAATGTTGACTCAGTAAGAAAATTGTCTTTATAAAGATACATTATTTTTTTAATATCTCCATCATTACTTCTTGTTCTTTGTCCTTAAGCCATTCATCTTCACCAACAAATGTAGGTGCATCTGCAATGATCTTATCTAAAAAGAATTTAAGAATATATAAATCTTGTTTAATGCCCCATGACATATATCCATCATTGTAAGGTGAAGTCATTTCGATATTCATCTTACGGATCTTGGACATGATGTCATCCATATCAGGTAATACTGGACCAGCCATTGTTTACGACCTTGCTAATGCTAAAAACTCTGCTCTTACTTCAGGGTCCGATTTAAATCCACCACCTAATCTACTTGTAATAGTAGAACTACCAGTGTCTTCAACGCCTCTCGACTTCACACAATAATGCTGTGCATCAATCATTACTGCTACATCTTCTGTATCCAGTATAAATGATAATGCATGATATACTTGCTCAGTCAAACGTTCTTGTATCTGAGGTCTTTTTGAAAAATACTCAACGATACGATTGATCTTAGATAAACCTAATACTTTTTTATTAGGAACATATGCAACAGTTGCTAGTCCGTCAATGACAACAAAGTGATGCTCACAATTAGATTGTACTGAAATGTTTTTCTCACAAACCATTTCATTATAGTTCATCTTGTTATCAACAACAGTTGCTTTAGGGAATGCTTCATAATCAAGTCCCCAAAAGATTTCGTTTACATACATTTTTGCAACACGTTTAGGAGTGTCTATAAGACTATCATCATTGAGATCAAGTCCTAATGTATCCATAATTTGATTAAAGTTGTTTTCGATTTTATCGATTTTTTCTGTACGAGACAAACCATTATCAGTAACTGGAGTTTCTACTCCTACTGATACTAAATGTTCGTGTACTTGTTGCCCTAGAACTGGGTCGGTTTTTGTTTTGTTATAAGACATGTGTCTTTTCTCCTTCCTAACGCGGATATTATTATACTAATTTGTGTTGTAGCCTTTGTGCTACATTTGTATTTATACATTATACGATGATATGTTATATTTTTCAAGCAGAAAGGGTAATATAACTTTGTCTACAAAGTCCCTATGTTGCTCTGTGCTTGGATGTGGATCACCTTTACGTGCAAAATTATATATTGATGTTTCTCTTGCCCATTCTCCTAAATTATTAATAGGTAAAAAATAATCTTTATCTATAGCATTGTATAGATAATCGATCTCTGGATTAGTTAAATGTTGATCATGCATTTCTTGTGTATAATCATTTGGCCATTGAATACATTCAGAGTTGACTGAGTAGATACCACCGTGAATACTACCATTTGGTGTAAAATCATGACCTGGATGTTCTGATGGCTCAAGACCATATCCAAATGGTCCAGTATAATGAAATACATCATAATCATACTCAGAAAAGAAATAATTGATACCTTTATCTTTAAGGAACCATTGTGTTCTTAAAATATTTTCGCATGTTTCGATAATTGCTTTTTGCGGATTGACAAAATGTTCAAAGTAAATTGAAGTAAGTTCATCATTCCAATGTGTATTCATAATATAATGTTTAGGATTTTTCTGATCTCTTATAGAAAAAGGATTAGTGCCATGTTGCCATTGACTAGGATCTTCATCTGATTTATTATGCAAATCAACGAAAAGATCGCAAGGAACATCTAATAGGTCAATAAAGTCTTCTTTATGTTGTGGACCTAAGATAGAAGTTCGTGTGTAGTTTTGATCAAATCTTGTGCTGTAATGTGACTGTCTATCACATGCTGACCACATAACACCTACTAGTATATCTTCAGGCTTATGTCCTAACTCAATTGCTTTCATAACAGTAGATATAATCTTACGTGAAATGATCTGATTACCACCAGCACCATGCCCTGTATGTGAGACATATCTAATTGAAGGCAATTCTTGTAGATGTAAAGGCCATGATTGATCTTGTTTTTGAACTTGAGAATATGAACATCCTCCCGTTATTAAAACAGTTGGAGAACTCATTTAATATCTATCCAATTAAAAAGTTGTACAATTCTAGCATTATCATCAGTGTCGCCGAAACAAGGTCCAGGCCCATGAAATTGAGAAGCAGGGTATATAATTAATCGATTATAAACAACATTAGATGTAGTATGAATATCCCATTTGCTAGAATCATTAAATTCTGTTCTGTCTATTTCTGCAGGCGCTTTATATACACCTGTTTCTTTATGTCTGTAAAACAATGTACCAGGAGTAGTATGTTTGTCTTTAGATAGATACAACACACCTGCATAGTATATTTCTTCATGTCGATCAAAGTGTAATAAATTGTCGAACATACCGACAACATTTGTTTCTTTGCTTATTCTAAAATGTCCACTGTCTAGTTGTCTCATTTGTCTAAGATTTTTGTTTAAGTGCTTAGATACAACTGTATCGACCCAAGAAGGGCTGTATGCATCTTTGCTCATAGTTCCAGACCATGGTGCATTCCCGTTAGGATAACCCTTTGATACTTTTTCAGAATGATAATTGCAACTAAGAGCAATATCCCTTACACTGTCAGGGTCATTATAAAAGTCATCAATGATTGTAAGACTTGCATCCATTAGTTGTTTTCAAATACTTTGTTATATTGATTATTTACTCTAACAAAGGTAGTACACTTACTCAAATCTTTAATTTTACGTGCTCCTGCGTAAGTACAGGCGCTTCTAATGCCCCCTAAGATGTCTTGGACTGTATCTTTGACTGCACCTTTATATGGAATCTTTACAGTTCTACCTTCTGAACTTCGATATTCTTTAAGTCCACCAAAGTGCTTAGTATTAGCAGTATCACTACTCATGCCATAGAACTGAACGTTACCATCAATAACTTCTCCTCCACCTTCATCATGTCCTGCCATCATACCACCAAGCATAACAAAGTCTGCTCCTGCTCCGAATGCTTTTGCTACATCTCCAGAACTTGAACAACCGCCATCAGCAATGATGTGTCCGCCAAGACCATGAGCGGCATCGGCACATTCAATGATTGCTGAGAGTTGCGGATATCCAACGCCAGTCTTAATGCGAGTAGTACAAACACTGCCAGGCCCAATGCCCACTTTAACGATATCTGCTCCACTTAAAATTAACTCCTCTGTCATTTCTCCAGTAACTACATTACCTGCAATGATAATAAGTTCAGAATATTTTTCTCGTATTTTTTCTACTGTTGTAGCAAATCGTTCTGAATAGCCATTAGCAACATCAATACATAAGAACTTGATAACATTTAATTTCATTACTTGATCAAGTTTCTCTAAGTCATGTTCAGCAATACCTATACTCATAGCAACAAAACATCGTTTAGCAAGTGCATTGCCAGTAGTAAAATACTCTATTATTTGTTTTGCTGAATATGTCTTAACTAGACATGTAAATAGTTTTTGTTCGATAAGGGCATCTGACATTTCAAATGTACCGACACCATCCATGTTAGAAGCCATAATAGGCACACCCATAAATGACGCATTGTCCAATGCATTTCTAAACTCATAAAAACGATTTAAATCAACTTCTTTGCGTGATCCTAGTGTTGATCTTTTTGGCTTAATTAATACATCTGAAAAGTCTAACTTAATCTCAGATTCAATTCTCATTAGAATTTACTCACTCTTGTCTGCTGTCTATAGTCTGTACTATCTCTACGCCAATCTTCTCCATCACCTTGCATGATGTCGATACAACGATCAATAGTACCATTAGTCCAATCACTAATCTTACCTTGATTAGGATGTTCTACACTCAATAGAGGATGCATCTTATCGACAACATCATCAATTGACCATGGGATATAAAGTCTATCTCTGTCATTAGCAAACGTTTCAGGGAAACTTCTGTAAGCAGGGAATAGAACATTACACCCTAATGCATCACCTTCACTAACTGTATTTGATACCCAGTCTTGTAATGCACAATTAAACACAACTCTAGTATCATTAAGAATTCTATAGTAATCATTCTTAGATAGATTCTCATGGATAACTAGTTTCTTTTGTTTCTGTAATTTCTTTGTACGTTTCATGTATGAGTCATTATTGCTTCTTAACTCTCCGCCTGATAAGAGACAAAACTCTATACCATGATCTTTACCATATCTTTTATACCATGCTTCGATAAGGTCCATATAAAAGTCAGGTTGTTTCTCTTGGTCCCAACGAGCAGTAAACGCCACTCTCATTTTACGTTCTTCAAAAGGTTTGAATTCTTCTAGTTCTAGTAAACGTCTACGTACTTCATCTTTACCAAATGCAAGACCTGAAATATTATAGATAGGAGCAGTCCAACCTGCTATCTTCATGTGTGCAACCATTTCTTCGTTAGTTGCGAGAACACCAGTAACAAATTCATTGACCATCTTTTCATAAAGACTCATCCACTTATCCATACCCCAGACATGTACAAAGTCATCTGGATCGATTGCTTGTGCAAGACATCTTACAAAAACTTTAGGTCTGTGTTCTGCTGATACTTGATCCATGATGTAAGGAAGTGATTCGATACCTGGCTGAAACATGTCTTCAAAGAAGATACAGTCTTCACTAGTCACTTCACCTTCTTTCATCAGTTTAACTAATGACATCATTTGTGACATACCAAAGTATGAACGACCATGTGCGTCTAAGACTTGCCCTGTTACAATAGATTGATCAGTCGTTAATAAATCACCGGGAACAACTACATAATCAAGTTTACGTTTTTCAAATGCTTCTGTATTCCAGTCTTGCAATTGTAAAGTGTATCTTGCTTCGTAGGGTTCTAGTCCCATGTAATATAATTTACGCATAATTACCTCTATTTGTTATTTCTAAATACTCGTTCAATGTCTTCTTCAACACAATTATCTCCGTATTGAATTTCACATACAGTTAATGGTTCACTTTCATGGTTGACTAACATATGCCAATCATGTTGAGGGATAAATGTAGAGTCATGCTTACCAAACTTGCCTACAAGTATATCTCCTACATCACGTTTAGGATCATTAGGATATGCTATTGTATAAACACTAGCAACACCACTAGCAACAAACCAAAACTCTCCTCGACCTACATGTCGTTGCATACTTAATGATTTACCTGGATCAACAGTTAGTTCTTTAACTTTAACTTCTCTACTGAACTCATGTAGCACACGATAGTAACCCCAATCACGTTCAGTACGTGGAGCCGCCCATTCACCTAAAAGATCAGAACTAGATTGAGTTTTATCTCCACCTACTCCAAATGAAAACGATACATTTGCATCAGGATAATTCATTTCTTTAATGTTAGCACTAGTTCTATCTCCACCGTTAGCAAATATTATATGCTCATCCGGGAACATATGTCTAGTAATATGGATAGCATTCATACTAGAATCATCAGAATCATCAAACGTGATTACTTGGTCAACATTACGCATTGCAATTAATAGTCTAACTCGTTCTTCGACAGGCATAAAACATTTGCCTTTCTTTCTTACAAGCCAGTCATCACTATTAACACCGACTACTACTTTAGCACCATGCCATGAATCTTCACGACCTAAGTCTTTTGCCGCATCGATGTAGTCTAAGTGACCAGAGTGTAAAGGATCAAATCCACCTGTAACTAAAACGACTGTACCATTTTCTCTTGTAGGAGTCTTTGGTAGTTCAATCTTTTGCACAACAGATGACTTATCATCACTACGTTCACTTGCTCCTAAAGGATCAAGTAAGACTGTCTCTCTTCTGGTAAGTCCATCTGGCTTCTTTTTAGGCTCAGTCTTTTTCGCAACTCTTTTTTTACCCTGTCCAGGAACTTGCTTTTTGACTGGAGCCTTCTTTTTAGCAGGCGTCTTTTTAGTAGTCACTTTTTTAGCGCCTTCTGTAGTACTTTCTTTTTTCGTATTTTTGCCCATCTATTTCCCACATGTTTCTGACGGGTTTCCCTGCCAGATATCGTTGACTGTATAGTCGCCAAATGCGACTGCTCTTGTTGTAAAGATGTTCGGGCCTAACCTTATACCCATATTCTTTACAGAAGCCTGTGTAAGCCTCAAGGTCCTCAAAAACTTTAACAGTTTTAGGGTTTGCCATTGTAATATTCCTTCTATTCTCATATTACCTTTGTTTATGCACCCGATAGGCTTTCAGACATCTGAAAATCATTCGGATACTCCATTTCGCAACCGTTTTCATTATCTTCGGCTACTGAAATTTTAATGTAACGATTCGGATACTTTGTTTGTATTTCTAATGCCAAATCGTCTGCGATCATTTCACAACTCTTATGATTAAGTTGTAATACACTTGTACTGCTTTCTACTTCTGCGTACAAACGTTCTAACCATCTTTTAAACTGTATGAATTCGATATCTCTATCATCATGGAAGACTTCAATCCATACTTTAAAATGAAATATATGTCTGTGAGGATAACCTAAAAACGATACATCGTCCCAGTCGCCAGTTGCTAACTTAGGATCTGTATCAGCACCAGGATACTTATGTATACCCTCTTTGCTAAATGTTACCCATATACTTCTCATTATGCTTCCTTACTTGGATCCCATAGTGTTAAATTCTTTGTCTTAAGTCTATTTAATACTAACTTATACCTTGATTGTTCTTCTTTCCATTCTTTAAGCCACTTATGCCCGTCACGTTCTGCATCAATAAAGATTGCATTAGTGAATGCTAAGGGTAATAATACAGCAACATGAATAAAGATACTGACTACTGTATTGTAATTAAAGAATCCTAAATAGTTTGCGGCTAAGAAGCCAAAGAACACACTCCATACAGTAAACAATACTAGCATAAAGTAAGTCTGTAGACTTGGGTCTGGGATATACTTCAATGGATTATATCTCACATCCATTACACGTCTCCAGCCATATACTAGACTCATTACAGTTCTTCTAAATAAACTCGGCTTTTTAATCATCGGTTCTATACTCATTTGTCATTCCTATTCAATATGATTTCTTATGTATTCCTTTATTACATGCATTCCATATGATGCCCATGTAATAACTACTATACTCCAAAACAATATTTCTATCATTACTAATAATACACGGCTTTATGATCAATGTCAAGCATCGATTTACCCATTTTCAGTAAACAGTTGATCAAACATTGTGCCTGCATTAACTGACCTTTTACCTGAAAAGCCTTGTGATCCTGACATAATTTGCATCCAGAATCTACTATGCTTATCAATTAAGTCTAATGATTTTTGTCTGTCGTTAAGTGAAAATATTTCATCAACTAAGTCTCCGAATCTAATACTTTCAAATGTTTCATTCATCAACATTGCGGGGACACACCCTGAGTCATATTGTCTGTTTGCTTCTTGTACTGCAAACATATGCTGATAGACATTGTGTGCCTGTAGCAATGTATAACTGAGTGTGTCCCAACTCGTTTTAGTTTCTTTCCCATGCTTGTTTAAGAAACCATGACCACGATAACAAAGGTCCTTCATAACCATTGCGTTAGTGATAGGAGAGTCAGCAAACTTTTCATGTATGCCTTCTGCTATTACGGCGTCACTAAATTTACGCATGTCAGTATCAAAGTCTTTGTTCTCAGCAGTCTTCTCCATAGAGTATGTCCACTTTGTATTGTGTTCCATATTAGAGTTGAAATATGCTAACCCTTTAGCCGCACCAAAGAAAGGACTTGCACAATCGAATGTGATCTGAAGATCAGGATTGTGATACTTTCTTACTGCTTTCTGTATATCAGAAAACAAGACAGCATATTCTAAGATAGATGTACCTAGACAATGAATAAGATCATGCTTGCCTTGTTCTAGTAAACCATCGTGTATAATTCCTACAATACGTTTCAATGTTAAATGAATATCAATCTTGTTCTGACCACCAAACGCCCAGCCATTAAAATGATTATCTGGGTACTTAATCGGATCACAATACATCTTCATTTGCTCATACCATTCGTCAGACTGAGTGTGATTTAGACCTTGCAATACATTAAGAAATTTACAAGCACCACTACGATTATGAATGAAATAATCATTGTTAATGTGAGTAGCAATCATCGCCTCTTCAATTGTTTGAATACCATGCACTGATTTACCATCTTTATCTTTAACATGATATGTACTTAATGACTGTGAAGGTATGTCTAAACACATGCCGTAGTCCATATACGTGTCCATCCATGTCAGAACTTCAATGCGTTTCTTCATTGCACGTGGGCAATTCGGGTCTTTCCAATCAGCGGGCCACTGACATTTTAGAATCTGGAAGCCGCCCGAATCGCCTAACATAAATGTGCCCTCTTCTCTATCACGTATGATAGATTCAGTGGGGATTGTTTTGGTTACATCTAAGTCTGCATGGCCAGCAGAATACAATCCCCACTTATAAGTGAACAGACCTTCTTTAGAGTTTAAGAAATTCAGACGTTCTACGTCTCCGTTGAACCCTGCTGGGATACGTTCTTGAGGGAAATAATCCTCAGTTGTCGTATCACGTTGCTTACCTAAACCAGCAATAAAGAAACTGCTGACTGCGGGTAAAAACAGTGCCCAATCCGGCTTATGCTCTTTTGAAAGATCGATCCGTTCTGCCATAATTTTGTCATTCATAATAATTTACTGAGTTATATAAGATAATGTCATCAACAAAATGAGACTTTATCTGCTCTAAGTACCTAGGGTTGTCATTAATTTCAAAGTTAATTACTTCTCTAAGTTCTTTATGAGTATCTCTTTCTGATGTATTATACATATTATCTGATATAATTACATTGTTTGTGGGTACATTTAATTCTTTTTCTGTAAAACGTCTTATATTGTTTTCAAAGTCTTTATCCAATTTAAAAAACACACATTGATCTGTATCTATATTATGCAAGTAATCGACTTGAGGACATGTATGTCTGTCAAAAATTGCATAACCAAATATTAAATCTAATGTTTCTCTATCCTTTAAGTTAAAAGTCATAGAATCATTTCCTCTAAACTTTCTATTATTAACTAAGTATTCAACAATTCCAGAACACCATCTTTCAATTGGATCACGTAATACAACTATGTATGTTTGAGGAAGTCTATATTCATCTTCTATGTTATAATCATATATAATTTCAGGATAGTTTAACTTTTCTAAAAACTTCGTCATAAAAGTTGATGCAACTTTTCCTATACTAATATATGAATATTTGGTTCCTATAATATCGATAGTCAAGCCTTGAAATCTTACAACCTGTTGACTGTGGTACCCATGTGTCCACAGTTCAGGTTTCTCCCAATGACTTTTACTACGAGTAATTATCAATTACTTTGCTTGTGCTGGTAATAGATATTCGTAAACTGTGTAACCACTGTCTACAGTAATCTGTGCCGCACCTTGATCTGAGATACGTACAGTCTTGTCACCAGGAAGATCCATGATTGACAAAAATACTTTAACAGGCCACATCCATGATCTAGTAAGTTCTCCTGTTACAGTAGGTTGAAACACAAAGTTACCTGAGTGAGTTGAAGGGTCACCAAAGAAGATTTTAAGATCGCCGTCTTCTGTTTTAGTAGTGAAGTTCAATTCTTCAGAGTTAGCAGATGCCTGCATTTTTAGACGCATAATGCCTGCGATTGTAGGCTCAAATTCTACGTCCCAAGTGGCGCCTTTAAAAGTGACATTTCTAACTTTTTCTTCGATGATGGCTTGTGACATCAAACGATAGTCGTTGATAAAGTCGCCTTGCTTAGTTGCAAAGTGAATAGCACTCGGCACTTCGTTGCCATCTTTGTTTGCTTTAGTCATAGAAATTTCAGCACTATCATCATTATAGACATCAAAACCTAAAATAGTTTTTAGTTTAGTCAGATTCGGCATACCGAATGTTCCTGAAAAATCTGTAACTGGCACTTTAGTTTTGCCTGTAACAATAACAGATTTGTCTTCTGCAATAGCATGGACTTCTGTTTCAGTATCAGTTCCCACGATCTTAACAAGATCAATGATGCCTAGACTGTGCGTGTAACCGATGATGTCTAATAAATTATCTTTCATTTATACTCCTCGTAATGTATTTAGGTAGATATACTGTGTATTATATCTGGATTTATTGTGTAATGCAAGTACTTTGGTCATTGCGTTTACCCGAAACTAAACAACTCATCAAATGTTGAATTAGTGTCTGTGTTTGCTCGTAAGTCCCACTTAAGAACTCCTAACAAGTTGCTGATCTTTTCATCTACAAGTGTAGACTCCATCAGATTGTCATCGAATGGCAAGTCTCTGAACCATTCAGGAAGTCTGAGTTGATCAGTTGGATATGCGATACTTGTATAACCCATTGCATTAGACTTTAGTTTGCATACGACAACTTTAAAGCCATCCATGATCTCCATTGAGTAGTTATCTCCATGTACACGTTTGAGTGTGTTCCAGTTCATTGCCGCTCTGACATGTCCCGGCATGTTTGCTCTACCAGTCTTAGAATTCTTTTCAAGCATTGTATAAGAAGTCAGTTTGTTTACACCTTTAGGGGAACCTTTTGTCCATGAATCCTGTTTACCTAATATGATCTTAAACTCTTTAATCTTTTCAATAATTTCATCACGTTGTTTACCTGATAGTGTCATTTCTAAGACTTCCATTAAAAAGTCTTGTACATATGCAGGAGTATCTGCTCTCTTTAAATCTAAGCCCATTGCTTTGACTTTCATTGCACCGTTTGTATCAGTACGTTTGTTCTCTGCATCATAGATATTGATTGCATATCTTTTCTTAGTGATAAACAATCCTCTGTCACCACATACTTCTCTACCACCTTTAATGATTAGTCCTTTATCACGTGGACAATGAAATGCTTTTTCCATAAAGCCCGGGAACGATACGTTACATTGATCAGACATACTTTCATATAAGTCGATAAACGTTTGCTTCTTGTCTTCTAATGACATGTCTGCTGGAAGATCATCTTTAAGCATGGGCCATGCACTAAAGTAACAAGAGTCAGTATCACCATAAATCATTGAGTCACCAGTATGATCATATACGCCAGTCATTATCTCATTAGTAAATGCTGACATATGTTTAGTGATTGAACGACCTGTCAACGTTGTGCTTTGTCCTATGCGTTTATCATAGAAACGACAATGCTCATTCAAAAGTGCACCATATGCTGAGTTAAGTAGAATCTTACGAACTAACTGTCTCTTGTCCCAGTAGTCTATATCTGTCTTTGTAGTAGATTCTCTAAGTTTCTTCTGCATCACTTTACGATCAGAATACCATTTAGATAACAATCCAGGAATCACACCCTCTTGATCGGATCTAAAGATTGTACCATTAGCACTAAGAATGTAAGGATTGTTAGAATCATAAATCATCTTCCATGCTTGTGCGGCACTCATTTCTTCTTCTCTGCCATCTTCATAATCGATTGTTAGCATTGTGCCACGTTCCTGATTCTGAATAGCAGTATACTCTAATGAACTAAACAGACCTTCCCATAAGACGGGACCTTCAACTGGAGCATCTCCTTCTTTATATCTAGGCTTTTTCTTTGCTAGTTCAAGACCTCTCTCTTCCATATACTTATTAGTCAACGTTTGTCTTACTTGACCTACAATAGTCTCTGGAGCCATGTTCAATGCACGAATCGTTGAAGGATATAGTGAGTTGATATCGATAGAGCCTATCCACTCATGCAGTCCTTTCTTAGGATTCATCACATAAGCACCTGCCGCTTGACCTTCACTAACTGTATTGAGATTTGATCTTATCTTGTTGGGTACAACTACACCACGTTCATGTGCTTCATTCATCACAGCCATTTCAATCATAGCAACTGAGCCCATAACAGTTGGAAGCAATACAGTATTCTCATGCGCCAGTTGATTAGCAAGTTCTAAAAACTGCAACTTATTATCTAGTTTCTTAAGTAGTAATGTATCCTGTCTGTTATATTCAATGAACTTTTTAAAATCTTTGTTATATAGTTGATCCAGTGATCCTTCGTACTCAGTCTTCTTTTCACCAACTTCCATTTCACCAATCGCATCTAGTTTATAACTGTGACGAGATTCGTAGTTATACTTCTTATAAAGTTGTAGATAGTCTAAGTGAATACGACCAACTAAGTCAAACGTTTCTTCTTCTTTACCAAATCGTTCATACTTACGTTTCTTAGGATACTGTCCAAGCAAACAAAATCTACGAGTGTCATCTTTAGACATAACACGTGTAACACGATTGACCATATAAGGAATATCATATCCTTCTGAGTTCCAACCCGACAACACATCTGCATCTTCAATCAATGAGAAGAATGCATCGAACAATTCTTTCTCTGTTCTAAACAACATTGTATCAGGGAACTCTGCAATTGCTTCTTGTGCAGTCTCATATGTCATATGCTTAGGGGGAACTGCTAGACAGACTAATTGATCAAGCCAGTCTAAGTATAAACTTACAGCAGTTACAGGATTAAAGGGATCACTTGGAGGAGAGAATCCTCTACTAGGATCAAAGTCTACCTCAATATCAAAGAAACACGTATGCAGTTTGGGAGCATCAACCTTTAGATAGTTCTCACTGAGACATCTAAAGACGATCGGAATGTCTGCTTCAAACAGACGTTTCTTACCGTGGATGCGTTTCTCTTTCTCCCATTCTGCTTGTTTACGTGACGAAAACTTTTTGACAGGAGTTCCATACAATGAACGATGCTTACCTTTGCTGTCTTCATAGTACATAACATAGTTAGTAGGATATTCTTTAAATATCCGTTCACCTGCAGGACTACGTTCTACGACATGAATTCTTTCCGCAGACTTATCATGTATTGCATCGACATATGACATTAAAGAGTTCTGCCTACAGTCTCCAATATATCGTTTAGTTCTTCGTGGTCAGCATTTGTATCAGTTAGTTTGCTTTTGTATGCAATTCTGATTGCTTTCTTTAGAATAGAAGGCTTGATCTCAAGTTCTTCTGCTATTGCTTTTACAGTATCAGTCAGTCCACCATTAAGTGTTTCGACTTCTTGCATTACTGCCATGCCTTCATTTACAAGTTGCTTCATCTTATTAACTTGCTCTGGATTAAAGTATTTACCTGCCATTATTATCTCCTGTGATTGAATGTAAATCTATATGCATAGTATACAGGATTAACTGCATACTGTCAAGCATTTTATTGGGTGACATTACCCGTTTCTGTCATCATCGTTTTGCGTGATGATTTTTTCTAATAGAGTGAGTGGTGCCCCCTCTACTTTAGAATAGTATAGTAATGCTTTTGTATCTTTGGGCAAACAATGTCCACCAAATCCAAACTGTCCGTCTGGTCCTGGTACTTGCATATGACTGTCACCAACTCTTGGATCTCGTTTCAGCATATCTGTGAATTGTTCCCATGATGTTTCAGCATCACTTGATTGGTGCAAATGAAATAACTCATTAAAGAATGATACTTTCGTTGCTAACCAACTGTTAATTGTGTATTTGATTAGACTTGCTGATGTCAAGTCTGTTTTGAATGTGGGTACGATTTTAACTTTGCTATGATGAATGTATGCTTGTTCTACTTCTATACAATCATGTAACTCCCCACCTAATATTTGCATGTTTGGATTAATGAAGTCCTGTAAACTGTTTGCTTCAGTTAAAAACTCAGGGTTATATACTAGTCGTAATGTGCTAAAAAGTGTCTTAAACTGCTTTAAATGATGCGGAGTGATAGTTGATTTGACTACTACGACACCTTTGTATTCTAACTGATCTAACTCTCGTAATACTTCACGTGCTATGTAAGTATCTACATCTAAGTGTGTCTCTTGTTGAGGAGTCGGAACACATACAAATGTAATCTCTGCGTCCCAATTAACTAAGTCTTCTATTGTATTATCTGTATATTTTGGGTCTACTATAAATTGTTCAGTATCTGTGACAAAGCCACTTTGAACTGCTGAGCCTACAAACCCAGTACCAATAATGCCTAACTTCATACGTTGCCTTTAATTTTTTCTACAAGATATTCTTGTTCGTAGTTTGGATCACCATGATATGTAGGAGCCTTTGCAATTGCTTTATCCACTCTCATTTTAATCTCCCATAGACGTTTCTTCATATCAGAACCCGTGTAACCGCAGTTACGTTCATTAAGCATCTCGTACTCTAGTTCCCAGATGATGTGTAATGCTTTGTCGGATTCAGGTAATATCATGTTTCTATTGTAATATTTAATGCGATACAAGTCAAGCAAAACATTTCCCAAAAGCATTTTATGATAAATAATACTATGAGGGCACATCAATTTATCAATGAATCACCGCTTAAAGACTTGGAAAATAGACTTCCCAAGATTAAGAGTGATCAATACAACGTAGACGAAAAAGGTAAAATTTATCGTAATGCCAAAGACGCCGCTAAACAAGCCCATAAAGCAAGAGAACAATTAACTGCATCTGATGAAATGTTTGATGATGGCTTAAACATACAAGATGAAGTAACAAAAGGCGCTCACTGGATGGGAGATGTTTTAAAAGTAGAAAATATGCCCAAAGTATGTTTGAGTTATGATACAAAAGAAGCACAAGACGGTCATCACACAGGTAGACACGAATTAGGATCAGATGAAATTTGGGTCTATGGAAACAGAAATTTAGTTGATATTCTTAGAACAGTATTCCATGAATTAGTACATATTAGACAAGGTGAAAAAGGCATGATTACACCCGGGTCTAGTTATCCCGGATCTCCAATTGAAATGGAAGCCGATGAAGTTGCTGGCAAGTATATCAAAATATACGGTGAGCAAAATCATCACATTTTTCAATAAACTTACTCGAAAATTTACAGAACATCCGCACTCTTTAGGTGAAACATACATGGAACATTTAAGTTGTGCGTTATATTACGGACTAAGTATGTTATTGACGGGACTTGCAGTGATAATACATGCATTTTTTCCGTTTATATTTGTAACAACAGGTAGTGATCTTGCAAAAGAAATCTGTAAAGACGTTGATAAGAGGGAAGAACTATGAATCATTTACTAACAAGACATAAAGAAGCAGTATGGGCAGTACAACGAAAGTTTAATCTGTCTGATTATGCCCTACTTTGGGTAGCATTTGCTAAAGGAGTTGTTATAACTCTCCTTTTCTTAGCAATCGTATAAATTCTTTAGATTTTTCAGTACGAACACCTGTAACTTGTAATGTTATGCGAGGATGATGTCCTGCGTTTGCAGTAGAGTGAGGAACATCTTGCCATCTAAATGTAGTAACATCACCTGCATTCCAATGCTCATGTGTATAGTTACCATAAGAGAACCACTGACCAGGTTGCCAGTCACATAGTTGAATCATATATCTTTCTACAGTACTTGGATCTTCAAAGTTCCATTTCTCTAACTTATCCATATGCAAGTTCCATACTTGACCTGGATTCTGTACATGAACTCTAGTCATCATATCATCTAATCCAAATGCATCCGCTATTGCTTGTAGGTTAGCAGGAACTTCCCAATTAAGATTGCTGACAACGTAATCAACACCATAGCCTGTCTTTTCTAAGTCATAATCTTCTTGTATAAATTCATCTTCGCCTCTGACTTTAGATTCTTTCTTAGGATTGCCTCTTGTACGCCAAGTTGCTTCTTTAGATTCTTTAACTACTTTGTCTAATTCTTCTTGCGGAATACTACTTAAGTCTAACTCTCCTACTCTATCTACTGTATCATATAAAGGGTGCATCATCTTAGGATCAAAATGATAATTACTTCTAAGTTTTAACTGTTCCCAACTGCTTTGTGTCATATTACCTTTACTCCGATATCTTTCAGATTGTAGTCTTGTTCATATTCTTCTGATGGTTGATTGATTTTTAATATATCTGCTAAATCTCTGTTGTCTCTAGGACTAATACCACCATATCTTTTCCATGCATTGACGATATCTCTGTTTTGATCATCTATAATCTTACTCATTTCTTTTAAGTTCACATAATATTTATGATACAAAGGGTATGTAATATCAAAGTGTCCACATCTTACCCACCAACCTATACATGCGTCATTATCTCTGTGAACTAAAACAATAGGACAGTCGGGCCAGTTATCTTTTAAAAAGTCTATGTGATGTGCGAACACATGACTCTTAATAATACGTACACCTTCGCCTGAGAAAGGTCTATCAAACTCTACTTCACATTCTTCTTTTGTGTACTTGTTAATATTGTCAAAGAAATCTCCAAACTCCATGCCTGGATCAAAATATGCACCGATATGCATTAAGTCTAATTGTCCACTAGCATCATGCCAGTATTCTCTGTCTTCACTAGCATCAGTTTGATCTATTGAATCACTGTAGTAAATGTTTTTACAGACACTACTCCATTTAGATCCTGGAGCGCCTGCTACAAATATATACTTCATATATTTCTCTCTTTCTTTGTTCTAATACCGTCTAACACTTCTTTGTCAAGCCAATATTGATCTACATACTTGACATACTTGTGATTTGCATCTTCATCAATGAACTTCATTATGTTTGGATTGTCATATGCAATTGGAAAGTCTAACACTTTGCTAATATACTTTAAATAATGAGACTTGTGTAAGAAGAATGCTTCGTGGTCTAAGAAATGCGTGTTATATTCTAACAGATTGTCATAGTAATAGTCAAGTGCTATAGGCATAGTGACTTCTTTTCTAACTCTGAGTTGTTGTGCTTCGTTGATGTTCTTATCTCTCACAATGATACCGATAGTAACGTCAATACCTAGTTGTTTACATTCATCTGCAAACTCTTTGATCATAGGAACATAACGTACACCATCATACATGAACGGACAACTGACGTTTGCTACCCAATAGTCATGTTCACTGAAGTCAAAGTCTTTTAGTTTCTCTGGATGCACCCAATACTCAGCAAATGTTTCTTCATCACTGGGTATCCAATACTGATCGTTTAATTCTTTCCAACCACCAACATCATCATGTAAACTAAACAGTCTACTGAATAGATGATTACCAGAGCCTTGAGGTCCTGTAATGATTAAGAGTTTTTTACTTGTGATATCTTTGCTGTCCAACATAAGTCCTGATCTTTAATGGATTAACTTCGTCTGTAGGACCTGTGCCACTGTCAGGAGACCATACAAAGACAACTACATCTTCATCTTCACAGATAAAGTTATGTAAACAGTTTCTACGCATAAAGAATATCTCTCCTTCATTGACATCATAGTATTCTTTGTTGTNTAATTCTATCTTGCCGTTGCCTCTAATGACTAGTCCAACTCTGTGAGAAGGATGCGTGTGTAATGTTTGATACATNTGAGCAGGNAAATGNACATAGTTAATAACNGGGTCACCTAGTCTTCCTGGATTGATTGCAGTAGTGTTTGTACCACCGTCCATGTAACTTAAATTGCCCATGTCTAAACATTCTTGTATAAAGATGCGAGTTTCTAATAAACTAAGTCCAGGAAAATCAACGATACATGCAGAACTATCTTCTTCACATTCTATAGTAAAAGTATCTCTTGTATTGACACATCCATACTTGTATGATAATGAGATGTCTTTGCTTTCAAAACTAGCATTTCTCATCATAACATATGCCATACCGATTGGTGTATAACTTTTAACTTCGTGTGATTCTACTTTGATGATTTTGAGATTCCAACGATCTTTTATGTCTAACTCTCCAAAAACGTTTGTCATGCCTTTCATTGTATTAAACTCCTAAGGTCTGTGGGTAATACTGCTTCTTCCATTCTTTCAGGATGCCAAACTATTCCCCAAACTTGTCTGTTTTTATGTTTAAATGCTTCGATGCTACCATCGTCTGCATGAGCAATCGCATTTAAGTCTGCACCAACTTCTTTAATTTGATTCATATGAAAACTATTTACTTCGTATTCTTGGTCTTCTAAAATTACTTTGTGAGTAGTGTTGTAATGATTCTCTATTGTGCTGTTAACACCTTGCTCTAATTCGTTTATAAAGAATGCTCCGTGACAAACACCTAGTACAGGCTTGTCTTGTATATAACATTGCGTTAATACTTTTGTCTCTACTAGAACTCTGTGAGGACTGGCGTCTCCACCAGTAAAGATAATCATATCTAAATCACTGACTAACTTTTTATAGTCTTGTTCAATGATATTAGGGATATAAAAAAACGTATGATCACTTAGTAGGCTGTACCAACCATGTTCTAAGCAATCATACGCCGTGTTGTTGTAATGTAAAATCCTCTGTGTAAGACCGATCTTCATTACATAAGTCTTCTTACCAACCGTATGCTTCTGATACTAATTTTTGACCTTCTGCATTGTGGCTAGTGTTTTTGCATGAGATTTCATACAAGTCTTTACGCATGTTAGAAACAAGTTCTTCAACACGTGCTTGAGTTTCAGCATCACCAACTAGAGTTTCTAGTTTCATTGCACCGATTGTGCTGTGAAAGCCTTCGTCTTTAGCAATTTTAGCATAACGAGTTGAGATAAACTCATCTTCGATTACGTCTGCCATTGTGTTCCAAACTGCTTCTGCACGTCCTTCTGCGACTAACTGATAAGCGGCAAGAGCGGCTGGGTCTGAATCAGCATCATACTTTTCTAAAAGACTTGCGCCTTTAGCAGTAGGTTTTGCTTCTTCGTCTGCAATTGCTTTTGCAACATCGACTTCTTCACCAGTGATGTGTTCGATAACTTCTTTAACTAAACGAAAATGAATTGCTTCATCATATGCTTGTTTAGATAAGTTTTGTAGTTCAACTGGATCTGCATCAGCGGGCATAGAAGCAATACTATTGCTAATCTCTACCATGTTCATTCTTTCATTAACCATACGACCAACAAAATGCTCTACTAAAGCCTCTTGATCAGGCATATCATTAAAGTAATCTGCAACATTTAACTGACTTGCTTTGAATAATGCTTCATTGCCTTTGGCAATATCAGCAACAAATTCTTTACTTGATTTCATATTACTCTCCTTATAAGATTCTATTTGATATATCAATAGTATTTATCTCTATTTTTTGTAAAAATATACGCACTTCGCAAAAAATTATAAATAATAGTAGAAATTCAAAGATATTTATACATTTTACATCTTAAGGCAGAAAAAAATTATGAACAGCAAAATTTTTAAACTTGTAATAGACAATTTAGAAGAGGCGTTAAACTTACCTAAGTATGAAGACGTAACATCAAATCTTAATGAGCAAACAACATTTGAAGAAATGGGAATAACTCCTGTTAAATTTGAAAAGTTTAAAGAAGACATTTTAGAAACAATGGAGTTAGATGCAAAGATCAGATGGGAAGGCACAATAGCATCTGTAGTAGATCAATTAGATATCAAATATTCTAGTATGTTCTTTGGTGAGATTTGGAAGCCACAGACAGAAATGTATAGTTACACAGGCTGGGCATTAGTTGATGAAGTTAAGAAATTAAATCCTAAAGCAGTATTAGATGTAGGGTGTGGGTACAATCAGTTTAAAGAACGTATTCCAAACTTGACTGGCATTGACCCTTACAACAACATGTCAGACTATCAAGTAGACATCTTAGAGTACGCAAACGTTGACGAACACTTTGATGCAATCATAGCATTAGGCTCTATTAACTTTAACTCACTTGAAGATATCAGAGTCCGACTAGCAAACTGTAACAAACTACTTGCTAAAGGTGGTAAGATGTTCTTTAGAGTCAATCCTGGTATTCAACATAAGAACGGGCCTTGGGTAGAAGTCTTTGAGTGGAGTTTTGAAGTTGCTCACAACTTTGCTAAAGAGTTTGGATTAGAACTAGAAACGTTCAAACAAGATGCTAACGATAGAAAGTATTTTGTGTTTGTTAAGCCTGCTTAACCTGACTTAACTAAACGTAAACTTCCAATTCTATAGTCAGGAATGTTATACATTTTTTTCATTAATTGTCTTGCTTCAAAATGAGTCTGTGCTGAAACAGTAAAGTCCATGTTACCAGTGTAGCCCGGCTGTTGTACAAACACAGTAGCGGCATATAAGTGATAAGGCTTTACAACTTCGGATGCTCTCATGTTATTTCTTCGGCTTGTT